>CAZEBQ010000005.1:0-45889 GCA_964510295.1 uncultured Anaerolineales bacterium | reverse complement strand
AACCCACTCAACGGTTTAGCAAACCGTCGCTTTCGGCCACTCAGCCACCTCTCCGGCCGGCCGTCACCCGCATTCTAGCGGACATTCCTCGGCTGTCAAGCCGCGAGCCGGTCGCTGAAAACCATTGACCCTGTCGGCAGCGGCAACTAGAGTCCGCCGTCGTCGTCGGTGTTGCCGCGCAGGAGAAAGCGATGAACGACCGCGAGCGGTTCCTGGCCACCATGCGCTACGGGCCGCGCGATCGCTGCCCCATGTGGGACTTCGGCTTCTGGCGCGAGACGCTCGACCGCTGGCACGGAGAAGGGCTGCCTCGGGAGGTGGACGACAACCCCAAGGCGGCCCGGTTCTTCGGCATGGACGACTTCGACATCGGCTGTGACGTCAGCATCCAGTTGCAGCCGGTGTTTGAGTCTGAGGTGGTTAAGGAGGACGAGACCTACCGGTGGCAGCGGCGATCAGATGGAGTCGTCGAGAAATGGCACAAACACTCGGTCACGATCCCCGAACCGACCGAGTTCGTCCTGACCGGCCGCGAGGCGTGGCCCGAGTACAAGAGGCGGCTCGACCCGGCCGACCCCCGCCGCGTGCCGGACGATTACGCGCATCGCGTGGCCGGGCACCGCGACGCCGAGCGCACCTACCCCTTGAGCATCAACTGCGGCAGCCTGTACGGGGTGCTCAGGAACTGGATCGGCATCGAGAACCTGAGCCTCATGCTGTACGATGACCGGGCGCTGGTGGAAGAGATGGTCGAGCACCTTGGGGAGTGCATCCTGGCGCCCCTTGCCAAGGCGCTTGAGATCGCGAAAGAGCAGGGCGTGAGGTTCGACGTGGGCCACATGTGGGAGGACATCTGTTTCAACCGCGGGCCGCTCATCGCCCCGGCGATGTTCGCCGAGATGTGCGGACCCTGGTACCGGAGGATCGCGGACCTGTTGCGCTCGTACGGGTGCGAGTTCCTGATGCTCGATTGCGACGGGAGAATTGACGATCTCGTGCCGATCTGGCTCGACGCCGGGGTCAACATCATGTTCCCGCTGGAGATCGGCGACTGGTGCGACCCGTTCGATTTGCGGAAGCGATTCGGCAGAGACCTGTTGATGCGCGGCGGATTCGACAAACACATCCTTGCCGGCAGCAAAGAAGCCATCTCGGCCGAGGTCGAGCGTCTCACGCCGCTGGTCGAGCAGGGCGCGTTCATCCCGCATTGCGACCACCGCGTCTCGGCCGACGTTCCGCTGGCCCATTACGTGCACTATGTCGAGGAGGCGAAGCGCGTCTGGGGCAAGGGGCTCGACAACATCCGGCCGATGGGGGAGTTGACAGTCACCCGCTGAGTCTGATGGTTCTACGCCATGGCCTCGCGATGAACGGATTCCAGCCGGGCTCGACCGGGGCGGGCCAAGTGCTACTGCCTCGGGTGCGGCGCCTCGTCATCGTGCGCGGCGGACGGTGATGCGGCGGACCTTGAGCGTGCCGCCCGGCGTAAACAGCCGCACGTCGCTCCCGTGATTCTGGCGATTCACGAGTCGCGGGTCCTTGAGGATGAACGTTGCGGTGCGCCAGGTTTGTGTGTTGCGGCGCTGCGCGGCTCCTGCCGACTTGTAGGCGCCGGAGAGCGGGCCGGACGGGTCGGTCGAATCATAGTGCAGGTCGAACGGCAGAGTGCCTTCGTCGAGGTACTCCACGGTCACGTGCAGGGCGCCGCCGGTGTCGAAGTAGAACGAATCGTCGACGTCGACATACAGGTACTTGCCCTCGCCGTGGGGATTGGGAAGCGTCTGGATGCAGTCGGCGCCGGCGGCCCGGGTGACCTCGGCCAGTCCGTCGCCGCCCGTCTTGAGGCTGAGGCCGTTGCTCTTGCCGCGGGGGCCGAACGTAATGGAAACCTCCTGCGCGTTGGCGTACGGCCCGGTGGGCTTCAGGTGCTTGCCGGCCTTCCAGAGGTCGGCGTAGTGTCGGGTCAACTCGATGTACTGCCTGCCGTACTCGCGTGAGTGGGCGACGTCGGTGCCTTCGTGCCACTCGTTCCACGTCTCGACGCCGACGATGTTCGGCCGCCGCAGCGGGTTCATCGCGAGGAGCAGGTTCCAGTTGCGGCGGTAGAAGGCGCCGTCCTCGCGGTCCTGGCGGGGCGTCGTGCGGCCGGGGACGGCGCTGTCGTCGTATCCTGGGCCGACCGCGGCCACACCGAGCACCCTGAGCCCGAAGGCCGCGCCCCACGCGTACGTCGAATCGGCGGGCAGTTTCCACGACTGTTCGGCCACGATGTACGGTCTCGCGCCGCCGAAGTCGCGGGCGAAGTGCTCGTGGACGTATGTCAGCAACTGGGGGCTGTCGGCCCCGGCCTTGGCGAAGGCGGCACTGTAGAGAAACACGATCGGTTTGCCGTCGATCGTCGCCCAGCGCTTTGGCGGAATCAGCGAGAAGAAGTTGCGGATGGTCGCGTAGAACCACGCCCGGCCGGCGGCCGTTGACAGGTCCGCGTGGTGGCCGGCGGCGTTGTAGCGGAGGGTGGACGTGTCGTAGAACATGCCGATGGGCGGCGGTGTCTTGCCTTCGGCAATCAGTGCTTCCTGGGCCTGGACGAGCGGCGGCAGACCGTCGTAACTCCACCCGTTGTGGCCGCGCGCCGACATCAGGTTCGCCGGGCAACCCCAGAAGACCGGCAGGACCACGTCGACGCCGGCGGCCGTCATGTCCTGCATTTCCCGCTTGTGCCACTCCGGCCGCTTGTGCGAGTAGCCTTTCGGGTTGGCCGGGTGATCGGTCAGGGCGTCCGTGCCGTCGTGGTCGATGAAGTGGAGGCCGGATGCGTCGTCGTACCAGTAGAAGTAGTACGTGGCGACGACGCGGTCCTTGGCCGAGAAGCCCTTCGGGACGGTCACGTCCCGGCCGAAGCGGATGTGCTTGCCGGGCGGCGGGCAGTCGAGGACGGCACGCTCGGCGAACCGCGCCTCTGCGGCAAAGCCCCCCGCGACGCACGTCAAGAGGGCGAGTCCACACGCGACACACCGGACGGACTGTCTCATGTCGCCTCCCCTGCCGGCGCCGGACCTCGGCCGGTTGGCTACCGTTTTTTCTCGGGCCCGGTCCTGGTGCGGCCCGAGCCGCGGCGCTTCCCGCCGTCGCGGTCCTCGTCGGAGTGGGCGCGGAGGATCAGGCGGATGGGCACCTCGGGGAAGGGCAGTTCCTCGCGGAACCGGTTCTCGATGAACCGCCGGTACGAGGCGCTGAACAGGTCCGGCTGGTTGACGAAGAGGACGACGGTCGGGGGGGCGGTCGCCACCTGCGTCGCAAAGTAGATCTTCGGCAGCGTCGTGCGCGGAGACGGCGGCTGCTTCATCTTCACGACCCGCTCAATCACGCGGTTCAATTCGCCCGTGGTCACGCGCGACCGGGACTGTTTGTAGAGGCTGCGGGCGAGGTCGATGGTGGCCAGCACGTTCCGGTCGTCCTTGGCCGTGGTGAACGACAGCGGCGCGTAGGAGAGGCCGGGCAGCATCTCGCCGAGGTAGTCGGCAAAGTCGCCGGTCGTCGCCTCGCCCTTGGCCAGGTCCCACTTGTTGACGACCAGGATGACGGGCTTCATCTGGTCTTTGACCGCCCGGCCGAGGTGCTTGTCCACCTGGCTGACGGGCGTGGTGGCGTCGATCAGCAGGAGCACGACGTCACAGCGGCGGATGGACCCGAGCGCCCGCGTCAGGCTGTAGAAGTCGATGTCGTCCTTGACGCTCTTGCGTTTGCGGATGCCGGCCGTGTCGATGGCGACGTAGGTCAGGCCGTCTTTCTCGAACCGGATGTCGACGGCGTCGCGCGTCGTGCCGGGAATCTCCGAGACGATGACGCGCTCGCTGCCGGCCAGCGCGTTGATGAACGTGCTTTTGCCGGCGTTGCGTTTGCCGACGACGGCGATCTTCATCGCGACCTCGCCGGGCGCCTCGGCGGCGTCGGCGGGAAGGCGCCGGCGGACGGCGGTCATAAGGTCGCGCCGGCCGCGGCCGTGCTTCGCGCTCACCGGAATGACCGGCTCGTACCCGAACGCGTGGAAGTCGGTCGCATTCTGCGCGAGGCGACCGTTGTCGGCCTTGTTGGCCGCAACGATGATGGGGACCTCGACGGGCCGGAGCCGTTCGGCGATCTGGCCGTCGAGCGGCTGGCGTCCGTCCTGGGCGTCCACGACGAAGAGGATGATCGAGGCCTCGCGGATGGCGAACTCGATCTGGTTGGCGACGTCGGCGGCCAGGTCGGCGGACGTGCGGAAATCCATGCCGCCGGTGTCCACGAGTTCGAACCACCGGTCGTTGGTCTCGATGATGGTGGAGATGCGGTCGCGCGTGACGCCCGCCGTCGGCTCGACGATGGCGATCCGCCGCCGCGCCAGCGTGTTGAACAGGCTCGACTTGCCGACGTTCGGGCGGCCGATGATGGCGACCTTAGGCAGCGGCATGGCGTTTCCCTGTTATCGGAAGGAGGGCCGCGGCTCGTGCTGGCTACGTGCCGAAATGGATGGTACGCCAGTGCAGCTTGCCCACCCGTACGGGCACCGCGCTGGCCGTAATGCCAATCGAGGCCTGCGGGTTCGTGACGACCCGGCCGTTGATCTCCACGGCGCCCTGACGGATCAGCCGCATGGCCTCGCTGTTGCTTGAGGCGCAACCGGCGTAGCGGATGACGCTGGCCAGGCCCAGGGTGCCGGCCTGCGTGTCCCAATGGAGGCTGGGCCAGTCGGCCTCGGGAATGTGGACCTCGGGAATCTGGCTCGGCTGCTCCTTCTGCGAGAAGACGCGGCGGAACTCCTCCGCCTCTTTCTCGGCGGCTTCCTTGCCGTAGTACCGCGTGACGATCATCTTGGCAAGTTGCTCCTTGGCGTCGCGCGGGTGCGTTGTCTGGAGCAGTTCCTGAATCTCGCCCACAGGCACGTCCGTCAGCAGCGTAAAGTAATTCTCCATGAGATCGTCCGGCAGGCTCATCAGTTTGCCGAACATCTCCTTCGGCGGCTCCGTGACGCCGACGGTGTTGCCCTTCGACTTCGACATCTTCTCGGTGCCGTCGAGACCCACCAGCAGGGGCATGGTCAGGACGACCTGTGGCTCGAGCAGCGCGTCGCGCAAGAGGTCGCGGCCGGCCAGGCAGTTGAACGTCTGGTCGGTGCCGCCCAGTTCCACGTCGGCTTCGATGGCAACCGAGTCGTGGCCCTGCATGAGCGGGTACAGGAACTCGTGGACTCCGATCGGGTCGCCGGCCTTGTAGCGTATCTCGAACGTGTCGCGTTCCATCATGCGTGCGACGGTCATCCGGGCGGCAAGTCGCAGCACGTCGGCAAAGGTGAGTTTATCGAGCCACTCGCTGTTGAACCGGACCTCGAGCCGGTCGGGGCTGGTGTCGAGTACCTTGCCGGCCTGGTCGAAGTACGTCCGGGCGTTCTCCTTGATCTGCTCTTCCGACAAAACGGGCCGCGCGTGGTCCTGACCGCTTGGGTCGCCGATGCGGGCGGTGTAGTCGCCGATGATCAGCACCGCCTTGTGTCCCAGGTCCTGGAACTGCCGCATCTTGCCCATGACGACGGTGTGGCCGAGGTGGATGTCCGGGGCGGTCGGGTCCATTCCGAGTTTGATGCGCAGGGGGCGGCGCTGGTGGATCGAGGCGGCGAGTTTCGCGAGCAACTCGTCCTCGGTATAGATCTCGACGGCCCCGCGCCGCAGCAAATCCAGTTGCCGCGCGGCTTCCGTCTTGGCGGTTTGGGGAAAGTCGTCGAAGTCCACCGTTTCCTGCTCCGCTTATCGTTGGCTTAAAGGCCGTCTCGAAACGGGCGCGGGCCGCCGCCCGCACAGGCCGTGCGCCTTGCCGCTCGATGCCCCCGGGCCGACAAGGCCTCGCCTGCCCGAGCGCATCACTATAGAGAAGTGCCCGCCGGCTTGAAAGGGTTTTCCGGCAGGGATGCCTGCCGGGCTGCGGGCTGCCTATCGTGCGGGCACAAAGGAGCAGGACTGGCCTGCTTTGTTGACGCGGATACACCGGACCCCGGGCAATTCGTGTTTGACCACCTTCTGCCCATGGTGAATCACGATCATCTCCTTCTTCTTGAACTGGACCCCCCAGAACGTTTCCTGCTCAGCCACGGACGAGGGCTCCGGCCAGAAGTCGTCCGTTGGTTTCCAGAAGGTTTTAGCTGCCGCGATGACCTTCGGAACGTCTTCGGTTGCCGTGCTGTTCTCCAGGAAGGATACGGTCGTCTCCGGCTGAGTGCCGTAGACTTCGGGTTGGGGCTCTTGCGGGTTGCAGGAGGCGATCGCAACCAGGCACAGAAGAACGGAAATCCGGGATCGCATTCTTCGGTCTCCTGGTAGCCGCGAGCGTGAGCGAGCGGTACCGCGGTACGACGCGGTCTACAACTTCCTGCGCTTGCGATCTGAGGCGGCTTTGAGGATTTGCCTTTCGCGTTCGGTCAGACTCTCCAGGCCCTCCGTCGCGATTTTTTCGAGGATGCGGTCCACGGCCTTGTTCTCTTCCCGCTCGCGGCGTTCTCCGGGGCGGCCGGTGGCCTGGCGAAGTGATGTGAGCAGGCGTCGGAACGATCCGCCTCTGACCGTGCCGCCCCTCTGCTGCCCCTCGGCCACGAGGAGCATCGCCCCCGCCGACAGAAGCATGACGAGTGCATAGGTCACCGGGCTCTCGCGGATGATGGCTGGGCGAATGGCCGTCGTCACGAGTAGCCCGACGATCGCACCCCCGAGGTGCGCATCGTGCCCGATGTTGTCGCGCCCAGACCGGATGCCATAGACCGATGCAATGATGAACAGAAGCGCGTAGAGATATGCGGGAATAGGTATTGGAAGGAGCAGGAGCCGGATCGACCCGCCCGGGAGCAGGAAGACGGAGGCGAACACGATGCCGCACGCCCCGCCCGAGGCGCCGAGGGCCTCGTACGCATGGTGCCGGTGGAGACACAGGGCGAGGAGGTTTCCGCCCACGACCGACGCGAAGAATATCCCCAGAAGCACGGGCGTGCCGCAGGCCTCCTCGACGTGCCGGCCGAACAGGTACAGGCTGAAGGCGTTGAGGCCGAAATGCACCCAGTCGGCATGCAGGAACGCGCTGGTGACAAGCCGCCAGTACTCTTTCCGCACGAGCACCGCACGCGGAGAGAACAGGTAGCGGTCCATGAATCCGGGGCGGCGGAATCCGAGGTACGAGCCATAAGCCGCCCCCACAATGATGGCGAGCGTTGCGACGGCAAGCGGCTCGTTGGCCATGTCGTTCCGCGATCTGCCGGCAATCAGGCGGTCGATGCTACTTTCCGCCGGCCTCGGTGCCCTCATCGGCCATTTGGCGGAGGACTTCCTCCAGCCGCTCCATCGCCTGGCCGTAGCCGGCCCAGTTGCCCTCCTTCACTCGCTCCTGGGCCTGGCGATACACCTTCAGCGCCTCGGCGGCGCATCACTTCTCGGAAAGTTCGCCGGCCATATCCTGCAGGAGGCGGCCGAGTTCCTGCATCGTCTTGCCGTAGGCGGCCCAGTCGCCCTGACGCAGTTGTTGCTGGGCCTTCTCGAAGAGTTCATGCGCGCGCTTGCCCTGGGCCGAGGGCGCGACCGTGTCGCGGGGCGGGGTGGTGGGTTTGCCGGGCGTCGGCGCGGCGCCGAAGACGGCGGCGAGCGCTTCGTCGAGCGTTTCGCGCATGGCGACGCGGTCTTTCGATGCGACGATCACACGCTTCAGTTCCGGGAACCGCGTCTGCTCGCTGTCGAGATAAAGCGGCTCGACGTACAGGACGGCATCGCGAATCGGGATGACGAGCAGGTTGCCGCGTATGACGCGGCTGCCTTTCTGTCCCCAGAGCGTAATCTGCTGGCTGATGGCGTCGTTCTTGTCGATGTTCGCCTCGATCTGCCTCGGCCCGAGAACGAGCCGGTCTTTGGGGAACTGGTAGACGAGCAGTTTGCCATACTGCTCGCCGTCGCATCGCCCCGCCATCCAGCCGACCATGTTGTCCTTGCCGCGCGGCGTGAAGGGGAGCATCAGCAGGTACTCCGGTTCGGTCTCGCCGGGCAGCGTCATGATGATGTAGTAGGCCTTGACGGAGAGCGTCTGGCCGCCGTACTGCTCGCTCGGACGCTGCCACAGGTCTTCGCGGTTGTAGAAGACGCGCGGGTCGGTCATGTGGTAGGTCAGGTATTGGCCGGCCTGGATGTCGAGGAGATCGATCGGGTACCGCAGATGGGCCCGCAGCGATTCGGGCATTTCCGACAGGTCGCGGAACAGGTCCGGGAAGATGCGCCGGGCCACCTGTACGACGGCGTCCTTCGGGTCGGCCACGTAGAACGTGACGCTGCCGTCGTAGGCGTCCACGGCAATCTTGACGGCGTTGCGGATGTAACTGGTCGAGGCGGCATGGAACGGCGCACGCTGCGCGTACGGGAAATGGTCCGCCCGGGTGTAGGCGTCGATGATCCAGACCAGGCGTCCGTCGCTGATAACCGGGTACGCGTCGTCGTCGAGTTCCAGGAACCGCCCTGCCAGACGCCGGACCCGCTCGCGAATCTGCCGCGCCCAGAGCACCCGCGTCTCGGGCGTGAAACTGTCGGTCAGCAGGATGTTCCAATCGCCGAAGTAGTAGGCGAACAGCAGCCGCCGAACCCACGACCCCACCGCGACGCCGTCCTTCCCCTTGTACCGCGTATAGGCGTTCTCGTCCTTGAGCGGGTAATCGAACTCCTCCTGCCCGGTCTGAACGAAGGCGTAACTTTGCGTCGATTCGCCGAAGTAGACCGCTGTGTTGGGCACGTCCAACGGCACGGTCGCCTTGGGAGGAATGTCGCGCATCCACAACTCCGGCATACCGCTTCCGGTGACGGCGTTAACGGGGCTCATGCACAGCCCGTAGCCGTGCGTGTAGAGCAGGTGGAGGTTGACCCAGGTGCGGCTCTTCTCCTGGAGCCGGCCCTGGTCGAGTTCGCGCACGGCGAGGCTCACCTGGCGATACTGGCCACCCACGTGGTACCGGTCGATGTCGGCGTGATTGAAGACGTAATAGGTTCGCAGGCCCTGAATCTCCTGGTAGGTGGGTTTCAAGGCCCGCCAGTCCCACAGGCGGACGTTGTCGACGGTGCCGCGCTCAGCCTGCACGGCCTCCGGCGTGAGCGACCCGCCCGCGGGGAACTCCCGCACGTCGACGTCCGAGAGGCCGAAGGCGAAACGCGTGGCCTGGATGTTATGCTCCAGGTACGGCGTCTCACGCTCCAGTTCGTTCGGCACCACGTCGAACCGCTGCTGAAACGTGGGGTAACTCCAGACGGCAATGACGTGAATCGCGATCAGGAGCATGACGGCCACACCGGCCGCCTTCGGTTTCATCCGAATCCCGGCCGCCAACACCACGACCGCTGCAACGACGCTTGCGCCCGCCATGAACGCGAACACGGGCAACCGGACGTGCACGTCGACGTACCCCGCGCCGAAGACGGTCCCGCGCGACGAGAGCAGCAGGTCGTAGCGGTCAAGCCAGTAGCCGAACCCGACGGCCAAGAGGACCAGGGCCACGAGTGCGGCCAGATGGGTCGTCGCGGCCCGGGTTATCCGCGCGTACTGCCAGCCGATGGCCCCGCTGATGAAGTAGGTTGCGGCCGCACCGATCGCCCCGAAAACGGCCATGGCTATGACGTAGGCCTTCAGTTGGCCGAGGATCGGCAGAACGAACACGTAGACCTGCGCGTCGTGGCCCAGGACCGGATCGCTCCAGCCGAACGGGGCACGGTCCAGAAACTGGAGCACCTCATACCAGTGTGCCGCCGCGCCCTGGGCAAAGCCGAATCCCACGACCACGCCGAACACGACCGCCGCAAGGTGCAGCACCCGCCGAATCTTCTGGCCCGAGAGGACCCACGGCAGCCCCTTGATCTGGAACCCGTGCGTCGGCGACAACTGCGTCGCCAGAACCACGTGACCTGCCAGCCACAGGGCCGTGATGAGAAACGCACAGACGCCAAGCACCACCTTGGCCCAGAGTTCGGTCGTGAAAACGCTCCCATAGGTCAGGGAGTCGAACCAGAGGTAGTCGGCGTAGAGGGTCAAGACCTTCGCGGCGGCCCACCAGAGGAGCAGGAATGCCACGACAGCGATAAGAAGACGCTTGTGCTTCGCGATGATAATCGACAGGTCGGGTTCCTTTGCCATGGACTCCATGATACCGGGACGGTCGCCGGTCTGCAAGAAGGTAATGCCTCAGCCGCCGGAGAGCCGCCCCGCTGCACCCGGCGCTCGGAATGTAGCACGTTTTTCCGGCGGCCTCGAGCGCAGCGCGTGCCACCCCGAGCGAGCGCAAAAGAGCCGAGGGGTCTTGCCGTTCGCGGTTTTTCTCTTGACTTGGCGGCCGATGGACGATAGGATTCGGGTGTTATGAAGACGCGCGGCGAGAATCCTGCCCTGGGCCTTAGGCTGTAAAAGCCCCGGGGCCGCTGCGCGCGAACGGATCGGAAGCATTGGCCTCGGGAAGCGGTTCCCGGGGCCTCTTTTTTGTCCGGACGGGGGCTTGTCAGCGAGTCCCGTCGCCGCCCGGCCGCGTGGCCCGGCAAGAAATCCGTTGCGGGCGGCGGGTGACGCATTATAAGAGGGCCTTTCTGCGGAGGAGGAGTACCATGGCCGGCAAGGCAAGCAAGCGGGTCTACGTCTTCGACACAACGCTGCGCGATGGCGAACAGTCGCCGGGCGCCAGTATGAACCTGATGGAGAAACTCGAAGCCGCACGGGCCCTGGAACTCCTCGGCGTGGACATCATCGAGGCGGGTTTCCCGATCACCTCGCCCGACGATTTCGACGCTGTCCGTGCGATCTCCCGCGAACTGCGCCGGCCCACCGTCGCGGGGCTCGCCCGGTGCGTGGCCAAGGACATCGACCGCGCCGCCGAGGCGCTGCGCGACGCGCGGAAACCGCGCATCCACGTGTTCCTCGGCACCAGCCCGATCCACCGCAAGCACCAGTTGCGGAAGTCCAAGCGGCAGGTCATGCGGATGTCGGTCGAGAGCGTCGAGCGGGCCAAGGCCGCCATCAACGACGTCCAGTTCTCGCCGATGGACGCCACGCGGACCGAACGGGACTTCCTGGTCGAGATCGTTGAGGCCGTCATCGACGCCGGCGCCACGACCGTCAACATTCCCGACACGGTCGGCTGGGCCATGCCCGACGAGTTCGGACGCCTGATCGAGCACCTCTTCGAGAACGTCTCGAACATCTCGAAGGCCGTCATCGCCGTCCACTGTCACGACGACCTGGGCCTGGCCGTGGCGAACACGCTTGCGGCCGTCAAGGCGGGCGCGCGGCAGGCGGAGTGCACGATCAACGGCATCGGTGAACGAGCCGGCAACGCCGCCATGGAAGAGATTGTCATGGCCCTCAGGACGCGGCCCGACGAGTTCGGGGGGTGCAAGACGGGTCTCCGGACCGAGCGCCTCTATGCCGTCAGCCGCCTGGTCAGCCGTGTCACGGGCCTGGTGGTGGCGCGGAACAAGGCGGTCGTCGGCGAGAACGCCTTTGCCCACGAGTCGGGCATTCACGCAGACGGCTTTCTGAAGGAGCGAACGACCTTCGAGATCATGGACCCGAAGGCGGTGGGCCTGGCCAGGAGCAAACTGGTTCTCGGCAAGCACTCCGGCCGTCACCAGTTCCGCCGGCGGCTGAAGGAACTTGGGTTCCGCCTCTCGTCCGAGCAGATCGACAAACTGTTCTTCGGACCCTTCAAGGAACTGGCCGACCGCAAGAAGGAGATCTTCGACGAAGACCTCGGGGCCATCGTCGAAAGCGAAATCGTCGCCGTGCCAGAAAAGTGGCGCCTGTGCGGTGTCCAGGTGGCTACCGGCACCGGCGGTATGCCGACCGCCACCGTCGAACTCCAGGAGAAAGGCAAGCCGGAACCCGTCCGCGACGCCGCCACCGGCGACGGGCCCGTCGACGCCATCTTCCTTGCCATGGAACGTATCACCGGCGTCAGGCTCGAACTGAAGGACTACCAGTTGCGGGCCGTGACAAGCGGCAAGGAGGCCCAGGGCGAGGTCAGGCTGGAGGCGCTGTGCGGCAAGCAGACGGTCTCGGCGCGGGGCGTCTCGACCGACGTCCTCGAAGCCTCCGCCAAGGCGTACCTCAGCGCCATCAACCGCGCCGTCAGCCGTGCCGGCGGCGCCAAACGCGCCAGGCGGCCCAAAGCCGCCGCCAAACGCAAGAGGGCGAAGTCGGGCAAGGCAAAGCGATCAGCCCGTTAGCCGCGGGGTTTGCCCGCGCGTCAGCGCACGTTGCGCGGCGGGCAATCCTGCCCGCCGCGCGACGGAGGCGCTGCGCTACGCGGTGGGGAAGATTGCCCACCGCGCGAGGATCCGCTACACTCAATCGTGAACTGCTGTAGCCGCGGGCCTTGCCCCGCGCGCCCGTGAAAGGTGACATCACATGGCCGAACCCAACGTCAAGAAAGCCGTCCTGGCCTACTCGGGAGGGCTCGATACGTCGGTCATCCTTCCGTGGCTCCGCGAGACGTACGGCTGCGAGGTCGTCGCTTTTGTGGCCGACCTGGGGCAGGGGGCCGGTGAACTCGACGGCATTGTCGAGAAGGCCAAGGCCTCGGGCGCCTCGGAGGTCCACGTCGAGGACCTTCGCGAGGAGTTCGTGACCGATTACCTGTGGCCCATGCTCAAGGCCGGGGCCGTCTACGAGGGCAAGTACCTGCTCGGGACGAGCATCGCCCGGCCGCTTATCGCCAAGAAACAGGTCGACTGCGCCCGCAAGACGGGCGCCGACGCCGTCGCCCACGGCGCCACCGGCAAGGGCAACGATCAGGTGCGGTTCGAACTCACGTTCATGGCCCTCGCGCCCGACCTCAAGGTGCTGGCGCCCTGGCGCGACCCTCGGTGGACGCTCACCAGCCGCGAGGCCGCCGTGGACTACGCCGAATCGCATGGCATCCCGATCGTCCAGTCGAAGAAGAGCCTCTACAGCCGCGACCGCAACCTCTGGCACATCAGCCACGAGGGGGCCGAACTCGAAAGCCCCGCCAACGAGCCCGGCGACCGCGTCTTCGTCATCTCGTCACCCGTGGCCGAGGCGCCGGACGTGGCGGAGTACGTCGAGGTCGAGTTCGACTCGGGCGTGCCCGTCGGCGTGAACGGCAAACGACTGGGGCCCGTCGAGATCGTCGAGACGCTCAACACGGTCGGCGGCAAACACGGCGTCGGACAGATCGATCTCGTGGAGAACCGGCTCGTCGGCATCAAGTCGCGCGGCGTGTACGAGACGCCGGGCGGCACGATCCTGTATGCGGCTCATGCGGCGCTGGAGGCGCTGTGCCTCGACCGCGAGACGCTTCACTACAAACAGGGCGCGGCGCTGCGGTATGCGGAACTCGTGTACAACGGCCAGTGGTTCTCGATGCTGCGGGAGGCCCTCGACGCCTTCGTCGATCGTACGCAGCAGGGCGTTTCGGGCAAGGTCCGACTGAAACTCTACAAGGGCCATGCCCTGTACGCCGGAGCCGAGTCGCCTCACAGTCTTTACAGCGAGGACCTGGCCAGTTTCGTCATGGGCGAGGGCTATAACCCCGCCGACGCCACCGGCTTCATCCACCTGTTCGGTCTGCCCATGAAGGTCCAGGGCCTGGCGCGGCGAAAGGCGGTCGAAAGGAAAGAGTAATCCTGGTTAGCCGCCGCGCTCGCGCGGCATTTCGCGCGGTGGGTCGGAGCCTGCCCTGAGCCTGTCGAACGGGGACCCACCGCGCTCGAAAGCCCATTTTCGCCGTTGCGCGGCGGGTCCGGAGACCCGCCGCGCGGGAAGTGGCGCTGTAGGATTAGCCACGGCGCTTGCGCCGCGCAATTGGGAGGCGTCCCGATGAACCTCGTGCTAATCGGCTACCGATGCACCGGCAAGACGACGATCGGCGAGATCCTGGCCGACCGCCTCGCCTGGCCGCTCGTCGATACCGACACGCTCATCCAGGAGCGGGCCGGCAAGAGCATCAAAGAGATCGTCGCCCAAGGCGGGTGGCCGCAGTTCCGCCGCATCGAGCGGGAGGTGGTCGCCGAGGTCTCGGCAGGCGACCGGCAGGTCGTCAGCGCCGGCGGCGGGGCCATCCTCGACGATGCGAACACCCAGACGCTGCGGGCCGCCGGCAAGGTCGTCCTGCTCACCTGCACGCCGGAGATCATCTGGGAGCGGATGAAGGCCGACCCCAAGACGCTGGCCGAACGGCCTGACCTGACCGACTCGGGCGGCATCGCCGAGGTCGCTAACCTGCTCCTGGAACGCCGCGAGAAATACGACGCGGCGTGCCATTACCGGATTCAGACCGACCGGTTCTCGCCCGAGGAGACCGCCGGCCGCATCCTCACCTATCTCAAGGCCAACCGCGACATCTGACACCTGCCGCGGACCAGGGCCTGTTGCACGGGTCGCCCTGCCTTCTGCGTGGCGGCCTTCGCAGGCCACCCCACCGGACTCATGGTATCTTGCCCTGGGAAGGCCGCCGCGCGGTTCCGATGGGAAAGGCAAGGACCGTCGTAGCGTTGTCGTGTTACCGCTTGGGCAGATAGAAGTAGGGTGGTCCGCCGCCGAGGATGGGGTCGCGGCGCGGCATGATGGGCACGAGGTCCCGCTTCTCCACGGGCAGGTGCATCTCGCCAACCACTTCTTCCTGACTCCAGACGCGCCGCCCGGCCTGTATCGGAGCGTACCGGTCGAACGACTCGACGTGGGAGTCGTAGAAGGCCATGTTGGTCATGAGCCGGCTGCCGTACTCCCCGGTGTGCCGCGCCGCGATCCGCTGAGGTCGCGTGTTCCCCTGGGAATCGAGCCAGAACACGCCGTCCGTCACCATCACGAGATGGGCCCGCTGGGGGATTTCGGCGATGTTATGGTAACTGTCCTTGGCGTTGACCCTCGACTCATCGACGTACAATGACGGTATGCAGCGCAGCAGTTCCGAGTTATTGCCGGTGTAGCCGTTCCAGTAGTAGGAGCAGTCGGTCTGGATGACTTCGTTGCCAACTCGGTACCAGCCCTGGGCCAGGTTGTGGTCGGGGTTGTTGAAGGTGCCTGTGGAGTCGCTGGTATCGGTTTCCATCACATACTCGAGCGTGGAAGCCGGACAGAGTAGAACGGTATTCTTGCTCGTCCGCACGGGCTGGCCGCTGGCGTCGTTCTTCCCGAGGGTGTTCTCTGCCGGCAGGTACCTCGTTGCGAGCAGGTTGCACCAGTAATAGATTGTGCCGTCCTTCCGCTTGACCATGGTGGGTGGAATGGCGCCTTTGTAGTCGGCCGTGTAACTCAAGACGCACGTGGCGATCTGCCTGAGATTGTTCTGGCAGGTGATATTGTCGGCGTATCTCATGACGTTGCCGACGGCCGACGCCATAATCCCCGCCAGCAGCGCCAGGATCGTGATGACGATGAGCAATTCGACCAGTGTGAATGCGGGCGATTCCCGCTTGCCCGACCGCGTGGGTTTCCTCATGACGGTTCGACTCCGGAAAACGGTCCGATGATACGTCACCATAACGCCCCTCCTCAGTTTATTCTATGGTCCCAATCCCCGGTTTACAAGCGGCATCTTGGCGGCCAAGGCGACCGAAACCGACATGGCGCCGGCCGGACCCGCCCGCCGGACCGCCGACCTCGGCATCGGCCTTTACTCGTTGCGGCCCCTCGCCGCTGACTTTACAATCACGGCTGCCGCCGATATGACGGCCGGCCCGGGCGTGTGCCGTTCGGCCCGGTCGGCGCCGCGAAAGGAAGAAACGGCGATGCCCGATTGCGTATGCCTGGGTGAGTTGCTCATCGATTTCGTGGCGGTCGAATCGAACCGCACGCTGCGCGAGGTTCCCGCCTTCCGCCGCGCCCCCGGCGGGGCCCCGGCGAACGTGGCGTGCGGCGTGGCTCGACTCGGCCGAACCGCCGGTTTTGTCGGAAAAATCGGCTCTGAGCCCTTCGGCGACTTCCTCGAACAAACCCTACGCCAGGCCCACGTTGACACCAGCCACCTGTCCCGGACCGACAAGGCACGGACCACCCTCGCCTTCGTCGGCGTCCACGACGACGGCCGCAAGGAAATCTTCTTCTACCGCAACCCCGGGGCCGACATGCTCCTGGCGCCCGACGACATCGACGAGGCGTACGTCGCCGGCGCCGCGTGCTTCCACTTCGGCTCCATCAGCCTGATTGATACCGGGCCGAAAGAGGCAACGCTGAAGGCCGCGCGCATCGCCCATGATGCCGGGCGGCTGGTGTCCTTCGATCCCAACTGGCGGCCCGCTTTGTGGGACGGCGAGGAACGCGGACACCTGGAAATCAGGACGGCTTTACCCCTGGCAGACGTGGTTAAGGTCAGCCAAGAGGAATGGGAACTCGTGACCGGCGCCGACGACCTCGCCAAAGGGGCGGAGAAAATCCTGGCGGCCGGCCCGCGGCTCGTCGTCGTCAGCATGGGCCACAAGGGCTGCTATTACCATCATGCCGAGGGCGCCGGCACCGTCCCCGGATTCAAGGTGCCGGTGGTCGAGTGCACGGGCGCCGGCGACGCCTTCGTCGCAAGCATTCTGGTGGACCTTCTCGACCACCTGGCGTCGGGCGGCTCGCTGGAGGGACTGACTCCCGGCGCGCTCGAGCGCCTCTGCCGCCGCGCCAACGCCGCAGGCGCACTGGCCTGCACCAAGGCCGGCGCCATCCCCGCCATGCCGACCCGCGCCGAGGCCGAGGCATTGGCATCGCGGGCGGGCGACTGAAAGGGGAGGCGATTCCCCCGTCCCGCGTGGTGGCCTTCCCAGGCCACCACGAGAAATCGCGCTGTATGAGAACGCGGCGGCCTGGGAAGGCCGCCGCGCGGGAAGTGGCGTTGCCGTATCAGGCTGGGGCTACTTCTTCTTCTGTTGTCCCTGCCATTTCTTGAGGACGCCCTCGGCGTCGCGGCGCGTGCGACCGTCTTTGGTGAGCGTGAGGGCCTTCTCCATGGCGGGGCCCACGTCGTCAGGAAGTTTGCCTCCAAGACTGCGACCGATCCGGACGGCGGCGCTGACTGCCTCGCGCTGGCACTTCGGCTCGTCCATCAGGGGGGCGGCCATCCGGAACGCCTCGATCGACCGCACGTCGCGCAGAACGCCAAGGACCAGTCGCTTCTCGTCGGGTCGCTTGCAGGCGTCCATGGCGGCCTTGCACATGTCGAATTTCTGCTTGGCGGGCCGATCCCGCCGCCGCGCCAGGTTCATGTACCCGCGAAGCGCCAGCACCTGGTGCGAGGTCTTGGGATCGGTCTTGGCGACGGCGATCATGTCACCGAGGGCCGCATCGTCGGGCCACTCCGAGATGACGCGGACGGCGGCCTCGCGGACCTTCTCGTCGCGGTCGCTCAGCGCGGCCCGGACGGGAAGGATCGCCTTCTGGCCGCCGATTTTCCCGAGCGGTGCGAGCAGGGCGGCCTTGGCCTCGCCGCTGGTGCCGACAATCCCTTGGGTGAGCATCGCGGCGGCGGCGTCCTTGTCGGCCTCCCGTGTGCAGACCGCCGACAAGGCCTTCTGTGCCGCGTCGCGGTCGCCGGCCTGCTTGGGGCTCTTCACGATGCCCACCAGCATCGGCACGCACTGGCGGTTTCCGACGCTCTCGAGACCCTGGATGGCGGCGGTGCGGATGGATGCGTCGGCGTCCTTGGCGAGTCTGAGGAAGGTTCCGGTGGCGGCCGTTGCCCCGCGAGCGGCGAGGGCGTGAATCAGTTCCAGACGGATGGGGACCGCCGACGACGGCAGGGCGGTCAGCATCGTCTGGTCCACGGTCTTGCCCTTCAGCGTTGCCAGACTTGTTCGGGCTGCGCTCTGGACGTTGCCCTGGGTTGCGGCGGCCGTCCGGGCCAGGAACACCGCATCGTGCGGCTCGCCGACGCCTGCCAGGGCCGCCAGGGCCGCCACGCGGACGGCTTCATCCTGGTGCTTGACGGCCGCCATGACGGCGGGCTTGGCGGCGGTGTCGCCGCGGACGGCCAACAGGCCGAGCAGCGTCACCTGGGTTGCCGTCTCGAGATTAGGAAGCACGGCGGCAAAGGCTTTCGTTGCGGCCGCACCGGGGATTTCGTTGACGAACGAAATGGCAAGTCTGCGCATCGTCGCGTCCGGGCCCGCGAGGACTTGGGTGAGGGTGGGGATGGCCTTCTCGCCCTGGGCCACACACAGGCCCCGCAGGGCCGCGACGCGCATGCGCGGCGGGTTGTCCTTCTTGAGGTAGACGGTGTTGTAGATGCCGGCGGCGTCGGCGGCCTTGCCGGCAGCCGTCAGACCGTCGGCGCACAGGAGGTACGAGTCCAGGACGACCGTCTGCACGTCGTCGTCGGCTTTGCCACGCCCTTGGGCGAGGGCGTTGGCGGCGTCGCGTCCGCCGATCTTGCCGAGACCGGCGGCGGCTGCCAGGGCCACGGACTTGTCTTTATCGGCCAGGAATCCGGCGACGGTCGGCACGGACGCCGCATCCCGCCGCTGGGCCAGGGCGTTGATCATGGCGATGCGCCCGTCGGCCGTCGTGGCCTTGGCCAAGGCGCTGCGGAGGACCTTGAGGGCTTCCTCTCCGGGGATCTCCTGGAGGGTTCGGCGTGCACATTCGCGGACACGGGGGCTGTTGTCGGTCAGCAGGGCCGCGACCGCAGGAACGGCTTCCGCCCGGCCGATGTACTGGAGTTGCCGGAGGAGCCAGGCGCGAGCCTCTTCGGGCGTGTCGGCCCCGAGTTTGGGCAGGATGACGGCGGACATGGCGGCGCGTTCGGCCTCGGCCCCCGGCCGCCCGGCCGCAAGGCACATCAGGCTGAACTTGTCCTGTGATTGCTTCCGCTTCTTCAGGTCGTCGCTCGACATGTCGGGCAGCAGGGCGTCGAGTTCCTTCGCGAAGTTGGCCTTGATCTCGGCGGCGGAGGCGGCGGCCGCCGCCTGCGGCGACACCGCCACGGCACCAACGGCCAGCAGCGTTGCAAGGCACAGCAGGGACGTGGACCTCATTGGGATTCTCCTTATCATCGGGTCCGGTCAGGCGATGCGGTAGGGTGCGCGTTTCGGCCGGTCCAACCACCGGCCGGCGTCGGGGTCGCCAAGGATCTGCTTCTTGACGGGGTCCCACGTGATGTTCCGGTTGAGCCAGTAGCAGATATTGCCCAGGTGACACACGGTGATGCTGCTGGTGCCGACGAGGATGTCGCAGATGGGACGCTTCCGCGTCTTGATGCAGTCGAGCCAGTCCTGGCGGTGGTTGGTGCTTCGGTACAGGTGGATGTCGCCGGCGCTGAGTTGGACCTGCATCAGGCTCTCGGGCCAGGTGCGGATGTAGCCGCGGTTGACCTCGACCTTGCCCTCGGTGCCGGTAAAGAGAACGCCGTTGGCGCCGCCGTGGTACATGATGACACCGCATTCGTACCGGTAGCGGATCTGTTTATGCTCGTTGTCGGGCGCGAGAACTTCGACGGGCCCGTTGCCATCCATGCCCATGCCCCACTGGGCGATGTCGAAGTGATGGGCACCCCAGTCGGTCATCATGCCTCCGGAGTAGTCGCGGATTCGGCGCCACCCGCCGCCGTAGTTGCCGCTGGCCCGCTCGGCGTTGTACGGTTTCCAGGCGGCGGGGCCCTGCCACGTCTCCCAGTCCAGGCCGGGCGGAATGGGTTGCTCGGGGAGGTGCTTCTCTTCCGACGGCATACCCACGCCCACGTGGACGGTCTTGAGGTCACCGATATATTTGTTGCGGACCAGTTCGCACGCAAAGCGGAACCGGTTGTCCGACCGCTGCTGGCTGCCTGTCTGGAAGACGATGCCGTAGCGGCGCATATAGTCAACCATCAGCCAGGCCTCGCGGATGTCGAGCGTCAGAGGCTTCTCCTGGTAGATATCCTTGCCGGCACGGGCCGCCGCGCACGAGATGATGGCGTGCCAATGGTCGGGCGTGGCGACGACGCAGGCGTCGATGTCGTCACGGGCCATCACGTCGTGGTAGTCGTTGTAGGCGGCGCACCCGCGATAGGAGCCGCGCGACGAATCCTTGCTGTACCGGTCGTCGACCATCTTGGACCGCTCGTCGCGGACGTTCTTCCTGACGTCGCAGACGGCCAGGATCTGGGCGTCGCGGTTTCCGAGCATGGACCCGAAGTGGCCCCGCCCCTGGTTGCCGATGCCGATGTGCGCGAGCGTCAGGCGGTTGCCGGCCGCCGCCTTGTCCGGCGCACCGAGGGCGCGCGACGTAATGGCATAGGGTCCGACGAGCGCAGCGGCAGCGGCTCCCTTCAGGAACCCCCGCCGCGACAGGTGAGTCGTCGCTGACATGGCACGTTCTCCTGTAATCCCCATGGAGTGAAACGGTGCGTGAGCGTTTGGGTTCCGCGTTTCCTGTCGGCTCACGGGCCGTGGCGTGGCCGGGCGAGCATTGTACTCCACCGCACCGCCCACGCCACGGTTTTTCGCCGGCGACACCGGCCGCGTCGCACGAAGATTCTGTTGAACTTGGCGGGGCGGGGGCGCATTATCTTTGCCTGTCCACAGATATGGGAGGCGGCATGAGCGGCGGAACTCCGAACGAACCGCAGACCGAGGCCGGCGGCTCCGACCTCGAACACGGGCTCCCGATGTTCTCGGCGGGCGACCCGCAGGCGCTGGCCCAGGAGAAGGCGGAACTGGCCGAACTGGCTGTCAAGCCGGTCCTTGCACGCTGGTTCGGCTATGCCCGCAAGACCGGTCCCGGGTGGCTCCAGAGTGCGATGACCCTTGGCGGGGGCAGCGCGGCGTCGTCGCTGACAATCGGCGCCCTGTACGGCTACAAACTGCTGTGGGTCCAGCCGATCGCCATGATCCTGGGGATCATCATGCTGTCGGCCATGTCGTACCAGACGCTTTCGACGCAGGCCCGGCCGTTCGGGGCGATGAAGAAGTTCGTGCACCCCTCGGTCGCGTGGGCGTGGGCGTTGGCGACGCTGGCAGCCACGGTCATCTGGCACTTCCCGCAATATGCCTTGGCTGCAGGGATGACCCAGGACATGATCAAGGTTGCCACCAAGTGGGAGCCGACCGGCGCGTCTCAGACGCTTCTTCTGCTGGGCATCGGCGTGGTGATTCTCACCATCTCGACCATCATTACGTGGAACTACGGCAGCGGGTGGCGCGGCATCCGGCTCTACGAGCGGGCATTGAAGGTAATGGTCTGGATCATCGTGGCCTCCTTTGCGGTCGTTGTCGTCCGGGCCGCCGTGATCGGAAACATCAAGTGGGGGGAACTGGCAAAGGGTTTGCTGCCGCTCTACATCCCGACCGACACCGCAGGCGTGGGGGCGGTGCTGGGGGCGTTCGGTGCGGCCGTCGGCATCAACATGACGTTCCTGTACGGGTACTCGCTGCTGGCGCGGGGGTGGGGAAGGGAGCACCGCGGGCTGGCGCGGTTCGATCTGATAAGCGGCATGCTCATCCCCTTTGTCCTGGCAACCGGTCTGATGGCGGTCGCTGCGGCCGTCACGATTCACGGGTCGGAGGACGTCGGCAGCGGCGTCTCGCCGGTGGCGGCAGCGAAGATGATCGCCGAGGCCGGCGTCGGCGAAGAGATTGGCCACTATATCTTCGGCCTGGGCATCCTGGGCATGGTTCTGAGTTCCGTCACGACTCACATGATTGTGGCCGGGTTTGCCGCGTGCGAGATGTTCAAGATCGAGCCGAAGGGCTGGAAATACAAACTGGCGTGCCTGATCCCCGGCGTCGGCATGCTGGGGGTTGTCCTGTGGCAGTACATGGGTTTCTGGGTGGCGGTGTGGACGAGCGCCGTCTGCGGCCTGATGCTTCCGATCGCCTACATCGCCTTCTTCGTCATGCAGAACCGGCGGGACTATCTCGGCGCCGATACGCCGGCGGGCGGCCGGCGCTGGCTATGGAACATCGGAATGGGCCTGGCGATCCTCGCGACGCTCGCCTATCTCGTCTACGCCGCCCAAGGGAAGTACTACGAGGGCATCCAGAAGTTCTTCGACACACTGGTTGGGGGCTAGCGCTGCGGCACAGACGCGGTGACGCGGTTACGTTGATGCGCGGCGGGTCTGCCGACCCGCCGCGCGCTTTGCGCTTGTGCCGGCCTGTGCCGCGAGGCTACTCGGCCGGTTTGGCGTCCTTCTGAACCGCCCACAGGTATCGCTGCGAGGCGACGAACAGCGTGCCGTTTGCCGCCACGGGCGTACCGTACGACGCCGAGCCAAGACTGATCCTGGCGAGCACCTTGGGCTCCTTGCCGGCGGCCATAATCGTGAAGAGTTTCTTCGTGCCCAGGTAGACCCTGCCGTCGGCCACCAGGGGCGTGCCCCATGTTTCGGCCTTGACCTCGTGGATCCAGTGTACCTTGCCCGTGTCGGGGTCCATGCAGTGGAGGCGGCCGGGCAGGTCGACGGCATAAAGCAGGCCGTCGGCGATGGCGACGCCCGAGATGCTCCGCTCCAGGCCGTCGTACGCCCACACCTTGCCGCTCTTCGTAATGTCCCCCGTCTTGGTGGCGTCGATGCAGTGGAGAAGGCCTCTGCCGCGGCCGTGGGCCGGGTCCTGGCCGATGGTCACGTACACGCGCCCCTTATGGAAGACGGGCGTCGCAATGATCTGGCTGGGACCGAGGTACTTGCCGTCGTCCTTGTTGGTGGAGTGGTTCTTGCGTTTGTCGCCTTCGTAGTACGGGATGGGTTTGCCGTTGCGCAGGCGGTAGCGCGGCGGGTTGCAGTCGTAGGACCAGGCCTTCTTCAGGTGGAACGGTTTGTCCTTGGCCCGGGCCGGGGCCTCGAAGGCGTAACAGAGGCCGTCGCCACCGCCGAAGAACACCAGCGTCCGGTCACCCACCTTTCCGCACGAGGGCGGCGACCAGAGGCAGTGCCACAGGTGTCTGCCGAGTTTCTCGTTGTCGGTGGCGACAAGGCGGCCGGTCTTGGCGTCGAGGGCGATGAAACTCGGCGCCTCGGGCCGGATGCACTTCTTGTGAGCCCCGTCCACGCCGTTTGACGTGACGCAGTAGACAAGGCCCTCGTGCACGAGGGGCGAGCAACTCGCCGTGTCGTGCGGGCACACGTCGAGTTCGTCGATGAGGTCGTACAGCCAGATGATGTCGGCGTCGGTCGGCTCGAGTTTCACCGGTTTCTTGCCGGGCCCCACCATGTATTGGCCCTCGTCGGTGTACGGGCCGTCGTTGCCGTCGGCCAGGCCGTCGACGTCGAGGCAGACCATCTCGCAGGCGTTGGTGAACACATAGGCGCGGTCGCCGACGACGGCGGGCGAGGAACACGTTCCGAAATGCTGCTGTCCGTAGTGCGCGCCCGGCTGGAGGCGGTCCTTCTCGCGTTTTGGCACCACGAGTTGCCACAGGAGTTTGCCGGTGGCCTCATCGAGGCACTTGACCATGCCGCTGCGGGTCCGCTTGATGCGGTCGCCGCTGAGGAGCGAGTCGTCGGTGCCGACGAAGACCTTGCCGCCCGCGACGGTGGGGTTTCCGTAGATGTAGGACCCCAGGCGTGCGGCCCATCGGACGTTCTTGGTGGTTTTGAGGTCGACGCCCTTGCCGCCGGACTGCTTCTTGCCGGGCTCAAAGGATTCGGGCAGGTTCGTCTCGGCCGAAACCATGTTGCGGCCGGGTGAGCCGCCCCACTGTGGCCAGTCGGCGGCAAGGGCGGCAGCGGTCCAGGCGGCCAGCGCGAGCATGGTGAGGACCATCAGGCCGGGTCGCCAAGTGGACACGCTTCTCTCCTTCATGGGAGGCGTACGATGGCGGCCCGATTCCGAGGGCCGGCCTGGCCGCATGGACTGTCGCGAGTGCGGGGACCGCGGCACCGGCACTATCGCCGCGCCGACGGCTGAAGTCAAGCCTGCTCCGTCGCGGCAGGTTCCATCGTTGACATCCTCTGTCAAGATGGGTAAGATTTGAGGTCGAAACGCTTCCTGCCGTGCGGCTCCTGTTCTGAACAGGCGTGCGATGGAAGCGCAGGCCGCCAAGCAGCGGCCCAATGATTCGGTTCTGAGAGACTTCCCGGCTCAGAATCGTGGCGAACCTTGCCGGGAAGAACGTAAGGGGACGTACCAGTGGCTACAGGAAAAGTGAAGTGGTTCAATGACAGCAAGGGCTTCGGCTTCATTGAACAGGACGGCGGGCCGGACGTGTTCGTCCACCACACCTCCATCCAGGGCGAGGGGTTCAAGTCCCTCGCCGAGGGTGACGCGGTTGAGTTCGACGTGGTCAAGGGCGACAAGGGGCCAAGGGCCGAAAACGTGCAGCGGGCGGATGCATCGGCTGCGCCGCCCGAACCGCCGCCCGTGCCTCAGCCCCCGGCCCCGCCCGAACCGGTCGCCGAAGCCGAGCCGCCGGCCGAACAGGAAACGGCCGAGGAGACCGACGTGGGCGAGCCTGAACCGGCCGCCGAAGCCGAGCCGCCGGCCGAACAGGAAATGGCCGAGGACGCCGACGTGGGCGAGGCCGAACCGGCCGACGAAGCCGAGACGGAGAAAGAGACCGAGTAGCACTGGCCCGGCCGGTCCGGCACGACAACCGGATGCAAGAAGGGCGCCATTTCGCGCGGTGGGTCTCCGCACCCACCGCGCACGAAGTGGCGCTGGCGTGTTAGAGCATTTCAGGTTCCGCGCACCCGGTTTAACCCCACCGCGCGTTACGGTGAGAACTGGCCCGCCTCAACTCCGCCACGGCCGCTCGCGTTTGACCTTGGCCAGCGCCTGCTTGCCAATCTTGGTGTCTTCGGCGATCTCGAAATCGAACATGCCGATGAGGGCGTGGTCGGCGCCGCTATTGAAGGCATAGGGCAGGGCGTCTTTCGGCGGAATGGCGCCGGCCGCCATCAGCTTGTAGGCGATCCACGGCTTCGTGACCTTCTTCATCACCTCGATCGTCTCCTGCGGGTCCTTGCACCAGTAGCCGGGGAACTCCGAGTAGGGGGCCTTCAACTCCTCGGGCTTCGGGGCGGTGGGGTAACGGTGATGGTGGAAGGTCTTGATGTAGAAGTCGGACTCGATGCCGCGTTTCTCGCATTCGACGATGACCCGCAGGTCGTGTGCGCCGATGCCGGACGGCACGCCGTGGGCCTTGGCGATGCCGACGGCCTTCTCGATGAGGTCGAACTTGCCCTGGGCGACGAGTTGGTCGCCGCGAACGCCCCAGACGTAAATGGCGTCGGCCCCGGCGTCGATCAGGTCGTCCACCTGCCGGATGTAGTCGGCCATGCCGGGTTTGCACTCGGCGGTGGGGCAGATGATCGACTGTATCTTCCCACCTCGCTCGCGGCGGTATTTCCTGAGGGTCTTCATGATGGCGGGCGGGTTGTGGACCGACAGCGTGTTGATGCCGTGCCGCTGGGCCAAATCGAGTGTCTCGAAGATCTTCTCCTCGGTGTTGTAATGTGCGGCGAGGTTGTAGACATACTTCAGGTCGCGGCTGTGGGTGTAATGGGTGAGCAGGTTCCCGCCCAGGATGATGCGGCTGACCACCAGGTCGCCGATCTTGCCGCAGGGCAGGGCGTCGGCCTGCGGTTGCTTCGCGTCCGGCTTGGCCTGTGCAGCGTCGGCGGGCGTCTCGGCGGCCCCCACAGCCAGCGCTCCGCCGGCCGAGGCGAGGAGCGAGTTCTGCAAGAATGCGCGACGCTTCATTTCAGATGGCACGGTAGGTCTCCTTTGCAAAGGCAATGTGCCTGTTAGTGTAGCGAAGACGGGGCGGGCGTGCAAGGGGGTCGGCGGGGCTGACGGCAGGGGCGCCGTTCACTTCCCGCCCGTCTGCTTACGATCGTACGCGGCGCAGATAGCGTCGTACTGCTCGCCGGTGATGGGGATCATGCAGCCGTGGCGCGCGCCGGCGGGCAACTGACCTTTGCATCGCGGGGCTCCTTGCGGGTGACGCCGTGTCAGCATAAGCGGGGGCCGGCGACTGTCAAGAAGCGAAGAACGTCCCCGCGATCATCAGACCGTTGAACAGGGCATGGGCGATGACGGGGGCCACCAGGCTACGCGTCCGGTAGGCCACGTACCCCAGGGCCATGCCGAGGAAGAAGAGCGGCAACAGGGCCTGCGGCTCCGCGGTGAAGTGGGCCGCCGCAAAGACGGCGCTCGTAACCACCAGGCCCGGGATGATCCCGACGTGCCGGACGAGCGTCATCAGCAGAATGCCGCGATACAGAAACTCCTCGGCCAGCGGCGCGATGACCACCGCCATCAGACCCGCCAACGCAAACGCCCACGGGTCGGGCGTCTTGAGAATCGCCTCAAGCACGGGATGCGGCGTCACGGGGGCCTTCAGCATGTGCAGGAGCACCGCGTTCACCATCAGTGCCGCCACACACACGGGCAGGATGGCGGCAAAGCCGACGACGCCGTGCGCGAGGCCGGTGCCGAGATTCCCGGCGCGGACGCCGACCGTCGCCGGTGTCCATCGCCCGAAACCCCGTAACACGGCCAGCGCCAGGAGGGCGGGAACCGCCTGACCGATGAACATGCTCGGACGAAAAGGCTCCGGAAATGGGAGCGGTTCCCACGGCAACAGACCCGCATCGGCGGCCGCATCGTAGCCGAGCGTCAGAGTGACCCACAGCCCTTGCGCCGCAAGGAACAGAAGCAGGCCCGTCCGGAACGACAGCCGCACCGCGGGGAGGGCACCGTCGATCGGCAGCGGCACGGGCCGGTCGGTGATCCACCACCGGCCGATCCGCACAAACACCACGATGCAGACCGGCAGACACAGGCCGACCGCAACGAAGAGCCACACCGGAGGCAGTTCCGTCACGGCGTTGGTTGCGGCCAGGATCATCCGGGGTTCTCAGTCGCGACAAGACGCCGGTGTGAAGCAAGTGACACACGTGCGCGGCGGGTGTCCGCACCTGCCGCGCCGCTCACCGTGCCGCCACATGGACTTTGCGGTGGCGCGGGCCGTCGCCTTCACAAAAGTAGACGGCCTGCCATGTGCCGAGGACCGGCCGCCCGCCCGAGACGATCAGCACCAGCGACGGCCCGAAGAGCGACGACTTGATGTGGGCGTCGGAGTTGCCCTCGGCGTGGGCGTAGGCGTCCGAGCGCGGCACGAGGCGGCTGAGGTCGGCGGTGATGTCGCGCGCGACGTCCGGGTCGGCGTTCTCGTTGATCGTGACGCCGGCCGTCGTGTGCGGCACAAAGACGACGGCCAAACCGTCGTCGATGCCCTCGGCCCGAATCGCCTCGGCCACCTCGCCGGTGATATCGACCATCTCGACGCGCGACCGCGTCCGAACGCTGAAGGTCTGCACGGTAGGCCTCCCTGACACACACTTGTGGATGCGGGCCGGATTCTAGGCGGGGCCCCGGCGGGCCTCAAGCAAAAAGGTTGACAGGCCTGCGGAAGGCGACTAAGTGACGGAGTAACTGGGCGACTCAGCCATTTCACAACTAGCCGCGAGTGTGAGCGAGAGGCCGCGCGAAGGGGCGACGCATGTCCAACATCCTCGACGACATCCTGGCTGCGAAGCGCGACGAGGTCGCGGCGCTTCAGGCGCGCGCGGCCGACCTTCAGGCGGCGTGTCGCGATGCACCGCCGCCGCGGAGCCTGGCGGGGGCGCTCAGGCGGCCGGACGGCGAACCCATCCGCGTCATGGCCGAGGTCAAACACCGGTCGCCGTCGGCCGGCGTCATCTGCGACCCCTTCGTGCCCGCCGACATTGCGAGGGCCTACGAGGACGGTGGGGCAGACGCCGTCAGTTGCCTGACCGACGAAGCGTTCTTCGGCGGTTCCATCGCGCATCTGCGCGAAGTCCGCGCGGCCGTGGACCTGCCGGTTCTGCGAAAAGAGTTTATCATCGCGCCGGTCCAGGTTTACGAGGCGCGGGCGGCCGGGGCCGACGCGATTCTCTTGATTGCCGAGGCGCTGGAGGCCGGCGAAATGGCTGACTTGGCCTCGCTCGCCGCCGACCTCGGCATGGATGCCCTCGCCGAAGCCCACAGCGATGCGACGCTCGAGAAAGCCATCCGCTGCGGCGCGCCGCTCGTGGGCGTCAACAACCGCGACCTGACGACGTTCGACGTTTCCCTCGAGACGACCGAACGTCTCGCCCCCCGCGTCCTCGACGCCGGCCGCATCCTCGTCGCCGAAAGCGGCATCCGGACCCCCGCCGACGTCTCCCGCCTCCTTACCTGCCGCTGCCACGCCATCCTCGTCGGCGAAGGGCTGTTGCGGTCGGGTGACGTGGCGGGGAAAGTGGCGGAGTTCAAGGCGGCGCGCAGGGTGTAGGCGTAGGCCGCGGCGTGCCGCGGCGCTTTCGGGGGGAAAGCATGGGCCGCTACATCCGTGTGTATGTCCCTGGGGGGACCTACTTCTTCACGGCGGTAACCTACCATCGCCGGCCGATTCTGACGAGTGAAGCAGGTCGGCGGTGTCTGCGCGATGCCTTTCGTTCGGTTCGGGCCCAGTGGCCGTGGAACGTGGTAGCGCTGGTCTTGTTGCCGGACCATTTCCACACGGCCTGGACGCTGTTGCCGGGCGACACCGACTACTCGCTGCGCATGCAGAAGGTCAAGGAAGGGTTCACGAAAGCCTTCCTGGCTTCGGGCGGACGCGAGATCGTTCCTACGGCCGCCGAGAGAAGGTACAGCAGGCGCGGCGTCTGGCAACCCCGGTTCTGGGAACATACGGTTCGTGACGAGGCCGACCTGAAACGGTGCGTGGACTACGCGCATTGGAACCCCGTCAAGCACGGTCTGGTTGAGCGGGTGGTCGATTACCCGTGGTCGTCGTTTCACCGGTACGTCAGGCTTGGGGAGTATTCGCCGGATTGGGGCACGTGCGACCCGTGCCCGGGATTCGAGATGCCCGAGTAGCCGTCGGTTGCGGTGCGCCTCTGCGGCTGCAAGGCATGAAGCCGCGGCACGCCGCGGCGTACGCGAACCGGCCGGACCGCACACGAGCCGCGGCACGCCGCGGCCTACGTGAACCGGCCGGGGTGCACACGCGCCGGGGCACGCCGCGGCCTACAGGGCTTCGTCGATGGCGATGATGTGATCGGCCACGGCGCGGCGGAGGGTGTTGAAGGGGCCGAGTTGGGCGGCTTTGGCGGGGTCGATGGCGTCGAAGCCGTCGGCGGGGAAGGTTTCGCCGCCTTGGGTGTAGGCGGTCCAGTTGTCGATGATGGAGTCGGCGATTTGCTTGAGCAGCGCCTCGGCCGCACGCACCTGGGCGGCTGCCTTGCGGGCCTTCTTCGCTTGGGCGATTCTTTTTTCGAGCGCGAGGACATACTTGAGGTCGTCGATGCCTTCGCGCGAGCGCTCGTAATCCAGCGTTGGCCACACGGTCTTGCCCTCGGTCCGCACGAGTGAACCGCGCTCGTTTCGCAGGTTGTAGTACCACTCGACCTTGCCGATCACACCATATTTCGTCATCTTCCAGAAGAACAGGCCGAAGGGGAACCGGCTGCTGCCGGTGTTGACGAACCAGGGGATGGCGCCGGTCTTTTCCGTGAGTTCGGTCAGGAACTCCTTGTTGACGAGGCGGCGGCCCTTGTTGTGATGGTCGATGCCGTCCCACCCGTTGTTGATGGCGGCCACGTTCAGGTAGGGGGCCATAGCCATGACCTCCATGTACCCGTTCATGTCGCTGGTGGTGATCATCTCGGGGAGTTCTTCCCACGTGAGGCGGGCGAGCCGGCCGGCGAACTCGACGCCCTTGACCCCCTTGTTCGTGAACTCGTCGCCGATACTGAAGATGACGGGAACAGGGTGCTTGAGCGCCTCAGCGTGCAACTTGTGCATGACCTCAAGGTACTTCTGCTGGAACCGTTTCGAGTCGATGGAGCCGTAGCCGGTGAGGCTCGAGATGGTCAGGCTCATCGGCGTGGCAAAGTAGACCGGCTGTGTGAAGCCGGCCGCAAGGTACGCCTTCAGGAACGCCCCGAGTTCGCTCGTGTCGTCGTCGGTGATGGGCAGGTGGAAGTTGTAGAGCGGGCCGACGACGGTCATGCCGTGGTCGCGCATATCGGCCAGGTGCGCCGCCAGGACCGCCGGGTCTTTGGGGTTGGAGTAGTTGTAGCCCAGCGCGTACGGCGGTTCCTCCAGGCGGATCGGCAGCACCTCCAATTCAATCGCCAGCCGCGCGACGGGCTTGGAGTCGCTCGTGACCGTGCAGACGCCCTTGTACGTGCCGGGTTTGGCGTCGGCGGGAACCTTGACGGTGACCCAGAAGCGTTCCTTGCTCCATGCGGGCATATCCCAGGCATGGCCGAGGTCCATGAGGAGGTCACGTCCCTTGCCGTGGAACGCTTCGACGGAGCGGACTCGGACGTTTGCGGCGGGGATGGTTCCGGCGGGGCCCTTGAGTTCGCCGCCGGCGATCATCACGCCCGCCAGGCGCTGCTTCGGCTGGAGGGCGAAACTGACCGGTTCGACCTCGCCCGGGGCGGCGAACATCGTCGCAACCGCGGACGGCTTGCCGCCCAGGGGCTTGATCGACTTGTCCTGGACAGCCATGGTGTCGGTGACGTAGAGGTCGATGTCGGCCAGCGCCGGAAGGCAGAGCGCCAGCAGCGATATAAAAGCGAGTGTGTGTCGCATCGTGCGCGCTCCTCGGAGATCCCCCCGCCTGCCGGCGGGGGCCAGGTGGGTCTCGCTAGTCTTTCACGCCGCTTCCGGATGGAACGAGTTTCGCGTCGTCGAGCCAGATCGTTCCTTTGCCGGTGACGTAGATGTAGAGGCCGTAGGTCTCGGCGTCGGGGTCGGGTCGGCCTTCGAGGGTAACGCGTTCCCACTGCGTGCCGATGCGTTTGCGGAGGGTGCCGCGCGCGCCGGCCTCGAAGTTGAGGAACAGTTGGTTCTCGCCCTCGCCCTTGGCCCAGATGGTGAAGACGTACTCGGTGGCCCCCGGCGCCATGGGGAGTTTGGGCGTCATGATGCCGATGCGGCCGGGGTTGCCTTTGCACGTGATGCGGGCCGAATGCTTGCCGGAGTGGACGTAGGCGGGTCGGTCTTCCCATCGGTTCTCGTAGTCGCCGCCCCAGGACCATCCGTTCCACCAGAGCCAGCGGCTGCGGTTGGGCCGGGAGTTCTTGTTGATATCTTCGAAACCGCCGTTCTGGATGAAGTTGAGCGGAGGGTTGGTTACCGAAAGCATCGTGGGCTTGAAGCGCCCGGCGAGGCGGTTCTGGAGCATGGTCTTGCGGCGGGCGTAAGCGGCGCCTGAGAGCAGGCCGGCCGCCTTCTGCTTCTCGACGGCCGCCAGCGCCGCCTCGATGCGCTCGGTCGGCCACAACTTGGCCGTCAGTTGCTCTTTCGTCTCCGCCGCCACCGCCAAGACGGCGGCGAGGCAGAGCAGGGCGGGTGGCATCCAGCGGGTCGGACGTGGCATGACGGGCTCCCTGCGTTTGGCGACGTCATTTGTCACTCGTCACTTGGGACGACCCGCCAACCTCACACACCCTCGAGCAAGTGACCAATGACCAGGGACAAATGACCAATGACCAGCCGGGCACCGGACCCGGGACGCGGACCAGTATGTTCGGCGTCTGTTGCCGAATCCGTTTCGGGGTCCCCTCCCGGGTCCCGATGCCCGCACGGCTGCGTCCATGATGGCGCGCGCGCAGGGGCGATGCAAGCATTTGTCGCGTGTCGCCGGCGCCGGTTTTGGAGGTTCCGCGGTTGACGGCAGCGCGTTCGCGTCATATACTTTGGCGTTTATTGCTCTGATGGGAGTGGGTGGATGAACGAGGTCGTGGCAAAGACGGTGCTCGGTCCTGACATCCTCCGCATGGAGGTTGCCCATCGCAAGATCGCAAGCAAGGCCAGGCCGGGCCAGTTTGTCATTCTTCGTCTGACCGAAACCGGCGAGCGGTTCCCGCTGACGATCGCCGACAGCGACGCCCAGGCAGGCACGATCACCCTCATTTTCGCCGTCGTCGGCAAGTCGACGACGCTGCTGGCGGACATGACGGTTGGCCAGCGCATTCTTGACCTCGTCGGCCCGCTTGGCGTCGCCAGCGAGATCGAACGCTACGGCCGCGTGCTCTGCGTAGGCGGCGGCATCGGCACGGGCCCGCTGTATCCGATCGCGAAGGCCCTGAAGGAGGCCGGGAACCGGCTGACGGTTGTCATCGGCGCCCGGTCCGGAGACCTGGTCATTCTGGAAGACGAATTCCGCGCCTTCGCCGATGAGGTCCGTGTGGCCACCGACGACGGCACGTACGGGCGCGAGGGCTTCGTGACCGACGTCATCGCCGACCTCTTCGCGGAACGGCAGACGTTCGACAAGGCCTGGGCCATCGGACCGGTCCCCATGATGCGCGCCGTGTGCAAGGTCACCGGCGAGGCAAGCCTGCCGACGGTCGTCAGTTTGAACCCGATCATGGTGGACGGGACGGGCATGTGCGGCGGCTGCCGGGTGATCGTCGGGGGCGAAGTCAAGTTCGCCTGCGTGGACGGACCCGAGTTCGACGGGCACCAGGTCGATTTCGATTCGCTGGCGCGCCGGCTGGCCGCCTACCGCGGCAGGGAGCGGAAGGATTACGATGCCTGCCGCATCGGACTCCATCCCCGCCACACGAACGATTAGTACGACTACGCTACGTTCCGCGCGGCGGCCTTCCCAGGCCGCCGCGAACGCAGTTGATGCCTGTTCCTGGTGGCCTGGGAAGGCCACCAGGCGGACAAAAAGGCGGACTAGCGTTGTAGGATTAGGCCGCTCGGCCTCCTGCAGAGAAGGGCCGCTCCGGAATGACCGCACCGAAGGGCGACAAGAAGACCGGCACGCCGCGCGTCCCCATGCAGGAACGGCCGGCGGCTGAACGGGTCCGCGACTTCAACGAGGTTCCCCTCGGCTACACGCCCGAAGAGGCCCAAGTGGAGGCCGGCCGGTGCCTGCTGTGCAAGAAACCGCAGTGCGTGACGGGCTGCCCCGTCGGGATCGACATCCCGGGCTTCGTGAAACTCATCGCCGAGGGCCGGTTTGAGGAGGCGGCCGACCGCATCCTCCTCGTCAACGCGCTGCCGGCGGTCTGCGGCCGCGTCTGTCCCCAGGAAACGCAGTGTGAACAGGTGTGTGTCCTCGGCAAGAAGGGCGAGCCGCTCGCCATCGGGAATCTCGAACGCTTCGCCGCCGACTGGAAACGCGCCCGCGGCAGTCGCCCCCTGCCGCCCGCGCCTGAACCGACCGGCAAACGCGTCGCCGTCGTCGGGTCGGGGCCGGCGGGGCTGACGTGTGCGGGTGAACTGACCGCGCGCGGTCACGGCGTGACCGTCTTCGAGGCGCTGCACAAGCCGGGCGGCGTCCTGGTCTACGGCATTCCGGAGTTCCGCCTGCCGAAGGCCGTCGTGCGGGAAGAGGTGGACCGCCTGGCAGCGCGCGGCGTGGAGATCGCCACCGACGTCGTCGTCGGCAAACTCGATACGGTCGATGAACTGCTCGAGGAGTACGACGCCGTGTTCGTCGGCGTCGGGGCAGGGGCGCCGATGTTCCTGAACGTTCCGGGCGAGGACCTCGTCGGCGTCTTCAGCGCCAACGAGTACCTGACGCGGGCCAACCTGATGGGGGCTTACGACCCGGACCGATCCGATACGCCCATCGCGCGGCCGAAGCGCGTTGCGGTGGTCGGCGGCGGAAACGTGGCGATGGATTCGGCCCGGACGGCGCTGCGGCTGGGCGCCGACGTCGTGACCGTCGTGTATCGGCGCAGCCGGGTGGAGATGCCCGCCCGCGCCGCCGAAATCCATCACGCCGAGCAGGAGGGCATCGTGTTCAACCTCCTGACGACCCCGACGCGCATCCTCGGCGACGACGAGGGACGCGTGGTCGGCATGGAGTGCCTGCGGATGGAACTCGGCGAAGTCGACGACTCCGGCCGCCGGCGGCCCGTGCCGATTGAGGGGAGCGAGTTCGTCCTCGACGCCGATGCCGTCATCGTCGCCATCGGCAACCGGCCCAACCCCATCGTGCCGCAGACCACCCCCGGTCTCCAGACGACGCGGTGGGGAACGGTTGTGGCCGACGAGGCGACCGGACGCACGATGAAGGAGCGTGTCTGGTCGGGCGGCGACATCGTGACGGGCGCCGCCACGGTCATCAGTGCGATGGGCGCCGGCCAAGCCGCCGCACGCGACATCGACGCCTACCTGCGGTCGCCCCAGCCGCCCGAGTGGACGTTCGACGCCTGCGACTTGCCGGGCGACGGCGACGTTCCGCGTACTTCGTCTGGTCCTGCTCAAGGTCACGCAGGCGGGCGTTGATATGCCCCACTGGCCCGTAAAAGGCTACCACCCTCGCGAGGCTCTCTGAGGGCAGGTTCTGTGCGTCTCCTGCGGCCGCTTTCCAGAAATCAGTGCTGAGGGGGTGTCGAAAGAGTGCGAATGCGCGGGTGATGAAGACACCCAATCAGGCATCAAACGGTTCTCGATTGCCCAAGCCGTCCTCTTTGCCGAGAAAGCACAGGCGCGCACATCGACGACGAGCGCTTTGGCGACGGCTTCCCTCCGTCTGCTTACCTGGCACCCGCTCACCCACAGATTAATCAGCCCGGCAAGGAGGGCACCCAGCACAACCGTGACCGCAGAAAACACAAACTTCCAAAACCATTATTTCTCATGCATGTGTCAGTGAGCCCTTCGGCGGCGCGTCCTCTCCATTCCTCTACGCGTCTGAGATGTCCGGGAACTGGTCCGGCTGCGCCTTTGCCACGGCGCGCAGGATCGCTTCGGCGGCCTGGATGGCCTTCTCTGCATCCTCACGAGTAACGGCTTGGTCCACGCGGTAATCGCCAAGGTTGCGCGTCCTGAGAAGGCGCGAGTAGCTTTCGCCAAGTTCGCCCTCCCACAGTCCGGTGTTGACAAGTTCACGGTGGACGGCCGCCTCGACCGCCGTGTGCTTACGGAACACTTGCCCTCTAACCGCGAAGAGCCCAGACGCGGCGTAGAAGGCGGCGTAATACGCGCGAGATGCTGCGGCCTTTGGGCTGACCTCAAGGTCGTGCCTCGCCACGATCAGCGCTTCGTTGGCAGCCTTCCAGAAGTCGGCAGCAAGTTCATTCACGCCGGGATGCCCTCGCGTTTCGCGTCCTGGTACAGCGGCAGTTTCTCTTTCTGGTATTCCCTCAGATCGACTGGCTGAGCGTCAATCGGGCGACCCAATTCCAGGACTAGAGGGTAAAGCGCATGGATGCACGTTCCGCAGTCCTCCCACCACTGGACGGATCCCTCGAGAAGAACAAGCACGTCGATATCGCTGTCGGGCTCGGCCTCACCGCGCGCTTCCGAGCCGTAGAGCACAACGCCGCGCAGACGTTCGCCGAAAGCGCTCTGAAGAGCGGACTTGACACGCGTCAGCAGTTCGTCGCGGTCCATGGACATCTTTCTGAACAGGGCCCGGGCGCGGATGGTCCGACACGCCGGGGCGGCTCGCCGCAGGGGCCGTCTACGCCAGTGCCTCGTCCAGCGCCGCCTTGAGGCTGTCCTTGGCGGTGACGCCGATGAACCGCTTGGCCACCTCACCACCCTTGAAGATGATGAGCGACGGGATAGCCGTGATGCCGAACTTGCCGGCGGTCTCGCGGTTGGGGTCGCAATCGACCTTGCCGACTTTGACCTTGCCGGCGTACTCGCCGGCGAGTTCTTCGATGATGGGGCCGACCATCCGGCACGGGGGGCACCATTCGGCCCAGAAATCGACCAGGCACACGCCCTCGGCCTGCTCGACTTCGGCGGCGAAGTTGGCATCGGTCAGTTCCACGACGTTTTCAGCCATCTGCTTCCTCCCATACGGTTAGAGGGTACACGGGTGTCAGTAGCCCTGGACCGGGGTTCGCTCGGCCCGCGTTTCGGTCCAGGCCTGGGGGTTGCGCAAATACTCCTTGGCCTGAAGCGCCGCCAGGACGCCGTCGGCGCAGGCCGTGGCCAGTTGCATGGCAGCGCCGGCTCGGCAGTCGCCGGCCACAAACACGCCCGGAACCGATGTCTGTAACGTCTGGGGATCGCACGCGATGTAGCCGCGATCATCCATGTCCACCGTGCCGCGCAGGAACTCGGTGTTCGGCACGGTGCCGACGAGGATGAAGACGCCATCGACCGCCAGGGACTCGGTTTCTGAGGTTTCAACGTTTTCCAGGACGACGTGGTCGATGGCGGCGCCGGTGTCGTCCGCGACGATCGCCTTGGGCACGTAGGGGAGTTTGACGTCGAGGGTCCCGGTCTTTGCGGTTTCGTAGAGTTCCTCGACGAGGATCCGCTGCGCCCGGAACTCGCGCCGGCGGTGAATCAGGGTTACCCTGCAGGCAAACTGAGTCGCCAGATAGATGGCATCCTCGACCGCCGTATTCCCCCCGCCGACCACCAGCACGTGCTTGTCCCGGTAGAACGGCCCGTCGCAGACGGCGCAGTAACTGACGCGGCCGGCCTGGCGCAGTTCCGTCTCGCCCGGAACGCCAAGTTGGCGGTATTGGCTGCCGGGAGCGAGAATCACGGCACGCGCGCGGTACGATGACCCGGTGGACTCGACCTCAACCTCCAGCACCCCGTCGTCGCCACGCCGAAGCCCGGTGACGGCTTGACCGACCAGGATCTCGGCGCCGAATCCCTCGGCCTGGTTTCTCATTTTCTGAATCAGGTCCGGGCCGGTAATCCTCTCGTGACCGGGGAAGTTGGCAATGTGGGCTGTCAACATGATCTGGCCGCCGGGGAAAGGGTCCTTCTCAAGAATCGCGGTCTTGTAGCGGTCTCGGCCCGCGTATATCCCGGCCGCCAGCCCGGCGGCGGCCGCCCCGACGATGACCACGTCGTACGTCTTCGGGTTGCTCATCCAGGTCGTTCCTTTCGACTTTCACCTCCGCATTATAGGTGTCGGCTTCGCGGAGGGTCAAAGCAAAAAGGTGTTAACCCGGATTTCCCGGATGAACACCACAGTTCATGTATAATGACGAGACAGCCGGAGGACGCGGAGGCAACGGGGATGGTTTGCCCGGACCGGCAACGAACGCCCCTACGCAGGCCGCTTTGGGCGGCATCACGCCCCGATGGCAGGCCAATGCCCGGTTAGGTGTGCGGAAAGGCCTTGCCCATGTCCGGAACACGCAATACATTCGTCGCACAGGCCGACGACGCTCGTGGGCCGAGGCTATCCGGAAACTGCCGGGTTGACCGGTTCCCGCGAGCCGGTAACGTGACATCAGCAAGGCCGCCGTTGTCGCCTGGCGGCGGCGCGGGCGAGTGGTAAGAGCGACCCCGCATCCTCTCGGCAAGGGAGATCGCGCGATGAGCGGACGCGTTGGCATGTGGCTCGGTTTGGGGCTCGCGCTGTTTCCGGCCGCCGCGGCCGGTGCGCCGGCCGAGTCCAGCGGCAACACCGACGGCGTCGTGACGTGGCATTTGGGGGTACTGGACCCGGGGCAGACGGCCTCCCGCGTGGTGCTGTTGGCCTATGCGGACTCGTACAAGGAACTCGCGGCGGTCCTGGCCGGGGCGCGCAAGGAGTTCGCACAGATTCCTGCCCTGCCGGCCGCACCGGGCAAGGCGGTCGGCGCCTCGCCGGTCTGGATCAAGAACGCCCACACCAACTTCGCCCTGGAGGGTCCGGGGCACTATTTCTGGGAGGGCAAGGCCCAGAGCCTCGCCTGCCGCCGCGGCGGGCAGATCAGCCGCTTCGGCTGGTACGTGCACTACCAGGACGGCCAAGCCCGGCGCGCGGGCACGCCAATCTCCGGCCCCACCAGGGGCGAGGGCGAGAACCTGAACGTCCTCTCGCCCGCGAGGCGGCTGGCCGACGACCAGGCCGTCGTGACCGTCGAGACCGCCGACGGGCGGCTTCGCCTGCGGCTGCGGGCCAGGATGGGGCAGGGGACCTGCGCAGGCGTGGAAATCCAGGTGACCAACGTCGGCCCCAAAGCGCTGACCGACGTGAAGGTGTCGGCCTACGCGAACCTGGAGTCGGCCCACGACCACCAGAACGACTACTCCGTTCTCGACGCGACCACAGGCAGCCTGTTGACGGTCGACTCGCCGACGGGCATGTGCGTGGCGATGACGGGCGTTCGCAAGCCCGACGCGGGCTACAGCGGCGTGTGGCCGTCGCAGGTGGCGCTGGCGGTGGCACGGGGAGAGCCGGCGGCGCGATGGAAGCCGTTCCTTGGCTTGTCGGGCGAAGTGAAGAAGCGGCTGGCCCGGACGCCGGCGAGGCCGCCCGGCGGGATCTACGCGGCTTATGCCCCCGCCGGTGACGCCCAGCCGACCGAGCCCCCGACGCGAACTCTCTCGGCCGACGAGGCCCGCGCCGTGCTGGAGAAAGACTGGCTCTTCCAGGCCGAGGGTAAGCCGTTGGGGCGGCGGGCCGGTGAGGAGATTCTCTGGGCGCGGGCCCTGGCGCGGAGACTGAAGCAGACCACGCCCTCGCTGGACCTGACGGCGGAACTGAAGGCCCTGGACGAACTGGCCGGCAGGCCGGGGATCGCGGCTTCGGACGAGCCCCGCCCGTCCCCGCGGGACCCCAAGGGCGTGCCCGCGGGTTTGTTGGCGTGGTGGAGTTTCGACCGGGACCAGGCCCGCCGCGTGGAGGACGTATCCGGACAGGGCCGGCACGGGCGGCTGGTCGGCCGGCGAACGACGGCGGCGGGGGTGTTCGGCAAGGCGCTGGACGTGGGCGGGGGGCACGTCAACGTCGGCACGGCCCTGGCGGGTATCGCCAGGGGGCCGTACACGATCTCCGCCTGGATTCGGACCACCTCCGGCGAGGCCGACGTGCTGGGCAACGGGACTTCCGCCGGCTGCTTCCTGCTGATGAGCTACCAAGGCGTGGTGCGGGGCCATCACTGGGCCGGACGGGCCGGCTACGTGGTCGACGGCAAGGTCAAGGTTGCCGACGGGCGGTGGCACCACGTGGCTCAGGTGGTCGACGACAAGGAGATCCGCCTGTTCGTCGACGGCCGACCGGACGGGAGGAAGGCCCTGGTCCACGACAAGCGCGCCGCGGGCGCGGCGGTGACTATCGGCGGACGAGGCGTCGGCGGCGGGGGGCGGTTCGACGGGCTGGTCGACGAGTTGTGTGTGTTCGGCCGGGCGCTGACGCCGAAGGAACTCCAGGCGGAGTTCGCCGCGGGTCGAGACCGTATCCCGTCGCCCGCGCCCCCGACCAAGCAGGCCCGGGACGCCCGGGAGTTGTACCTGGCCGTGCGCCGAGTCAAGCGGCGGATCATGCTGAAGAACCCCGTGGTGGACTTCTCGTCGGTGCTGTTCATCGACAACCCGTTCCCCCAGGGCCGGGAGTGGCCCCACCAGGCCCGACACCGCGACGGCATGATGGCCGTGTCCGGCGGAAGGCTGCTCGTGCTGGACGGCCTGGGCCCCGGCGGGAGGCTCCGCAAAGTCGCGCCCACCGGCAAGCCGGGCAGTTTCTGGCGGCCGGACCTGAGTTTCGACGCCAAGCGGGTCCTGTTCTGCATGAAACCACACGGCGACAAGGCCTTCCACCTGTACGAGACGGACCTCGCGTCGGGCGCGACCCGGCAGTTGACCCGCGGCGACTACGACGACACCGACCCCATCTACCTGCCCGACGGCCACATCATGTTCACCACCACGCGGGCCAACACGTACGTCCGGTGCATGCCGTACACCTACTCGTACATCCTGGCCCGCTGCGACGCCGACGGGGGGAACATCTACATCGTCAGCCAGAACAACGAGCCCGACTGGTGCCCCGCGCTTCTGAACGATGGCCGCATCATCTATTCCCGGTGGGAATACACCGACAAGGCCCTCTGGCGGATTCAGAGTCTGTGGACCGTCAACCAGGACGGCACCAACGTGACGACGTTCTGGGGCAACCAGAGTGTGTGGCCCGACCACCTGGCCGAGCCGCAGCCCATCCCCGGAAGCCGGCGCGTCATGTTTACCGGCCTGGCGCACCACAACTGGTTCGCCGGCTCGATCGGCATTATCGATCCGGCGAAGGGGTACAACTTCCCGCGCGGCCTGACGAAGGTGACGCGCGACGTACCGTGGCCGGAGTGCGGGCGGCCGCCGGTCGATCCGCCCGAGAAGGACAACTACCACACCGCCGGCCGCTTCACCGCCTACAAGACGCCCTGGCCGCTTTCGGAGGAAGACTTTCTGGTCTCGGCTCGCAGCCCCGAGCGCGGCGACAAGTTCCTGCTGTACCTGATGGACACCTGCGGCAACCGGGAACTCATCTACGAAGGCGTGTACAACATCTGGCACGCCATGCCGGTGCGTCGGCGGCGGCCGCCTATCCACAGGGACCGCGTCGCCTGGCCCGGCACGGGGAAAGACCGAACCGAGCCCGCGCCCGGCGTCCTCTATAGCACAAACGTCCGCCAGAACGTGCCGACGCTCGACGGCGGGAAGGTGAAGTACCTGCGGGTCATCCAGATGGACGCCAAGACATACTCAATGTGGACCCGCGACTTCCGTCACGAGGGCCCGGCCGTGTCGGTCGTCCAGGCCGAGGGCGTCAAGCGAATCCTCGGCACGGTACCCGTCGAGGCCGACGGCTCGGTCCACTTCAAGGTGCCGCCGGGCGCGGCGCTGCACTTTCAGTTGCTCGACGAACACTACCGGGCTCTCCAGACGATGCGGTCGTTCGTGGGCGTCATGCCGGGGGAGGAGCGCGGCTGCGTGGGTTGCCACGAACTGCACACGGTTACGCCCGTCAACGCCCGCGGGCTGGCCCTGCGCGAAAAGCCACGCCGGTTGACCCCGCCGCCGTGGGGGCCGACCTCGATCAATTACGAGCGGATGGTCCAGCCCGTGCTGGACAAGCACTGCGGCAAGTGCCATCAGGGCGCGGGCAACCCCAAGGCCCGCAAGAAACTCGACCTGACCCTCCGGCCCGGGCGCGGCATGTTCAAGGAGCCGTACATCACGCTGGTGGGACCGATCGGCTACGGGCTGAACAAAGCCGGCCGCCATACCCCCAGCCTCGCCGGCGCCTTGCTGGCGGAGAACTACAACCACAGCGATCCCAACAGTTACACCACCGCACCGCCCATGACGTATCTGTCCTGCACCAGCAAACTGATCGACATCGCCTTCAGCGGGAAACACAACAAGGTCAAAGTCGACCCGGTCGGCCTGCGGACGCTGATCGCCTGGGTCGACGCGAACTGTCCCTACCGCGGCGAGGAGGATATCCGCGCCCTGCCCGACCCCAGTTTCGCCGGCATCGAGCGCCTCCCCGTCCGCCCCCGCGTCCGCACCGCGCCCAAGATTCCCAGGCCTTGAACAAAGTTGGGCCACAGAGACACAAAGGGTGCAGAGAAAGAGATTAGTCCTAACAGTAGAAGAGAGTGTTGGCGAACAGAGCGTCAGGGCGAAGGCTTGGCCCAGAGGCCGCGCGTGTGGCGGCGGGCGTCGTCTTCCAGCAGCAGAAACTCCGACCGGTACCGGTACGGCTGCCCGGCGCGGACCCGTACGAGGCCCTCCTGGACCATCGTCCTGGTGACGAGTTGCGCCTCGGCGTACGGAAACGGGTCGGTTCGGGGGGCTTGCTTCGGCGGAAGATAGACCGTGGCGAGAGGGGGTGTGCCGTGGTTGTTCGGGGCGCGCGGCTCGATCTCCACGTAGACGTCGGCGCCGGCTGGGAGCAGGTTCTGGAGAAAGGTCAGTGCGCGGTCGCGGTCTGGCGCCTCTTCCGGCTCCAGGACGCCGGCCAGGCGGACGACCCCCGCGTCACGCAGGCGGATCGAGACGGGGCCGGCGGCCGCATCGACCACGTCATACATGCCGTGCGGTCTCAGGTCGACGCGGGGAAACCGGGGCGGGGCGCGCCCCTGCCAGAAGTGCCAAGCCGCCACCACCAGGGCCGTCCACGCCAGGAAGACGAGGACCCACACGACCCGGCGCTCCGTCGGGGTGGCCGCGAACGGCCGCGAGCGGGAGTCGTCATCGGATTCGACCACGGCGGGCCCTACCGCGTCAGGAAGTATTCCATCAGTTCGTGGCCGACGGCCACGTGCATGCCCGCCTTGCGTGCGGCGGTTTCGGTCATGACACGGCCGCGGCGGCCGGGTTCCACCCCGTCGCCCATCATGGCGAAGGGCACCGGCTTGGACTCATGGGTTCGGGTCGCCAGGGGCGTCTCGTGGTCGGGGGCCACCAGAATCCGCCACGGCTCGTCGGTGGCTTGCATGGCCTTGAGGAGCCTGCCGACGATCTCGCGGTCGATGGCCTCCAGGGCCCGGACCTTCTCGCGTGCCTGGCCGTTGTGGCCGGCTTCATCGGTGGACTCCACGTGAACGACGACGACGTCATGGTCTTTGAGGGCGTCGATGGCGGCCTCGGCCTTGCCGGCGTAGTTGGTGTCGTAGTAGCCGGTGGCGCCTTCGACCTCGATGACGTTCCATCCGATGAGGCGCGCGATGCCGCGCACCAGGTCCACAGCCGTCACGACGGCGCCGGTCAGGCCCCACCGCTCGCGGAAGGTGGTAAGCGCGGGTTTTTGCCCCTGGCCCCAGAGCCAGATCTGGGAGGCGGGATTCTCGCCCAGGTCGCGGCGAACCTGGTTCACCGAATGGCCGCCGAGGACCTCCTGCGAGGCCTCCATCAACTCGCGCAAACGAGCCGAGTTCTTCCCCTTGGGGAGATACTTCTTGACGGCCAGGCCCAGGATGTCGTGAGGCGGCGTGGTCCGGACCTTGAACGACTCGCCGCGGATAACCAGCAGGTGCCGGTACCCGACGCCAGGGTAAAAGCGGAGACTGTCGCTGCCGAACCGGTCTTCGAGGGCGCCGACGAGGGCCTCCGCCTCCTGCGTCGAGATATGACCGGCCGAGTAATCGACCATCATCTCCTCGGCCACCGTCACGAGGTTGCAGCGGAAGATCCAATCGTCGGGCCGGGCCTCGATGCCCCGCGCCGCCGCCTCCAGCGGCGCACGACCCGTGTAATTGCGGACCGGGTCGTAGCCGAGCAGGCTGAGGATGGCAACGTCGCTGCCGGACGCCATGCCGGCCGGGATCGTCTGGACGGTGCCGAGGCGTCCCTCGGCGGCGATGTAGTCCATGTTCGGCAGCCGCGCCACCTCGAAGGGTGTCCGTCCGCCAAGGGCCTCTGCGGGCCGGTCGGCCGCGCCGTCGGGAATGACGATGGCGTATTTCACGTGGCGGCCTCGGGCCTTTCTTCAAGCATGCGGATCCGCACCGCCGGACCGGCCGTGCTGGGAAGGTCGCGAATCTCGCCGATGGCGGCGGCCACGTTGCCCTCGCGTGCGTTGTGCGTCGTGATGACCAGCGGCACGGCGCCGGAGCGCGTCGGCTCATGCTGCAGCACCGATGCGATGCTGATGTCGTGCCGCCCGAGGGCCCCGGCGATCTCGGCCAGCACCCCCGGCTTGTCCACCACGTCGAACCGCAGGTAATAGCGCGTGGCGATCTCGTCCATCGGTTGAACCGGAAGGGCGGGGCACCGACCGGCCGGCCACGCGAGATGCTCGCACGTCAGTTGGGCTCGCCCGAGCGCCGCGTCGGCAAGGTCCGCCACGATACTCGACGCCGTCGGCATCCGGCCGGCGCCCGGACCAACGTAAAAGGTGTTGCCGACGGCGTGGCCCGTGACGAGAACGGCGTTGTCGGCGCCCGAGACGGTTGCGAGCGGGTTGTCGGCCGGCACAAACGTCGGATGGACGCGCAGACTGAGCACGTCGCCGGTCCGGCGGCCGATGGCCAGCAGTTTCAGCACGTACCCCAGTTGGGCGCCGAAGAGGATGTCGTGCGGGGCGATGCCGGCAATGCCCTCAACGTAGACGTCGTCCAGGGCGACCCGCGTTCCGAAGGCGAGCGCCGCCAGAATGGCCAGTTTGTGGCCCGCGTCCTCGCCCGAGACGTCGAGCGTCGGGTCGGCCTCGGCGTAGCCCCTGGCCTGGGCCTCGGCGAGGGCGTCGGCGTAGGCGGCGCCGGTCGAGGACATCTGCGTCAGGATGTAGTTGCAGGTGCCGTTCAGGATGCCGGTGACGGCCGTCAGCCGGTTGGCGACGAGACCGTCGCGGACGGCGCGGATCAGGGGGATGCCCGCGGCGCACGAGGCCTCGAAACTGATGGAGCGTCGGGCGGCGCGCGCGGCCTCGAACAGTTCGTCTCCGCGCTCGGCCAGGGCCGCCTTGTTGGCCGTGACGACGTGCTTGCCGGCGGCCAGGGCGCGTTTCATCAGGTCCACCGCCACCGTGGTGCCGCCGATGGTCTCGACGACGATGGCAACGTCGCCGTCGCTGAGGCAGGCGTCGGGGTCGTCGGTCAGGATATCGCGGGGCACGTCGACGTCGCGTGGCCGCTCGAGGTCGATGTCGCAGACATGCCTGAGGTCCAGCCGGCAGCCGATCGCCTCGGCCAGGCGCGCACCCTCTTCCAGCAACAGCCGCACCACGCCTGTGCCGACCGTGCCGAAACCGATGACGGCAACGCCGATGGTCTCCATCGTTTCCCCTGATGCACCCCGGGCCGCGCCCGACGAAGGGAAAATAGGCGTGGAACCGGCGTTCTTCAAGGGAAAAAGCCGAACGCCCCACTCGGGCCCGACCCGCCGCGCACGAAGTGGCGCTGTAGTGTTCATTCACGTGTTCCAAAGATCGAGTCCGGCTGGAACACGGGGCGAGGTTTGGCCGATGAAGTAGTACCGTAGCGAGTGAGCGAGAGCGTTCAGGATCCCGAAGAAACTCGGAACCCCGTATCCGGGCGGGGGTTAGAATGGAAAGAACCGGTGGCGGATGCGCTTCCGGTGCGCCGTGCCTACCGTGAAGGTGGTGCCCCGTATGAGTATCGTCGAAGTCCTGCTCGAGAAGGGCCTGATTCAGCCCAACCAACTGGCTGAAGCGATGGACCTGCGCAAAAAGGAAGGCGTGCGCCTGGACCGCGCCCTCGTCCGGCTGGGGTACGTCACCGAGGAGTCGTTCCTGGAGATCATGAGCGACGAGTTGTCGATTCCGCTTGTCGACCTCTCGGAGATTGAAATCGACGTCCAGACCCTCCACAGCCTGCCGGCCAAACTGGTGTACCGCAAGGGCCTCGTCCCCGTCAGCCGGACCGACGGCACGCTGACCGTCGCGACGAGCGACCCCTTTGACCTGTACGCCTTCGACGAACTGCGTCTGCTGACGGGGCTGACGATTCAGCCGGCCCTCGCCCCGGAGGAAGAGATCCGGAAGGTCATCAAAGCGCACTACGGCGTGGGCGGCGACACGGTTGACGAGATGGTGGGCGCCGCGGACGTCGACGTCCTCGGCGATGCCGATCGCGACGACGAGGACCTCCTGGAGATGGCCCAGGAGGCGAGCGTCATCAAACTCGTCAACGAGATCTTCCTCGAAGCGCTCAACGAACGGGCCAGCGACATCCACATCGAGCCGTACGAGAACAACATGGTGGTGCGGTACCGGATCGACGGGGTCCTCCACGAGCCGTCGATGCCGCCGCAGATCGATCGGTTTCAGGCGGCCATCATCAGCCGCATTAAGATTCTGGCTCATCTGAACATTGCCGAGAAGCGCCTGCCCCAGGACGGCCGCATCAAGTTCCAGGTCGGCAACCGACAGGTCGACGTCCGCGTCAGCGTCATCCCGATGCTCTTCGGTGAGGGCATCGTGATGCGGCTGCTCGAAACGTCGACCGTCCTGTACACGTTGCCCGAACTCGGGATGGCCGAGGACACGTTCGGCGTTTTCCGCGAGATCATCGCCCGGCCGCACGGCATCCTCCTGGTGACGGGCCCCACAGGGTGCGGCAAGACAACGACGCTGTACGCGGCGCTGCAGGCGATGGTCAGCCCGACACTGAAAATTGTCACCATCGAAGACCCGGTCGAGTATCATCTGCAGGGGGTGAACCAGATCCAGGTGTCGACGAAGACGGGTCTGACGTTTGCGCGCGGGCTTCGGGCGGTGCTTCGTCACGACCCGGACTCGGTGATGATCGGCG
>CAZEBQ010000004.1:13414-48772 GCA_964510295.1 uncultured Anaerolineales bacterium | reverse complement strand
CCGCCGGCCACGGCACGAGCCGCACCCGTGCCAGGGTGGCTCGACCGCGAGCCGTACCCGTGCCAGGGTCCCACCCCGCGTGCCGAGGGCGACTGCACGGCCCAAGGGCCGTGCCACCCCGCTAAACACGTACTTGCACCCACGCGGCTTTTCGCACGCGCGTGGCGGGTGGCATGGTCAGCCCAAAGGGTGACCCTGTTCTCGAACCGCGCCGAAAGGCCTTCCGGCGCGCGGGCCACCTGGGTACGATGTCGTTGCCGGCTCGCAGGAATAATTGACACCGCGCCGTGACTCTCTATACTCGCGCCGGTGTTGGAGCAGCCCTGCGGGTCGGATGCGCGGCACCTCGGCCCGGGGGCGCCCGTCTTGGGCGGCTCGCGAAAGGAGATGCACGATGACCGAGGAGCAAGACACGTCTCAGCCGCACGACACCCCTGGCCAGGATGCCGAAGCGCAGGACATTGGTCCGCAGGCCATCCCACCGCCAGGAGGGCCCGACATGGACCTGGGCGGCTACATCTCGACGGCCTGGAACCTGGTGACCGGCGACTTCGTCTTGTTCGTCATCGGGTACCTGGTCGTTGCGGCGATTCTCACAATCTCCGGCATCACGATCGTCGGCCCCATCATCATTGGGGGGCCTTTGATGTTCGGCTACATCCGGGTCATCCAGAAGCGCCTGAAGGACGAACCCGCCAGCATCGGCGACGTCTTTCAGGGCTTCAAGGATTTCGGCAAGGGTTTCCTGACCGTCCTGCTTCTGACGCTCATCTTTCTGGGCGTGGCGGTGGTTCAGGTGGTCTTGGCGTTCATCCCGGTTCTCGGCTTCCTGGTGGGGATCGCCGTGTCGCTGCTGGCGGGCGCGATGTTCTTCTTTGTGATGCCGATTGCGGCGTTGTCCGACACCTCGCCCACCGACGCCATCTCGCGGAGCGCCAAGTTCTGCTTCGCCAACTTCTGGAAGATGGTGCTCCTGAGCCTCGTCCTCGGACTCATCGGCATGGCCGGGTCGCTTGCCTGCGGCATCGGGGCACTCTTCACGATACCCCTTGCCCTCGTGGCAACCGTGGCCGCCTACAACCAGTACTACCTGCCGAAGGCTCAGGACGCCGTGTAAGATGAACGTATCGCCATCCTCGCGCAAGCGACGGCGCTCGCGGGGACGGGTTGGAGGGAAGAGGGGTCTTCGCAGCCGCCGGAGCCGGGCCGGACCATGCCCGGCTCCGGCGTTTACACGGGAGACCGCACGCCGGTGAACGTCCTCGTCGTCAACTGCGGCTCCTCGAGCATCAAGTACTCGCTGTTTGCGATGGGCGACGCCGGCACGGCCGACGTCCTGGCCTCCGGCATCGTCGAACGGATCGGCGAAGCCGAAAGCCGAATCCGCCATGAGGCCGCCGGCGCCACGGACCTCCGCGACGCCGAGGCGCCCGACCACCAGGCGGCGTTCGCCCTTGTGGTCGAGGCCCTGACCCGCGGCCCGGGCGCCGTCATCTCCGGCCTCGACCGGATCGACGCCGTCGGCCACCGCTGCATCCACGGCGCCGAACGCTTCACCGAGAGTACGCTCATCGACGAGGCCTGCCTTGCGGCCATCGAGGCGTGCGTGCCGCTCGCCCCCCTGCACAACCCGGCGAACCTCATCGGCATCCGCGCCGCCATGTCGTTCACGCCCGACGTTCCCCACGTCGGCGTCTTCGACACGGCCTTTCACCAGACCCTCCCGCCGCACGCTTACCTGTACCCCCTTCCGTACGACCTGTACACCGAGCACGGCATCCGCCGGTACGGGTTCCACGGAACGAGCCACCGGTACGTGTCGGAGGCGGCCGCCGGGATGCTCGGCCGCTCGCCGACCGAGGTCAACCTCATCACCGCCCACCTCGGCAACGGGTGCAGCATCACGGCGGTGCGCGGCGGCGTGAGCGTGGACACGTCGCTGGGCATGACGCCGCTGGAAGGGCTCGTCATGGGAACGCGCAGCGGCGACATCGACCCGGCCATCATCCTCCACCTCATGCGCAAACTCGGCATGGACACCGGCCAGGTCGATGATCTGCTTAACCGGCACAGCGGCCTGCTGGGCCTCTCGGGCGTCTCGAACGACATGCGCGAGGTCATCCGCGCCGCCGAGGGAGGCAACGACCGGGCACGGCTGGCCATCGAGATCTTCTGCTACCGCCTGAAGAAGTACATCGGCGCCTACACGGCGGTCCTGGGGCGGGTCGATGCCCTGGTCTTCACCGGCGGCATCGGAGAAAACGCCGCCGATATCCGAGGCCGCACGTGCAACGGCCTCGACCGGCTCGGCTATGTCCTCGACGCCGACCGAAACGCCGCCGACTCTCGCGACACCCGCGACGTGGCCGCCCCCCATTCCCCCGTCCGCATTCTCGTCATCCCCACCGACGAAGAAGCCATGATCGCCCACGACACCGCCCGCATCGCCCGCAGCATGTAGCCCGGGGCGCGCGCCGGCGCTCACGTTTTGCGAGGTGGGTAATCCTGCCCACCGCGAGAGCGATGGCCAAACGGGGTGGCGGGTGGGGACACCCGCCACCCAACAGATATGAGACAGCGGTTTACTCGGCGTCCGTCGCGGCCACCGGGGCGACGACGTAGATGTACCGCAGCGTGGCCTGGCCGGTGTTACGGACGTTGTGGGTGCTTTGGGGCGGGATGTACGCCACCCGGCCGCCTTCGATGACGAGCGGGTCGTGGCCGTCAACGTGAACCTGGCCGGCGCCCTCGATGACGACCAGGACTTCCTCGTGGTCGCCGGTCGAGTGTTCGCCGATCTCCTCGCCCGGCGCAAGTTCCACCCGTCCGCTTCGCATGCCGCAGGTCTCGGGCTCGCCTTGCAGCAGCGGCAGGTACGACTCGCCGCCGATCCACGTGATGACGCGCGGGCGTTTCTCATCGCTCCGGCTCATGGGCTCCTCTCTCGGTTCGACCGCCGGCCTACTGGTCGGCCGCCGTCCCCGCGCGGCGGAAGGTGTACCGGCGGTCGGGCGTCAGGTAGTTGAAGACCTGTTCGGTGCCCTCGACGACGCTTCGGAGTTCAAACGGCCCGCGCAGCAGACGCTTGTGCCGCACGTCCTGGAAATGCAGCACCCGCCGCGGGTCGCCCTTCTCTCCCGCCGCCTCCATCAGGATGGCGACGCTCGTGATCTGGTCGCCCTGGCTGCGGGTCTTGGCGAACACGCGGACCTCGCGCAAGGCCCCGCTCGCCAGGGGCATGACGAAGGCCCGGGCGATGCCGTACGCCAGTCCCTCGAACCGGATGTCCACGGCGCCGTCGCCGACCGGCTCGAACGCCACGACCGTCTCGCCGGTGCCGGGCAGTTTCGGTTGAACGACGATGCGGCAGGCGCCGCGGAACACGATGGCCGGCTGGAACATGATCAGGCCCTCCAGCCGCACCTCCTTGCCCGGCCGCACGCGGACGGTGACCGCAAGGGCAGGCCCCTCGTCCCTGCGGCGGAACTCCAGTTCGACGGCCTCCATCCGATCCCACTGCCGCGCCAGTTTCTCCATCGCGAGAAGCGCCCTCGGCGCGTACGCGAGCACCGCGCGCAGCGCGGACGAGAGCCCGCTGCCGCCCTCGGGCGAAGCCTCCGCGAGGCGCTCCCGCAACTCCTCGGCCAGCGGCCCCGCGGCCTCCTTCAACGTCTCGGCGTCGCGCAGCCGCGACTGGACCGCCTCGCGCAGACCCTCCGGCACCTGTTTGCCGGCGGCGGCGAAACCGAGACGCAGCATCATCTGCACGAGCAGCGCACGGACGCGGCCAAGGTCGTCCGCCGCCGCGTCGCCGAGCAGGTAACCGCCGGACCGCTCGTTCAGGTACGCGGTGAGCATCTCGAGCATGGGCCCGGCAGCCATGCCGAGGGGCTCGTCGTCGCTGTCGGTCGGCGCATCGGACTCGCCGACGCTGACACGTCGTGCGACGGCCTCGACACGAACGAGCGCTGCGGCCAGGCCGTGTGCCCAGCGCCGGCGGTCCGCCACCCTTTCCATTTTGCTGACCTCAGCCAGGTCTTCGAGCGCCAGACGGGCGTCGACAAGGACGTTCGCCAACGCCGTGGCATGGGCGGGGCTGACGGCCAGTTCGATCTCCGCCGCCCCCGCCTTGAGACGGTCGCCCGCCCGGACGAGCGCCACCGTCGACCAGATGAGGCTGGGGTTGCGGCGAACGATCCACTTGCCGGGCAGTTGGCGTCCGCCGACCGACGGCCGGTAGGGCGGGCCCAGATCGGTGGTCCGGGCATGCAGCGAGGCGTAACGGGCGAGTTCGCCATCGGCCAGGTTGTGCGACGCGATACACCCGGCGCCCGCCAGCGCGAAGACGGCGGTCATCATCGCTGCGGCTGCTCTCACCGGACACCTCCTGTGGGTCGGACCGGCGTCGGGCCCGTCACGGCCCGGCGGCGGCCTCTTCCTTCTTGCGCTCGGCGGCCAGGCTCCTGAGTTTCTTCTCCATCGCCGAGCGGGGATACTTGCCGCGCCCGAACAGGCCTTCCTCAACCTGGTCCCATCCGGTCACCACCTGGATGGCGTCGGGCAGGTCTTTGATGGAGTCGGCCAGGGCTTCAAGGCCGGCGGCGGCTGCGCCGTCGGCAACCTGGATAATGAGGAACGCCTTGAGCCCATTCTCGTGGTAGGCCTGGACGTCGCTCGTCTTGTCGCCGATGCCGACCTCAACCTTCGTGAACCGCTTCTTCAGGGCGGCGATCATCTCGCTCTTGTACGCGCCGCTCCCCTTCAGGAACGATCCGACCGTCGAGAGGAGCACCGGGCCGGGCGGGTACCCCTTCGCCTTCAGCCACGTCTTGCTCTTGGGTCCGAAGTAGTCTGGCCGGTGCGTCAGGAACACGACCGTGTGGGTGCCGGCCAGGCGCTTGAGCACCTCCGCCGACCGGGCCATCGGCGTCGGGTTCCCGAGCAGCACCGTGTGAAACCCCGACGCGACGACCGTCTTGTCGAGGTCGACGACGGCGATGGGCGTATCGGCCGCCCGGCAGGCGACGAGCAGTTCGCCCGGCTTGGGCGGGTCGTCGGGCAGGCCGTCGGGGGAGACCTCGGCGACGAAGCGGTAGTCGCCGGCCTGGGCGGGTGTGAAGGTCACGGCCGCCACGCCGTGGGCGTCGGTCGAGGCGGCCCGGTAGATCTTGCCGCCGCGATCGAACCGGATGACGTGGCCCTGGCGTCCGCGCAGGAAGTCGCCCCCCTGGAACCGCGCCTGGAGTTGCACTTCCTCTCCGGGCACGGCCACGGCGTCGCGGACCGTCAGCAGATATGACCCTTCGATACCCAGGATGAGGCCCTGGGCGCCGCAGCCTGCGGCAGTCGTCAGGGCAGCCAGGAGGACAGGCCTCAGGAATCGTTTCATGGCAGGCGCTCCCCGAACCGGACTCTCATCCGAGTATAGGTCGCCGCCGGGCGCGAATCAACGACCTGGCCAACCGGAGATCGCCCATTTTGACGAGGGCCCGGATGCGGACGACGTCCGGCCCTCCTGGGGAGGGTGCGGGGTGTCCCCACCCCGCACCCCGGGCTCTCCGGGAGGGTGCGGCAGCGTGCGGGCTGGGGACAGCCCGCACGCACGATGCGGACAGCCCGCACCCCGGGCTCTCCGGGAGGGTGCGGCAGCGTGCGGGCTGGGGACAGCCGGCACGCTCGATGCGGACAGCCCGCACCCCGGGCTCTCTGGCGGGGTCCGGCAGCGTGCGGGCTGGGGACAGCCCGCACGCACGATGCGGACAGCCCGCACGCACGATTGGGAATGGGTGTTCTCGAATTTGGCCCCGTGCCGAAAGGTTGCCGTTGCACGGCGGCGGCCGGCGGCGTACCATCAAGAGGCAGGTGCGCGGCGGGGTCAGACGAAAGGGGCGGACGGTGACCGCACGCAACTCGTTGCTCGTGGTTCTGGTCGCGGCGGCCGTGTGGGCGGCGGGGTGCGGCGGCCCGGTGGTGACGGTCCGGCATCGGCTGCCGGCGGCGCTGTCGCTGCCGGCCGACGTCCAGATGGTCCGCGTCACAAGGTTCAGTGTCCAGCCGGCCGGGCGTCGCGACGCGGCGGCGCTGATGACCGAGGCGCTCCAGATACGCCTGTCGCGGCACTGGGCCATCGACGGCGACGCCGGCACACGGGCCAAGGCGGTGGACGTGAGCGGGGCCATCGCCATCGAAACCAAGGACGTCAAGGGCACAAGGAACGTCCGCCGCTGGACCAGCGACAACCGCGAGTGGGTGGCCGTCCAGGTGCCGACGCTCGTCCGCTCGGCGACCGTCCAGGTGGAGTTTGGGGTCGCTCGGCCGGGGGCGAAGGACCGGCTCTTCACGATCGAGACGCGCCGGTCGTACACCTCGCTGGAGGACCCGCGGGTGCGCGGCGAGTTGGGCCTCGACCGTCCGGACGAGCCGGCCCGGGTGCCGGCGGCGGACGATATCCTCAAGGAACTGCTCGCCCAGTGCGCCGATGAGTTCTTCGACATGATCTCGCCGCGCGAGGTAACGGCCGACGTGCCGCTGCGCGGAACGTGGAACGCCGATGGCTCGGCGGGCCTGAAGGCGGCGGAGGCAGGGGACATTGCGGCCGCCGTCGGGCATCTCGAAGCCGCCGTCGCGGCGGAACCCAAGGACGTGAACCTCTTGTTCAATCTCGCCGCCGCGTGCGAGGCCGCCGGGAACCTGAAAGACGCCCTCGCCCACTACAAAGCCGCCGTCGAACGGACCCAGGGCCAGGACGCCGTCGCCGCCGAGGCCGCCCAGCGCGTCGAACGCGTCCTCAAACGGCTCGCCGAGCCGGTGACAGCCGCCGGACGGGTCACCCCGTCAGGCGCGCGATGACATTTCCTTCGTGGTCGCGCCAGAGTCGTGCCTCTCCCTCGGTTGAGACGGCGGCGTGGTGCGTCAGGAAGTACAGCGTCGGTTCAACGATGTGCTGGTTGTTGAGGAACGGTTCGGTGTAGCGGATGGCGGCAAACTGCTTGCCGTCGATGTGGTGCTTCTGCCCGACGTGGTTGTTCCAGTCGACGCCCTCGGTCAGGAACCCGTGCGGGCCGTGGTGGTGCCTGGCGGCGGCGCGGAGGATCGTGAGTGCGTCGTCCAGGTAGACCCGCTTGCGTGTGTCGGTGTAGGCCTCCAGGTACGCGAGCGACGCCTCCGCGTTCTCCCACAGGTAGGACGTGTCCCAGGTTTTCTCCATCCAGAGGAGGCCGCGCGTGGCAACGCCGTTTCGATCCTCGCGCATCTTGAACGCTTCCAGGCCGGGCAGGATCGTCTGGAGCGCGTAGGATTTCAGCGCCGGGTCGCCGAGCACCTGGCCGGCCCGGCGGAAGACGCGCATCGCCACCGAGTAGGCCACGTTCTCGTGGGCGTCGTAGGTGTCGTGGTTGATGCTGGCGTAGTATCCGCCGGCGTCGGTGAAGGCGCGCAGGGCGCGGCCGAGCGGCTTTCGGTAATCGGCGAGGCGGCGTGCCGCGAGTTCGGCCCACAGTTGTAGGATGAAGAGGGCGTCGGCGCTGGTGGCGAAGAAGGGGTCGTTGCCGCCCTCGGCCGATTTCTCGTACGGCTTCCCGTCAACCGTGCAGCGGCGGGGGAACCAGCCGTTCGGCAACGGCTTGACGCGGGTGTCGATCCAATCGGCGTACCCCTTGGCGGCGCTACGGAGCGCCTCGCGCCGCTTCGGATCAAGGTCGCCGGCGAGGAGCATCTGGACGGCCACCTTGGCCGTCGAACCGGGGCAGAACCAGTCGTTGTTGTGCTTGAAGTTGAGTACGATCTCGCCGCGCGGCACGTGTCGGTAGCCGCGAATGAGGCCGGTGGCCCGGTCGATGAACCCGTTTTCCAGGACGTGGTCGAGGACCGAGAGGGCGGTGCGTTCCATCTCGGCGCTGCCGGTCAGGCGCGCCCATCCGATGAGTTCATAGGCCCCGCCGACGGCGTTGGCGGCCCAGCCGGGTCCTTCGAGCGGACCGAAATCGTGCCAGTCCATGATTTTGCCGTCGGGGTCCACGAAACTCGACGTGGCGCACGCGCGGCCGCGCCAGGTCGTCATGCACCGGGTCAGCGTGAAGCGGAGCGAGTCGGCGGCGCTCGCGACGATGGTGTACCGCGGGTTCTCGGGCACGTAAAAGCGCGGCTCCTGGGAAGGTTGTTCGGGAATCGCATCTCCTATCTGCGATGCCCGCGAGCAGCCCGCGCCCAGGCCCAGACAGGCGGTCGCCGTCCGGGCGGCCCGGGCCAGGAACCGCCGCCGGTTGGTCCGCCCCTTGCCTTCGTCCATACCGCTCCTCCCTTTCCCCGCGGAGCGCGCCCTCGCACGGCCGCGCCGTCGCGCGGTGGGTCTCCTGACGTGTTTAGCGTGTCATTGCGAACACGTTGCGCGGTGGGTCTCCGGACCCCCCGCGCCGAAGTTGTGACCGGCCCGCTCCTTCATGCGCGGCGGGTCCCCGTTCGACAGGCTCAGGGCAGGCTCCGACCCGCCGCGCGGAGTGTGACTCATCCGACGAGATACGCGGCGAGTTGTCGAATCCGCGGCGTGGCGGCGGCGCGCGTGGCGCGGAAGCGGACAGCGGCTACCTCCACCGGGCCGAATCGCTGAATCCGTTTGTGGCCGACCGACGTACCGCTGCCGAGCGCCTGCCACGTACTGCCCGCCGTGAGGCCTTCCACGACGTATTCCCGCACGCGTTCGCCGCGCGTGATGTCTTCCATGACACAGACGCAATCGACCCGCGCCGGCCGGGGCAGGCGCAACTCCACCGTGAGGCCGGTGCCCTCGGTCCGGGCGAGCGGTTTGCCGAACCGGCGGCGGATCGCCTTGCCGAACTCGGCGTAACGCTTGAAGTCGGGTTCCGGGATGAGGCCGTCGGAGTCGGGCACAGCGCCGAGGATAAGGTTGGCGTTGCGGCCGACGGATTTCTCGTACATGCCGAGCAGCCGGTCGAGCGGTTGGACCCGGTTCTCGTGATTCGGCACCCACAGCCAATCATGCTCGCGGATGGGGGCGTCGGCCATCGCGGGGCACCACACCGCGCCGTCCGGGTCACCGTGCATAAGGATTTTACGATGCTTGGGGTCGCGGCCGTGACCGCGGATTTGGCTGCCGACGCTGGGCATGGTGGCCCAGCAGGGGTAGGCGGCGGTGCCGGTCTCGCTGCCGGCCCATCGGTGCTCGGCCCGGTCGGGGCTGTGGTAGAAGACCATGTTCGGCTGATGCTTACCGGCGATGGGCACGAGGTCGGGGCCGCCCTGCTCGGGGGAGATAACCCCGCCGTCGAACCACATTTCGCACAGCGGGCCGTACCGGGTGCACAGTTCCTCAACCATTTTCTCGCAGACCCGCATATACTGTTTGCGTTTGGCCTCGTCGCCGCCCTTGCCGCCGTTCATCTTGTAGCCGTACACCTGCCAGTGCGCGTTGAAGCGGATGCCGAGGTAGATGCCCGGCGCGACGCCGACCTTGCGGCAGGACTCGATGAAGTCTTTGACAAGGTCGGCCTTCCCTCCACCCCACCGGCACTGCTTCAGTCCGTAATCGTATGCGTCGCTCTGCCACTGGAGGAATCCGGTGTGATGCGTGGCGGTGAGGACGGCGTAGCGTGCACCCATGGCCGTGGCCGCCGAGAGCCATTGGTCGGTGTCGAGTTTGGCGGGGTTGTAGAGGTTCATGTCGAGTTGCTCGCGGCGGGAGCGTTCGTGATGGTGGCCGCCGGGCATGTAGACGTCAAGGTCGAAGTGGTAGACGAGGCCGAGTTCATAGTCCTGCCACGCGGCCTGGCGTGGCAGCGGTTTGGGCAGGTTGCCGCCGTCGTCGGGGGCGGCTTGTTCGGCAAGCGGCGCATCGGCCCTTTGCCGCATAGCGCCGGCGCATCCCGGCAGGGCGACTGCGGCGGCGCCGAGGGATTTGAGAAGGTCGCGGCGGTTGAGTCGTTCGGCCATCGGGCGAGATCTTCCCCTACTTCGTCACCGGGTCCGGGAGCAGGCTGCGCATCCGCATGAAGTAGCGTTCGCTGCGGTCGCGCTGGGTGGGCGACCACTTGGCGTAGGCGTCGTCCTTGAGGATCGCTTCGGCCTCCCGGATGCGTTTCGAGGACATGGGATGGGTCTGGAACATTTCGCCGAAGGTGCCGGGTTCGGTGTCGGCCAGGCCCTTGAGGACGTTGAGCAGTTCGGCCATGCCCCAGGGGTTGTAGCCGGCGCGGGCGGCGTAGCGGATGCCGACGGCGTCGGCCTGGTACTCGTCGTCGCGGCTGTACTTGAGTGTCACGACGGAAGAGACAACCTTGGCGACGTCGCCGGCGGTCCGGCCTTCGCCTCCGATGCGGCCGGCGATCTCGACGAGCAGTTGGGCCCCCATCTGTTTCTGCATCTGCTTGACGCTGTGCCTGGCGGCCACGTGGGCGGTTTCGTGACCGAGGACGGCGGCCAGTTGCCGCTCGTTCGTCATCCGCCGCAACAGGCCCGCCGTGATGAAGACGGGACCGCCGGGCAGCGCGAAGGCGTTCGGCACGTCGGACCCGACGAGCGTGTAGGAGTACGGCATGGGCCGGTCGCTGGCGGCGGCAAGGCGGGCCCCGACCGACTGGACGTACCTCTGGAGCGAAGCGTTGGGCACGCGCCCGCCGAACTCCTTCTCGAACTGGGGCGCGGCCTCGCGGCCCATGGCGATCTCCTCCTCGCGCGAGATGAGGAGGAGTTCGCGGCGGCCCGTCACGGGGTTGGCGCTGCATCCGACCAGGGCCGGCATGGCCAGGAGGGAGCAGGCGAGCAAGAGGAACGTTCGGCGTGTCATGGTTTGACACCTCCCGAATCGTCGCGGCCCGCTGGGGCGCGACGGCCTGCGCGCGGCCGTTTAGTCCTACAACGCCACTTCGCTATTCCGCGCGGTGGGTCTCCGGATTTCGCGCGGTGGGTCTCCGGACGTGTTTAGCGTTGTCATTCTGAGGCCCGCTTGCGGGCCGAAGAATCTCGCCGTGGTCTTTGCTGTTTCGTCGTTTCCACGGCGAGACCCTTCGCTTCGCTCAGGGTGACAGCCACAACCGACACGCTAAACACGTACGGAGACCCGCCGCGCGGGAAGTTTCGTGACATCGGGTCATGGCACCGGCCCTCAGAAAGGCGCTTCGGTTCCGGATTCCTGGAGGTCGGGCGGCGCGGTTTCGTATTGCTCGACATCATACTGGGCGGGGCCCTCGCGGGGCGACCACGTCCGGAACCGCGTGAACTGGCGTTGCCAGGTCAGGCGGAGCATGTCGGTGGGGCCGTTTCGCTGCTTGGCGATGATGAGTTCGGCCTGGCCCTGGGCCTCGCGGTACTCCGGCGTGCCGTGGGCGTGGCGCATGGCCTCGCGGTGCAGGAGCAGGACGACGTCGGCGTCCTGTTCGAGTGCGCCGGATTCGCGGAGGTCGGAGAGGCGTGGTCGCTTGTGCTCCTCGCTTTCGCGCCGAAGTTGGGCGACCGCCAGGACGGGCAGATTGAGTTCGCGGGCGAGTGCCTTGAGGCCGCGGCTGATGTTGGAGACCTCGACCTGCCGGTTCTCGGCGCCGGGTGAACTCATCAGTTGCAGATAGTCGACGATGACGAGTTTGACGTTGTACCGTGCGAGCAGCCGCCGGCACTTGGCCCGAAGGTCGATGACACGCAGGGCGGGCGTGTCGTCGATGTAGAACGGCTTGCTCGAGACGTACGGGACCACTTTCTGGACGATGAGGCGTGCCTTCTCCACCGGGACGTCGCCCTTGCGGAGCCGCTGTCCGTCGACCTCGGCCCGGGACGAGAGCAGCCGCAGCACCAACTCCGACTTGCTCATTTCGAGGCTGAAGAAGGCGACGGGCTGCTCGGCGTCGACCGCCACGTATTCGGCGATGTTCAGCGCGAGGGCGCTCTTTCCGACGCTGGGTCTGGCGGCCAGGATGATGAGTTCGCCGGGCTGGAGGCCGCGCGTCTTGTCGTCGAGGTCCGTGAGGCCGGTGGCGACGCCGGTGATAGCGCGTTTGCCGACGAGGTCAACCTTCTGCATGACGTCGGCGAGGATGGTCCGGACGTCGTGTGCCTGGCCGACGATCTTGCGTTCGACGACCTCGAAGATGCGTTGCTCGCATCGGTCGAGGATGTTATCGACGGGGTCGCCCAGAGTGTGGGCGTCGCGGATGATCTCGGCCGCCGCCTGGATCAGGCCGCGCAGCAGGGCCTTCTCCTTGACGACGCGGGCATAGTACTCGGCATTGGCGACGGTGGGAACGCTGTCGACGAGGGTGATGAGGTAGTCGCCGCCGCCCACGCTTTCAAGGTCGCCCCGCTGGGCGAGTTCCTCCTTCAGGGTGACCCAGTCAACGGCGTGGTTGGCGTCGAACATGGCGGCCAAGGCGCTGAACAGGGCGCCGTGCTCGGGGCGGTAGAAGCAGTCGGCGTCGAGGTGCTGGACGCAGAGTCCGGTGGCATCGGTGCTCTGCATCATGGCGCCGAGCACCGCCATCTCGGCTTCGAGGTTGTGCGGCGGAACCTTGTCAACCAGCGGGTCGTCTGGCATCGGTCGCTACTCGGCATGCGTCACTACTGGGCGGCGCCGCCGACCGGCGGCGCCTCAGAGGGTTTGTAACGCTCGCGAGGAGGTGGGTCAAGCGATTTGGAGCACGGGCCGCAGAAAGTTTCCGCTCGGCCCACCGGCGGCCCAGGCGCCAGGGCCGTCCACGTGCCGGCGTCAAACGGGTTCAGGCCGGGACGACCCACACGTCCACTTCGGCCTCGACGCCGTCGGCCAGACGGACGGGCACGCGGAACTTGTCGAGCGTCCGGATGGGGGCCGCCAGGGCGATCTGCTCGGGGCCGACCTTGAACCCTTCGGCCACGAGCGCGTCGGCGATGTGCGACTCGTTGACCGACCCGAACAGGTGTCCGAGTTCGTTGGCCTTGGCCTTGATCGTAACGCTGGCGCCCGCGAGGCGTGAGGCGACGCCCTTGAGCGTTTCGAGTCGCTGCTTGGCCTGTTTTTCCCGGTCGCGGCGTTCCTGCTCGACGCGTTTGAGGTTCGCCTCGCTGGGCTGGACGGCCACGTTCTGGGGCAGCAGGTAGTTTCGGGCGTAACCGGTCTTGACCTCGACCACGTCGCCGATGACGCCGAGTTCGGCCACGTCTTGTCTGAGCAAAACCTTCATCACAGAGTCTCCTCAGTCCGGCGCGCGGTTGGGCCGACGGGGTCGTTGCGGGCGCCCCCGGCCCCTGCCGCGCGGCTCGGGTTAGCTGACGTACGGCATCAGGGCGAGGAACCGGGCGCGTTTGAGGGCGCGTGCGGCGGCGCGTTGATGCTTGGCGCAGTTGCCGCTCCGTTTACGGCTCAGCATCTTGCCGCGCGTCGTCGTCAGTTTCTGAAGCGTCTGGATATCCTTGTAATCGATGTAGGTCACTTTTTCTCGGCAGAAGCGGCACTTGGCCCGGTCGCGAAAACGGACCATTTTTCGGCGTTTCCGGGGTTTCGCTTTGGGTCTAAACTTGGCCACATCGTTCTCCAGTGTGAGTTTAGAATGGAATGGTGTCATCGCCCACGTCCTGACTAAAATCGTAACCGGGCGGCTTCTGTTCCTGTTCGCCGGAGGTCTCCTGCCGGGCGGTGTCCGGGGATGCCGCGCCGCCGGCGGCGGTTCCGCCTCCACCGCCCGTCCTCGGTCCGCCGAGGAACTGGAACCGTTCGATGGTGACTTCGAGTTTGCTCCGCTTCTTGCCGTCGGGGCCGTCCCACTGGCTGAAGGTGAGGCGTCCTTCGATAAAGATGGGCTGGCCCTTGCTCAGATATTTCTGGATCGTCTCGGCCTGCCGTCCCCAAGCGGTGCAATTCACGAAGCAGACCTCTTCCCGCTTCTGTCCGTCCTGGCCGGTCCACTGGCGGTTGACGGCCAGGCCGACATCGCACACCGCCGCCTGCGACGGCGTGTACCTGAGTTGCGGGTCGCGGGTCAGGTTCCCGATCAGGATAACCTTATTATAGTTGGCCATGATTCGTCCTCTGCTTCAGGCGCGTTCGTTTTCAGTTCTCGGCTGATTCCGGCGGTTGGGGCGGCACCGCGGCGGCGTCTGCCGGCGCCTCGGCGGGCGCCGCTTCGGCGACGGGGGCCTCGGCGGGGGCCTCTTCGGCGACGGGGGCGGCCTCGGAGGCGGGGGCGTCGGCGGGCGGTTCGGCGCCGGCCTCGGCCTCAGCCTCGGGGGGCGGGGGCTCTTTCTCGCCGCGCGCCGCCATGACCTTCTCGGCCACGTCGTTGCGGGTGTCCTCGCCCAACTGGAGCCGCATGTCGGCCACCGTGAAGTGGTCGGCCTTGAGAACAAGGACTCGCAGGATCTTCTCGGACAGTCGACAGTCGTTCTCGATCTCGTGGACCCCGTCGCCGTCGGGCATGTGGAAGAACGTCAGGACGTAGGTTCCGCGTTTGTGTTTGGCGACCGGATAGGCGAGTTTCCGTTCGTCCCAGCGGGTGATGCCGATGAGTTCGCCGCCGCTTCGCCCGAGGATGTCCTCGATGTGCTTCGTGAGGTCATCCCAGATGGCGGCATCGCCGGTATCGACGAGGAACATGGCTTCGTAGACGCGGATGGGGTTCGTGGTTGGCATGGTTTGACGGCCGTTTGGCCTCCTCCTTCTGCATGTTTCGGCACGCCCCGCGGCGTGCTACGCCCCTTCGGCCCGGTTGAACCGGTTCATGGTCTCATCGGGCCCGTTGATGATCCAGCATTCGGCGGCCCGGGCGGCCCTGAGGGTCGCCTCCTCGATAACCGGTTTCTCGTCGCGGGCAAACGGCGACAAGACAAAGTTCGCGTGCTCTTCGGACGGCGCCGGGCCGACCCCCACCCGCAGCCGGGCGAAATACTCGTGCCCGAGGCAGGCGATGACCGACTTCAAACCCTTGTGCCCGCCGTCCGACCCCGCCGCGCGCAGGCGGATGCGTCCGACCTCGATCGCCATATCGTCGAGAACCACGAGCAGGTCCTCGGCGCCGGCCTTCCAGAAGTCCATCAGTTGCCGCACCGACCGGCCCGACTCGTTCATGAACGTCGTCGGGCGTGCCAGGACGACCTTCCGGTCGTGCCAGCGTCCCTCGGTCACGGCGGCCTCGAACTTTTGTTTCCATCGTGCGGCGCCGGCGCAGCGGGCCAGTTCCTCGGCCACTCGCCAGCCCACGTTGTGCCGCGTGTCGGCGTATCGAGGTCCCGGATTGCCCAGGCCGACGATCAGTTTCATGCAACCGTTTCGTCCCTCACAGGCGTCAGCCGCCCTTGCCGTCGTCGGTCTCGGCGGCTTCCTCTTCGGGCTTCTTTCCGATGACTTCGGGTTCCTCGGCGCCCTCGGCCAAGGGGACCTCCCCCTCTTCGGTTTCGGCGGCCTCAGCGGCGGCGGCGGTCAGCGTCACGACGATCGCCTCCGGGTCGGTCAGGATCGTCACGCCTTCGGGCGCCTCGACGTCGCCGGCGTGGAGGCTCTGGCCGATCTCCAGGTCGCCGACCGGCAGGACGAACGCCTCGGGGATGTCCGACGGCAGGCACTCGATCTCGAGATGGTCGAGGGTCTGCTGAAGCACGCTGTGCTCGGCCTTCGGGGTGCCCTTGAGTTCGACGGGCACCTCGAGGGTAACCGTCTCGTCCATGGCGACGCGGATGAAATCGGCGTGGATGACGTCGTCGCCCATGGCGTCGTACTGGACGGCCTTCAGGAGGACGGTGTTCTTTTTGCGTCCGACCTTGAGGTCGAACATGCGTGCGTGGTGCCTCAGGGCCTGGTCGAGTTCGTCTTTGTGGACCTGAATCGCCAGGGGTTCTTCCTTGCGCCCGTAGATAATGGCGGGGACGTCGCCGTGGGCGCGAAGGCGGCGGCAGGCCATCGTGCCGCTGACCTCGCGTTTGGTCGCCTTCAGTGTTTCACCGCTCTTGGCCACAGCAGACTCCTTTCGGTCAGGCCTCAGCCGCCGTCTTCAGGAAGAACAACTCGCTCACAGATTCGTGTTTATGGATACGTTTGATCGCGTCGCCCAGCAGGGGCGCCAGGCTTAGTTGTCTGAGGTTCCCGAGGGTTGCGGCCTGCGGCGTCAGCGGGATCGTGTCGGCCACGGCGATCTCTTTGACGGGCGACGCCGTCAGGTTCTCGACGGCCCCCGGACAGAACACCGGGTGGGTGGCGGCCACGTAGATGTCGCGTGCGCCGCACTCGACGACGAGGTCGGCCGCCTGGGCGATCGTGCCGCCGGTGGTGATCATGTCGTCGACCATGAGGATGTTGCGCCCCTCGACGTTTCCGATGAGCGCCGCCGCCCGGACCTCGCTGCCGCTGAGGCGTTCCTTGTCGATGATGGCCAGGTCGCCGTCCAGATGCCCGGCGTAGGCGCGGGCGATCTTCACGTTGCCGACGTCGGGCGAGACCACCGTCAGGTTCTCCAGGCCCAGGCCCCGGTAGTACTGCGTGAAGACGGGTTCGGGCAGCAGGTGGTCGACCGGGATGTCGAAGAACCCCTGAATCTGATGGGCGTGCAGGTGAACGGTCAGCACGCGGTTGGCCCCGGCGGCCTCGAGCATGTTGGCGACGAGTTTGGCGCTGATCGGCACGCGGCCCTCGTCCTTGCGGTCCTGTCGGGCGTACCCGTAGTAGGGGATGACGGCGGTGATGCGTTCGGCGCTGGCGCGGGCGGCGGCGTCGATGCACAGGAGCAGTTCCATCAGGTTATCGTTCTGCGGTCGGCAGGTGGGCTGGATGATGAAGATATCGCGGCCGCGAACGTCCTCGTTAATCTTGACGACCAGTTCGTCGTCGGGGAACCGCGTGATGGAGACGTCGCCGAGCGCCACGCCCAGATGGCTCGCGATGGCCTCGGCAAGGGGACGGTTCGCGGTGCCCGAGAAGATCTTCAGCCTGTTCATTCGGCGTCCTCCCCGCTGTTCTGGTCATCTCGCTTGAGCGGCCTGGCCGGCACGCCGGCGTAGATCTCGCCCGGCGGTACGGGATGGCGCTTCGAGACGACGCTGCCGGCGCCGGTCTGTGCCTTGTCGCCGACCGAGGTCGGCGCCACCAGGACGGTGCCGGCGCCGAGCCGGGCGTCGGCCCCCACGTCCGTATGATACGTCTGCCGGCCGTCGGAATTGGCCGTGATCGTGCCGCAGCCCACGTTTGCCCGCGGGCCGACATCGCAGTCACCCAGGTACGACAGGTGCCGCACGATAACCTCGGCCCCCAGGTGGGCGTTCTTCGTCTCGACGAAGGCGCCGACCTCGGCGCCGTCCTCGAGGACGGTGCCCGGCCTCAGATGCGCCATGGGTCCGACGCGGCAGTTCCTGCCGAGGCGCGCGGGGCCCCGGATGACGGTGCACGGGCCGATGACGGTGTCCTCCCCTATCTCGACGTCGTGCTCGATGTAGGTGCTGGCGGGGTCGGCGATCGTGACGCCCGCCGCCATGTGCCGACGGTTGATTCGCTGCCGCATGATGGCGGTCACCCGGGCGAGGTCCTCGCGGCTGTTGACGGCCTCGCACTCCTCGGGTTCGGCGGCGGGCACGGCCACGGCCGTCTTGCCGGCCTCGATGAGCAGTCCCACGGCGTCGGTCAGGTAGTACTCGCCCTTGGCGTTGTGGTTGGAGATGCGCGGCAGGACGTCTCTGAGGGCGGGCCAGTGGTAGGCGTAGTACGACGGGTTGACCTCGCGGATTTCGAGTTGCTCGGGCGTCGCCTCCTTGACCTCGATAATGCCCTGGACGCTGCCGCGCGAGTCGCGGAGGATGCGACCGAACCACTTGGGGTCATCGAGGATGGCCGTCAGCAGCGTGACGGCGGCGCCTTCGGCGCGGTGCGTGTCGAGCAGCGTGCGGATCGTCTCGGGCCGGACGAGGGGCGCATCGCCCACGATCACCACCAGGTCGCCCTCGAAATCCGAGAGCGACTCCTCGGCAGCCATGACGGCGTGGGCCGTGCCCTGCTGCGGTTCCTGGACGACCCACGTGATGTCGGCGGCGCCCGAGAAGGCATCGATGACCTGGTCGCGCATCGCGCCGACAATAACGGTCTGCTCCTCGATCCCGGCCTCGCGGCAGGCATCGAGCACCCAGGCGAGGATCCCCTTGCCGCACACCTCGTGCAGGACCTTGTTGCGCGCACTTCTCATGCGCGTACTCATGCCGGCTGCCATGATGAGCGATTTTGTGGGTCGATCGGCCACGTTGATGCCTTTGCGTTGCTTGTCGGATACGCGCCGGGCAAGCCCGAGGGCTAACTGGCGCTTACGTTGTCGTTGCCTTTGCCCGGTTACTCCGTTGCTCGGCAACTGAGTTACTGGCCGTACTGGCTACCCGGCCAGGATTTGAACCTGGAACGGGAGGACCAAAACCTCCTGTGTTACCAATTACACCACCGGGTAGCGCTACCTGCAAATCGCCCCGGTGCTCGCGCTGGTCACGTGCCGCGCGTACCGGGCGAGGTATCCCGTATTGATCTTCGGTTCCGGCCTCTGCCACGCGGCGCGGCGCCGGTCGAGTTCGGCCTCGTCCACATGCAGTTCGAGGAGCCGCTTGTCGAGGTCGACGTGAATCTCGTCGCCGTCCCGGACGAGGGCGATGGGCCCGCCCGAGGTCGCCTCCGGGCTGACGTGGCCGATGCACGGCCCGTGCGTGCCGCCGCTGAAGCGGCCGTCGGTCATCAGGTACACGTCGTCGAGCATGCCCAGCCCCTTGAGTGCGGCGGTGGCGGCGAGCATCTCCCGCATGCCCGGTCCGCCGGCGGGCCCCTCATAGCGCATGACGATGAAGTCACCGGCCCGAATCTCCTGGGCCAGGATCGCCTGGTTCGCCTCCTCTTCGCTGTCGAAGACCCGCGCCTTGCCGGTGAACGACCGCATCTCTCGGGCCACGGCCGACTGCTTGATGACCGCGCCTTCGGGACACAGGTTGCCGTGCAGAATCGCGATGCCGCCCTCGGCATGGTACGGATTCTCGACGGTGCGGATGAGTTCCTCGCCGCCGAAGACCTTGGCCGCATCGGCAATCTCGTGCGTCGTCTTGCCGCTGGTGGTGGGGCAATCGTTCAGTCGGTCGCCGAGCCGCTTCATGGCGGCCGGGATGCCGCCCGCGTGGTCAAGGTCTTCCATCATCATGTCGCCGGCGGGTCGGAAGTTCGCCAGGTGAGGGGTCCGGCGGCTGATCTCGTCGAAGACCTCCAGTTCCAGATCCACGCCCGCCTCGTTCGCGATGGCCATCAGGTGCAGCACCGTGTTGGTCGAACCGCCGAGCGCCATGTCGATGGCGATGCCGTTGGCGAAGGCCTCCGGCGTCATGATCTGCCGGGCCGTGACGCCCTCTTTCACGAGTTCCAGGATCCGTTTGCCGCTGTCGTAAGCGATGCGGTCCTTCTTGGCCGTCGCGCAGAGGGCGGCCGCGCAGTACGGCAGACTCATGCCCATCATCTCGGTGACGCAGGCCATCGTGTTCGCGGTGAACAGGCCCTGGCACGACCCGCCGCCCGGACAGGCCTCGCACTCGAGGGCCTTCAGTTCCTCCTCGTCGATCTGGCCGGCCTTGAAGCGGCCGACCGCCTCGAACGTGTCGTGCACCAGGTCGAGACGCGTCAGACGATAGTTGCCCGAGTGCATCGGCCCGGCCGTGACGACGATCGAGGGGATGTCGAGCCGTGCGGCTGCCATCAGCATGCCGGGGGTGATCTTGTCGCAGTTCGTCAGCAGCACGAGCCCGTCGAGCCGATGGGCCAACGTGATGGTCTCGACCATGTCGCAGATGAGTTCGCGGCTGGGCAGGCTGTAATGCATGCCCTCATGGCCCATGGCCACGCCGTCGCAGATGCCGGGGACGCTGAAGAGCCATGCCACGCCGCCGCCCGCGAAGACGCCGTGCTCGATCTTCCGCTCCAGCCGCCGCATGTGCGCGTGGCCGGGAATCAGGTCCGTGAAACTCGACGCCACGCCGATGAACGGCTTCGACATCTCCTCGGGCGTCACGGTTCCCGTCGCGTACATGAGCGAGCGCGCGGGCATACCGGTCAGCGGTTCGTTGAACCAGTCCGACGGCCGTTTGTTTGCCACGGTTGTACCCTCAATACGATGACACCGTTTTCCGCGCGACGGGCTTTCGAGGCGGCCACGAACGGATGCTGCCCCAGTCCAAAGTCTCAAGGCCCAACCACCGGCAAAGCCGCATGACCTTGGACCTTCGGCTTTCGACCTTGGACCGCCGTCTTCGCGCATGAACGAGATGCGCGGCGCCGTTTGGCGTTTCCGGGGCTTGGACTCAGCGGCCGCGTCGCCGGAGCCCCACGTCCGCCCGTGCCTGAGAAGGGACATCTCAAATGCCGAATCTCAAGTCTGACATTTCAAATCGCAGACCTGAGACGCCCAATCTCGCATCCGAAATCCCCGCTTCCCGGATGCCCCGGCGGAACCGCTACCCCGTGGGAAACGCATCATCCCTATCAGGAGCCCGGATTCTACTCGCCCAACCCACCGCTGTCAAGACCCAAAGACAGGGAGCCATTTGCGTTGTGGGCGATTGGGCAGATGGCGTGACGCCGGTGGCATGGCCATCCCGACGGGTGGCGGGCTGTTGGGGGGCGGCGTGATGGGCCTTGTGCTGCGGCCGTGCGGTGGTCGTTGCGGTCGCGGCTCATGCGTCCATCTCCATGCGCAGGGCTTCGATCTGTTCGAGGCGGTAGAGAGGGCCGCTGTTCATGCCCGGGCAGCGTCGGGCGGCATCGTCCCACGCGCGGCGGCTGACGAGGTTGGTCGGCCAGAAGGGCCACGTGCGACACTGAAGCGGCCGCACCTCGTAGGCCACGCACCGGCCGGCGGCATCGAGGAGAACGCAGTCGTAGTTCGATTTCTCCTTCAGGCACAGGCCGCGCCACAGCCGCCGCAGGTATTGGCGACGGAATTGCCCGGCCGCCATGCCGAGGTGCGACGCCATGGCCGCCACCTCCTCCTTGTCGACCCAGACGTAGCCCGGCGCCCCGCCGCAACAGCGACCGCAGGCCCGGCAGGCGAACCGCAGACCCTCGGCGTACCAGGGCGTCGGCTCGTATGGGGAATCGGCGCCCGGTGTCATGCGGCGTCCTCGGTTGGTGCGCTGTACGCCGCAGATCGACAGCGTCAGGGCACGGATGCGGCGGCATTGTACGCGCCTTCTCAGCGCGGCACAACACAATGCCTTGTGGGTCGGCGGGGGGCAGCCTATAATGCGGCGCGAACGCCGAGGACCCGCCCACGATGGACGCCATCCACATCCTGCCCGAGCACCTCGTGAACCAGATAGCCGCCGGCGAGGTCGTCGAGCGGCCGGCCAGCGTCGTCAAGGAGTTGCTCGAGAACGCGGTGGACGCCCAGGCCTCGCGGATCGTGCTCGAGGTGGAAGAGGCCGGGAAGAAACTCATCCGCGTAAGCGACGACGGCTGTGGCATCCCCGGCGACGAGGCCCCGCTGTCGCTGGCGAGCCACGCGACCAGCAAGATTACGACGGGCGAGGACCTGGAGGGGATCACGAGCCTGGGGTTTCGCGGCGAGGCGCTGGCCTCCATCGCCTCGGTGGCCGACGTGCGTCTCGTCAGCCGCACCGCCGACGCCCTTGAAGCCACCCAGGTCACCGTCTCGGGGGGGAAGGCCGAGCCGCCCTGCCCCGCGAGCGGCCCCGTCGGGACGACGGTCGAGGTGCGGAACCTGTTCCGTTACGTCCCGGCCCGGCGCAAGTTCCTCAAGACCGACGCCACGGAGATGGGGCACATCACGGAGCAGGTGGCCCGGATCGCGCTCGCCTACCCCGGCGTCCATCTGACGGTGACGCACAACGGTCGGTCGGTCTATCAACTGCCGCCGTCGGAGTCGGTGCGGGAACGCATCGGGGCGTTCTTCGGGGCGGACCTTGCGGCGTCGCTCATCGAGGTGACGTCCGAGGAGCCCGCGGGCCGGCTGTGGGGACTCATCGGCCCACCGCACGTGGCCCGGGCGACGACCGGCATGCAGTACCTGTTCATCAACGGCCGGTACGTCCGCGACCGCAGCCTGCTGCACGCCTTGCGGGAGGCCTACCGCGGGCTGCTCGAGGGTCGCCGCCAGAGCGTCGCGTTTCTGCTCCTGACGGTGCCGCCCGAGCGCGTGGACGTGAACGTCCATCCGACGAAGATCGAGGTCCGCCTGCGCGAGGCGCACCTGCTGTACGGGCAGGTGCTCGCGACGGTGCGCGAGCGGCTGCTCGGGCCGGGGCTCGCGCCGAGCGTTCAGACGCCGCCGCCCGGTGCGACCGCCCCGCGAGAAGGCGATTCCGACCGCGACGGGCGGGTGCGTCGTGCGGTGGTGGATTTTCTGCGGAGCCCGCCGGCGGCCCATCAGTCTCGGCTGCCGCTGGCGGGCAAGGAGACCGGCGCCGCCGGCGAGGCGAGCGTTGATGCCCACCGCGGCGTGTCCCCGCCCTCCCGGTCGGGGCTCGGAGAGCGCGCGCGCGGGGCCGGGGGCATCGGCGAAACGAGCCGAAGCGCAGAGTTCGCAGGCGAGGAAGGGCCTCCGCCTGCCCGGGCCGTTCAACTTCACAACACGTACCTGGTGGCCGAGACGGAGGACGGCATCCTGATCGTGGACCAGCACGCCTTGCACGAGCGGGTGCTGTTCGAGGAGATCATGGGACGGCTGGAGCGCGGGCCGCTCGAAGGCCAGCGGCTGCTGATACCCGTGACGGTGGCCCTGTCGGACCGCGAGATGGCCACCGTCGAGGCGCACCGCGAGGCGCTCGCGCGGCTGGGTCTGGAGGTGGAGCCGCTCGGCCCGCGCGACGCCGGCATCCACGCCTTTCCGTCGCTGCTGGAGCGAGGTGACCCCGAGGGGACGCTCCGTGACTTTGTGGCGTGGGCCGAGGCGGTGGAATCGCCTCCGACGCCGCGCCAGGTGCTGGAGCAACTCGCCCACGTTGCCGCCTGCCGGGCCGCCGTCAAGGCGGGCGACCCGCTCAAGACGGAGGAGATCGAGGTTCTGCTCGCCCACCGTGAGGCGGCCCAGACCGCGGCCACGTGCCCGCACGGTCGCCCGACGGCGCTCGTCCTGCGCAAGAGGGACCTTGAGAAGCAGTTCGGCCGCGACTACGCCGCCGGCTCGCGGACCGCAGAAACCGATGACGTGCTGCCGTACTGACAGGGTCCCGGTCCGGCTGGGGTGTGGCAAGTTTTTTTGGCGAGCGCAGGCGGTTGTAGCGCCGGGCTTTATGCCCGGCGGCCGTTGGCGGCGCCGCCGGCCAGGATGCGCCGGGGATAAACCCCGGCGCTACGGCCAAGCCGCAGGAAATTGTCCCATGCCAGAAATCGTTGCCACACCCTCTGCCTGGAACCTCGTGGTTTACGCTTGAACGTGCCCGGCGTTGGGCGTACGGTGTGCAGCGGAAATCCTGTGGTTGATGCACCGGCAAAGGAGGAAGGTCATGACACGGAATCGTATGCTGATGGTTATCGCTGTAGCGCTCGTGGCCCTGGCGGGTGCCTGGCCGTGCATCGCCGCCTGCAAAGGCACGCAACTGCAGGTCAACCTGAACGGCGAAGGCATCGTGGACGTAGACCTTTCCAAGACCGCCGCCCGCGACCGCCCCCTCGTCGGCCACGTCAGCCTCCAGGACCACGGCCTGCCGCTCTGGTTCCGGAACATCCGGGTCAAGGAACTGAAGTGAGCGTGGCGGGTTGCGCCTCTACGGGCCTCTCGCTAACCTCTGACGGACGCGCCCGGCAGGAGAAGGAAACACACGATGAGACGAGTCTTGTTGACCATCACGGCACTGATCCTGGCTGCCGCCATGAGCAGTTGGGCGGAAGGCGGCGCCGAAAAAGGCCCCCTGCGGGTCTTCGTCCTGGTGGGGCAATCCAACATGCAGGGAAAGGGCAAGATCCAGCACCTTGACGAACTGACTGCCGACCCGGAGTACCAACACCTCAAGAAGGACGGGAAGTGGGTCGAACGCGACGACGTGTGGATCAAGTACTGGGACAAGAAGGGGAAGTTGGCCGTCGGATACGGCAGCCCCGATGACCGGATCGGGCCGGAACTCGGTTTCGGCCACGTCATCGGCGCCAAACTGGCGAACCAGGTCCTGATCATCAAGATTGCCTGGGGCGGCCAGAGCCTCGGCCGGGACTTCCGACCGCCGAGTGCCGGATTGCCCAGCGACGAAGCCCTTCAGAAGATCGTGGACCAGACCAACGAGCGCAACAAGAAGCGGAACCGGCCCGAGGTCACGCTGAAGGAGGTCAAGGCGACGTACGGCCAGCGGTATCGCGACGTCATCCAGGAGGTGCACACGGTTCTGGCCGACATCAAACACGTCTTCCCCGAGTACGACGCCTCGGGGTACGAACTGTCGGGTCTCGTGTGGTTCCAGGGCTTCAACGACGTCATCAACGACGCGTACCGCGCCGAGTACGGCGAGAACATGATCACCTTCATCCGAGACGTCCGCAAGGATCTTGGCGTCCCGAAACTGCCCATCGTCGTCGGCGAACTGGGTATGGACGGCGTCACGGTTAACCCACGATACGCCCACAAGCACTATGCCATCCGCGGGGCCCAGGAGGCCCCGTCGAAAATGCCCGAGTTCAAAGGCACGGTCGCGTACGCGCGGACGAGTCCCTACGTTGTCAAAGAGGGAAAGGGATATGACGGCGGCTACCATTACCGAGGGCGTGCCGACACGTTCTACAAGATCGGTGTCTCCTTCGGCAAGGCGATGCTCGGGCTCATCAAGACGGCACCCACGGTGAACGAGGAGGCCGTCAAGGCGGCCTGCAAGCAGGCCAAAGCCAAGTATGAGTTCTGATCGGCTCCCGTCGGTGGCAGGCCAGGCCGCCCGGCTGGAATGCCCCGGAGATGAGCCACGGCCGGCGAAACGCGAACGGGAGGCGTCGGCCAAGCCAGGATGGTAGGGGAAACGCTATGAAGAACGTGGACCGAATCATCGCTGCGGTTGCGGCCTGTGTCCTCTTGATCGGCGCCGGCTATGTCTTCGCACAGGATTGGCCTCAGTGGCGGGGGCCCAATCGCGACGGGAAGGTCGGCGGGTTCACTGCACCCCAGACATGGCCCAACGCCCTGACGCCGAAGTGGAAAGCGACGGTGGGCTCGGGCGACGCCACGCCCGCCCTGGTGGGCGACAAACTCTACGTCTTTGCGCGGCAGGGCCAGGATGAGGTCACCCTGTGTCTGAACGCGGCCGACGGCAAACAGGTGTGGCAGGACAAGTACGAGGCCCAGGCCGTGACCGGAGCCGCCGCACGCCATCCGGGACCCAGGAGTTCCCCCGCCGTCGCGCAGGGCAAGGTCGTGACGCTGGGCGTGGGCGGGGTCGTTTCCTGCCTCGACGCCGCCACCGGCAAGGTCGTCTGGCGCAAGGACCCGTATCCGCAGGTCGTGCCCGTGTTCTTCACGTCGATGTCGCCGATCATCGTTGACGGGCTGGCCATCGCGCACGTCGGCGGGCGGGGCAAAGGAGGCATCATCGCGTACGACCTTGCCACCGGCAACCGGAAATGGAAGTGGGCCGGCGAGGCCCCGGAGTACGCATCGCCCGTCCTCATGACGGTGGAAGGCACGAAGCAGATCGTCACGCTGACGGAGAAAAGCGTTGTGGGCATCGGCGCGGCCGACGGCAAGTTGTTGTGGCAAGTCCCGTTCGCGCCCCAGAGAAGGGCTTACAACGCCGCCACACCGATCGTCGATGGGCAGACGGTGATCATCACCGGGGCGGCCCGGGGCACCAGGGCCCTGAAGATCGAAAAGCAGGGCGACGGCTTTGCCGCCAGGCAACTCTGGAGCAACCCGCAGGTGGCCGTGCAGTACAACACGCCGGTCCTCAAGGACGGCCTGCTCTTCGGCCTCACCGACCGAGGAAACCTCTTTTGCATCAACGCTGAGACGGGCAAGACGGCCTGGACCGACACGACCGCGCACGGCCGCGGCTTCGCAGCCGTTCTCGACGCCGGCTCCTGCATCCTGGCCCTGCCGAGCACCTCGGAACTGATCGCCTTCAAGCCCAGCGACAAGGCGTACACCCAACTGGCCCGGATCAAGGTGGCCGACACGCCCACCTACGCGCATCCGGTGCTCGCCGGAAACCGGGTCTTCCTGAAGGACAAGGAGACGGTGGCGCTGTTGACGATCCCGTGAGGGCGGCAGGTGCGGGAATGGCAAGCAGGCGTCGAATCAACCGTCTCAGTTCAGCCCTCGCGATCGCGGCGACGTTCGGATGGGCCATGGCCTGTCCGGCCGACGAGGCGGCGCTCGTCGAACGCGACTGGCGCATGCACGACGGCATCGAGACGCCGCGCGAGCCGTGCACCTGCGCGGCCGCCATCGAACGCACGCTCGCACGCGGCGACAGCCTTGTAGCCGACCTTCAGCGATGCGGTGTGACGCTGGGACGACTCCCCCACGAATGGGCATCGGTGCGCCGCGAGTGGCAACGGCTGTCGAAGGCCGACCCGGCGGCCAAGGGTCGCCGGCTGGATCTATGGCGGCGTGTCCACGTTCTGCGGCGTCGCATTGTGCTGACCAACCCGCTTGCGCGGTTCGGGCCGCTGGTGTTCGTCAAACGCGTACCCAGCGCCTTCAGCCACCAGTTGACGCAATACTATGGCCGTGACGCAAAGCCGGGCGGCGGATTGTTTGTGCTCGAGGAACCGGGCCGGTCGATGCGCTGCCGTCGCCTTGCAGCGGAGTTGCCCCCGGGCAGTTACCTGCACCCCGACGTGTCGTTCGACGGGCAGCGGCTTCTTTTCGCGTATTGCCACGTCGAAGAAGCGCCCCGGAACCGTGACGCGCATCCCGATATCTTCTACCACCTTTACGAGGTGGGCGCGGACGGCTCGGGCCTGCGGCAACTGACCGAGGGTCCGTTCGACGACTTCTGCCCGCGCCACCTTCCAAACGACCGGATCCTGTTCGTCTCGACCCGGCGAGGCGGCTTCCACCGCTGCGGCCGCGGCCCGTGTCCGACCTACACGCTTGCCCTTTGCGAGGCCGACGGGTCCGGTCCCCGAACGATTTCGTGGCATGAAACCCACGAGTGGGACCCGTGCCTGCTCCATGACGGCCGCGTCATCTACACACGATGGGACTACGTTGATCGCCATGCCGTCCACTACCAGCAACTCTGGACATCCCGGCCCGACGGCAGCCAGGCCGCGGCCTTCTACGGCAACAATACACTGAATCCGGTGGGCACCTGGGAGGCCCGGCCGGTTCCCGGCTCCACCAAGGTGATGGCCACGGCCGGGGCACACCACGCGATGACGGCGGGTTCGATTATCCTCATCGACCCGTCGCGCGGTATCGACGGCCCGGATCCCATCGCGCGGTTGACGCCCGACGCGCTGTTTCCCGAGAGCGAAGTCCCCGTGATCCGCGAAACCGGCGGGCACTGGCACGCGCCCGTGGGCGTTGCCACCCAGCCGCCCATGCCCGTCGAACAGAAACGCTGGCCCGGGCACTGCTATCGGAGCCCCTGGCCGCTCAACGAGACGTACTTCCTTGCGGCTTACAGTTACAAGCCGCTCATAGGCGAACCGACGGCCAACGCTCCCGATATGTTCGGCCTCTACCTGGTCGATCGCTTCGGCAACAAGGAACTGCTCTACCGCGACGCCCAGATTTCGAGCCTGTGGCCCGTTCCGCTGGGGCCGCGCTGCCGACCGCCCGTCGTTCCCACGGCAACGCGCCGAACAGACTCCGACGGCCGGTCGCCTTCGGCCCCACGGGGCGGCGCAGCACCTTCACCGGGCCCGCCCCCGGCTGAGTCACGCCCCAGCGCCCGACACGGAGAGGGCACGTTCTTCCTCGCGAACGTGTACGAGAGTGAGCCGCGGCTGCCGGCGGGTTGCACGGTGAAGCACCTTCGCATTGTGCAGGTGTTGCCGAAATCCACGCCCCACATCAACAGCCCGCCCGTCGGCCTGCCGAACGCCTCGCCGGGCAAGCACGTGCTGGGCACCGTGCCGGTCGAGGCCGACGGCTCGGCGTGTTTCCGGGCTCCGGCCGGGCTGCCGCTGGCGTTCCAGGCGCTCGATGCGCGCGGGATGGCGGTCCAGGTGATGCGCAGCATCGTCTACCTCCGGGCAGGCGAGACGGCCTCGTGCGTGGGGTGCCACGAGCCGCGAACGGCAGCCCCGCCCAGAGGCGCCGCGCCCGGCGCGCTGCGGCGGTCGCCATCAGAGATCCGCCCCGGCCCGGACGGGTCCAGGCCGTTGAGTTATCCACGGCTTGTCCAGCCGGTTCTCGACAGGCACTGCGTCCGTTGCCACAGCGGCCCCAAGCCCAAGAAGGGCCTTGTTCTGACGGGCGAGCGGCAGGGGCACTTCACCCGCTCGTACAACGCCCTGGCGCCAAGGGTCGCGTGGTCAGCGTGGGGCGGCCGCGGAGGCGATTTCCGCAGGGTCAACTGCGAGCCGCTGAGCCGCCCGGACTTCTTCGGCGCTCGCGGCAGCCCGCTGATGCGAATGCTCCTCAAAGGCCATAACGACGTCAGGCTGACCGCCAACGACATCGAATGTCTCGCCACCTGGATGGACGCCAACGCGCTCTTCTACGGCACCTTCGACCCGGAGGCTCAGGGACGCCAACGCCGCGGTGACCGCATTACCATGCCCCAAATCCAGTAAGGCCCCGACTCCGGACCGTTTCTGAACCACCGCCGCGGCACAGCCGGCCAACGCGAGTACGAGGACGGCGGCGACGACGTGACCGACACGATTGAGATCGCCGGCCTCGACGGCGGCCGCGCGTGGTCCGGCTTCGGCCACAACATCGCCCTCGGCCGCGTGCAGATCGGGACGCGCACCGTCGAGGGCCACGTCCGGTTGTGCGACGCCTGGGCCAACCGCGGCGACGAGAACACGGAGGTTCTGTACGTGCGGCACCTGGAGATCGGCCCGGCCTCGTCGCTGGAACTCGACGGCATGACGCTCTACACCCTCGAGTATACCAACGACGGCGGCGCCCTGCTGCCCGGCGCCACGGGCCAACTGGTCGAGGTCGGACCGATCCAGCACCTTGGCGCCGTCGGCCTGACGGCGGACTACGACCCGTCGGGCGGTGATCTTCTCGGCCCGCCCCTGCTCTCGGTCACGGGTCCGGCCGACGTCCTGGTGGAATCGGCCTTGCAGCAGATGACGCACAACGCCGCCGCCGTCACGCTCACCGGCAACCTGGCCGAGGAGCGTTCCGAAAACGGCGTGGCCGCCGGCCTCTTCAACAACCTGGTCCTGGACATCATCGACGCCGCTTCGGACGTGCTCGCAAGCGGGGCCGTCGGCGAGATGGAGTTGCGTGAACCGGCCGACGGCTCGGGCGGGCTGACCGGCACCGCCCTCATGACCGTGACCGACAGCGTGCTCCGCGAAGGGTTCGCCCTCGGCTACGGCGACACGATGGAGGTCGAACTGTGCATCACGGGGGTGAACTTGGACAACTTGCGTTCCGCCTTCAGCGGCAGCGCGGCAGTGGACCTGATCCCAATTCCCGAACCCGCCACGCTTGCGCTGCTCGCCTTCGGCAGCGTGCTCCTGTTGCGCCGGCGAACGTGCTGACAACCGGGGGCGGGGAGGGGGAAAACGCCGAACACACTGGAGCGGGCGAAGGGATTCGAACCCTCGACGTTCAGCTTGGGAAGCGGCTTTGGCCCCGTCATAACGCTTTGTCTCACCAGAGGTTGTGTTCCCTTGAGAGGGGTGGTGACAAACTCGGTGCGGCCCGGCTGACAGGCGGTGGCAGCCGGGCTCCCTCCTATACCACAGCAGCCGTCCATCGCAACCTTCGATCGCTTGGTTCGGTGGACACCGTGGTTGGGGGAGGTCGGTTGCCGTGCGGCCGACCACGACCGCGCCCAGCGGGCCGACACCCACATACCCGACGAGACGGCGAACGCCCTCCTGGACCGCATCGCTCGCGAGCAGTCGGCCGTGGGCGACTGTAAACGTAGGGGAACAGGCCCGCAGTTCCGGTCATTTACCACGCTTGCCAACGTCACAGCCGTGCGCCGGCCACCGACGTGGGCGAGGACGAGGATCCGAACGCCTTTCAGTTCCGGCGTCTGCAAACCACGCTGTCGCCCTTTTCGACATCACCCTCGCCTGCCTAGCGGAGGATGTTGTTCTCGACACGGATACGCGCCTTCAGCGTGTCCTTCCCCCGGAGTAGAAACGTGTTTGCTGATCTCCCGGGCCGTGATAGGATCTTCGGAGACGTCTGCGGCGATCGCGGGATGGAGGTCATCTGGGAAAGCCCGGTCTGCAAGGGGAGACGGCCCGACGGCACACGTGAAAGCAGTGCTTACGGTTGTGTGGCCGGTCTGGTTCGCGGCAACGGCCGCCGTCGGTGGCGAGGAATCGGTATGATAGGAATTACCTTAAGGAACGAATCATGAAGCCCTGCCTCGTCCCCCTCGTGTTTGTGGCCATGACGGGCATAGCCTCTGCCGAGAACATGGTGTTCCCGGGGGATGCGGGACTCGTCGACGTGACCCAGCCGCCCTACGGCCTTAAGGGCGACGGCAGGACGGACAACACCGAGGCCCTGCGCAGGGCATTCCTCGACCTGCGCGGGCTGAACCGCACGCTGTACTTCCCGAACGGCACGTATCTGCTGAGTGACCGGATCAACATCAGCGGCGATGAACCCAGCCGGCCGCACAGCATGGATCGCTTCCTCAACATCCAGGGGCAGAGCCAGGCCGGCGTTGTCCTCCGCCTCAAGGACAACGCTCCCGGATACGACAATCCCGACAAGCCCAAGACGTTCCTCTCGCTGTACGAGGGCGAGAGCACCGGCGACGTCATGCACAGCTACGTGCGGAACATCACGGTTGACGTCGGCAAGGACAATCCGGGGGCAGCGGCGTTTCGCTTCATGACCAACAACAGCGGCGCGATGTACGACGTGACGATCCGCAGCTCCGATCCGAGGAAGGCCGGGGCCATCGGCCTGGACCTGCGGCAGAGCCAGAACGGTCCCGGCCTGATCAAGCGCATCACCATCGACGGCTTCGACTACGGCATCCAGACAGCCAACACGTTTTCGCTGGTGTTCGAGCACATCACGGTACGCAACCAGCGGAAGATCGGCTTCTACAATCACACGGCCCGCACGACGCTGCGCGGCTTGACCAGCCAGAACACCGTGCCGGCGCTTGTCAACGACCGGCACGGCAACCTGACGCTCGTCGGAGCGAAGCTGACCGGCGGTGCATCCGAGGCGGCCATCGTCAACGAGGTGCCGAAGATCTTCGTCCGGGACGTCGAGGCGGAGGGGTACGTGCATACGATCAAGGCCAGCGACGGCACGTTCGTGGACGGCAGCGTAGACGAGTGGTACGAGGGCAAGGGCCAATCGCTGTTCGGTGCGGGACTTCGGACGCTCCGCCTGCCCATCGAAGAAGCCCCGGAGATTCCGTGGCAGCAGGACCTATCGAAGTGGACGAAGGTCGAGCCTGGTAGAGATACGCTCCAGGAGGCGATCGACCAGGCCGCGAGCACAGGCGGAACCACGGTCTACTTCGCCAAACTCGGGCCGGGCAAGGGCGAAGGCAAGTATCATATCACCAGGCCCGTGCGGGTGCATGGCAGCGTCAACCGCATCATCGGGCTCGAAAACATCGTGGACGTCGCCGACCCCGAAGGCACATTCAGATCCGGCACAGCGGTGTTCACCTTCGAGGACCTCACCAGTAAGGTGGTGGTCGTCGAGCGGTTCTTCCTGCTGGGCGGCTGGAAGTGCCCGGCGGACGTGTACCTCTTCGAGAACCGAACGGACCGCACGCTCGTCTTGGCGAACTTCGCCAAGCGGGGCCTGCTCAAGAAGCCCCATCCCGGCCGGACGTGGTTCCTGGAAGATGTCGTCAGCCATCTGCGCGTTGGCCGGGACGAGAAGGTCTGGGCCCGCCAGCTCAACCCGGAGTCGCCCGAGCGGACCATGGTGGAGGTTGACGGCGGCCAGCTCTGGGTCCTCGGCATGAAGACCGAGGGGCGGGCGACACACATTGCTGCCCGCAACGGGGCGAAGGTCGAACTCCTCGGCGGCGTGAGCTACCAGTCGTGGAAGAACCAGCCACTTGATCCGCCGATGTTCACGGTGGTCGATTCCGACGCGTCCTTCACGTTCGGCTTCTACCACTGGAACGCACCGTTCACCACGATCATCGAGGAGATGAAAGGCGGCCAGACGAAGACGCTGGCACGGAAGGAACTGGCCAACTACCACCTGCCCCTGTACGCGGCCCGTGGTGGCGGCAGACCGGGTAACGGGCGGGGCGGGGGCAAGCCCTGAGCCGACGTCGGTCGCGCGGCCGTATCCGAAGCGCCCCCCGCTCGACCGCGACGGCCCGCTGAAGGACGCATCGGCGCCGACGGCACGTCGCACTGACGCAGGAGGCGCCGTCGCCATCGACGGCCGAGAGAGCAAGGCCGAGCGCAACCTCGTGGGAATGGGTCGGGAGTGCAGTCGCGATGACCTCAGGGTGGCGCTCTGTGCCTCAGGCACAACGATGGATTCCCAGAAGGGGGAAGAAGCAATGAAACGCCGAGGGTTCCTTAGGGCGGGGGCAGCCGGTGTCTTCACCGCAGTAGCCTCTCACCGCACGCCGCGCGCGGCGTGGGGGCGCGAGAGTGTAGTGTTCGAACCAGAGACCGTTGACGACGCGATTGCGAATCCGGGCGTCGGCTTTGAGACCTTCCACTGCTTTAACCGGGACGACCGAATGGTGCGGGCAGAGAACTACCCGCAATGCTCGATTGCGTACTTTCGCTTCTACTGGGATAAACTGGAGCCACGCCAGGGGACGTACAACTTCGATCTGATCGATTCCCTGCTCCAGATAGGGAAGGCGTGCGGCCAGGGCTTGGCCCTGCGGTTCATGCCGACCGCCTCGGCCAACTTGAATACAGGCACGCCGAAGTGGTTCGTCGAAACCGGCAAGGGCTTCCCCTACACGAAGCGGGGGCGCAAGGGCTGGGCACCGGACCACAACGACCCGTATTTCCTGGCCAAGCAGGAAGAACTCGTCACCGCGCTGGGCGAGCGATACAACGGGCATCCGGGCATCATCCGAATGGAGATCGGAAGTGTCGGGTTCTGGGGCGAGTGGCATCTGTCGCACGCCGAACCGGCCGTGCCGATGATCAGCGAGGAGAATGCCGTCAAGGTCATCGACCTGTACCTCAAGCATTGGAACAAGACGCCCCTCGCAATGCTGATCGGCTACGTGCCCGGACTGAAGTATGCCGTCAGCAAGGGGACGGGGTGGCGCGCGGATTCCCTGGGGGATTACGGGCACTGGTCGGACAACTGGTACCACATGCGCGACAGTTACCCGCGGAAACTGGCAGAGGCCCGGGCAGCGGACGCCTGGAAGCGGGGCCCCGTAGCCTTCGAGCCGCCCGGCTCGATGCGCGACTTGGAGCGGTACGTCCCCTCGAAAGGCGGCGGCTACGACAACATGTGGAACCAGGCACTCGCGTGGCACGGGTCGGCCTACAATGCGAAGTCGGGATCCATTCCTGACGCTCAGGTTCCTGCGATGAACCGGTTTCTGAAGAAGTGTGGCTACCGGCTCACGCTCCGTCGTCTCGCGGTGCCGCAACCGCCAACCGCGGGGGAGCGGCATCTGCAGATAGCGATGGAGTTTGAAAACGTGGGTGTCGCGCCGCCGTATAGGAACTACGCTCTGGCGGTGCGCCTGACGGGGGGAGCCGGGTCGATCGTTCTCACTTCGGCCGCAAGGCTACCCCAGTGGCTGCCAGGCCGTCACAAGGTCGAAGAAAGGCTCGTGCTGCCGGACACCCTCAGCGCCGGCGAGTACGCTCTCTCTCTCGCGATTCTCGATCCGAGCGACCGACAGCCGGCTGTCAGATTGGCCAACAAAGGACGGGACCGTCACGGCTGGTATCCCGCAGGCAAGGTCAGAGTGAGGGCGACGGGACGTGGTTAGCCGTCGGGCCCGCGGCCGCGACGGTCAGGGCTTCGGCGCCGGGACGTACATGTCGTCCCTGGTCAGGCCGTAGCGTTCGACAGCCTCGAAGCAGCGCCTCATATCGATAGGCCTGTCGTTGAAGTTATTCGTGCCGAACGTGAATCTGGCCCCCATCTTCTTGGCCATGCGGATGAACCGCTCGCGCGGGTAACCGCTGCCGGCGTTGATCTCCAGGGCCACGTGGTTCTCGACGGCCGCCCCGATAACCCGGCGCATCCGCGCGTCGGTCCACAACGCATCGTACCGGTCCTTGACGGCTGGCGGCAGCCAGGTGGGGTTGGCGAGGACCGTGATCGGCTCCGAGAGCACCCGCAGGTTGTGCTGCACGTACCGCTGCATCCACGCCTCGGGGTCCGTGATGGCGTAGCGGTCCGCCTGCCACAACTTGACGGGCGGGCCGTCGTCGTCGGGCATGGGCATGATCATCGTGTCAGCCAGGACGTAGTCGAGCCGTTTGAGCAGGTCAGACGAGTGCCGGTCCATCCAGTCGCGGTCGTTGACTTGGAGGCCGACGAAGACCGGCCTTCCGCCGACGCCGTCGAGAAAGGCGCGGAGGTGCTCGTCGGTCTCGACGGGCCAGCCCTTTCCGATGTTCTTCAGCACGCCGATGTTGATGCCTGTGACCGCCTGCCGCGCCATCGCCTTCTCGACCGTCATGCCCCCGCGCAGATGCACGTGGTAGTCGATGACGGGGATGGATGCGGCGGCGAGGCAGTCCATGACGTTCGCCTTCAGGCCGTAGCCTTCGTCCGACGCGCGGGGCGAGGTGAACGGGTCGGCGCCGTCCGGGAGGGTGCGGACCTTCACGGAGCGGAAGGCGACGCGGCTCTTCGGGTCGCCGCTCTGGAGAGCGACGGTGCCGCTTGCGAGGCGGCGGCCAGCCCGGTCGGCCTTGCGGGGCGGGTCCGCGGGCTCGATATAATCCACCGTCGGCCACTCGTTGACCCAGACGCGAATGCGTTTGCCGATGACGCAGACCCGCACGCGGAACCACTCGCCGTCCGTCACGGGTGCCCTGTAGATGTTGCGAACCGCGTACAGGCTGCCGGTGCGTTCCAACTCGCGGTGGTTGCCCCGGCCCGCGTGGGTGTTGTTGATCTGGACCTCGTACCCTTTCGCGGGCCAGCCGCTCGCCTGGTACGCGGTGTGGAAAAAGATGCCGGAGTTGGCGCCCCGCTCGGTCCGAACCTCGGCCACGAGGTCGAAGTTGTGGAAGTCGTGGCCGCCCACAGGCCCCTCGTAGAAGAGATGGCTGCGCTGCCCTTGGGCGACGAGGCACCCGTCCTCGGCGCGCCAGGTGTCGGCGTGCTCGGCCGCCCGCCAGCCGGCCAGCGAACGGCCGTCGAAGAG
>CAZEBQ010000004.1:0-13314 GCA_964510295.1 uncultured Anaerolineales bacterium | reverse complement strand
TCGGCCGTGGCCAGGCCCTTGCCTTCCTGCTTGTGGCAGGGCAGGCACTTCTCGTCCAGGACGGGCTTGACGAGGCGGTAGAAGCCCGCGGGCTCCAGGCCGCCGACCTCGGGCTCCAGTTTCGACGGCGGGCGCTGCATCGCCAGCGGTGTCTTGGGCGCCGGCAGGTTCGCTTGCCACTTGTCCTCGTGGCAGCCCGCGCACGTCAGGTGTTCGCCGGGGTGGACGTAGGTGCCGGACCGCATCGACTGGACGGCCAGGCCGTTCTTGTCCAAAGCCTGGAAGTAGATGAGGCACTCGACCGGCGCCTCGAAGTACGCGCTGCCGTCGTCCTCGACCGGCACGGTGCCGAGGGCCATCCGATTCGTCGTGCCGGTCATGTAACTGTCCCCGACGTTGTTGAAAGGCGATGACCACGGCCGGGGGAAGATCTGGACGATGCGCAGGTGCGTGATCCGCGTGCCCTCGGGCCAGTCGAAGTCGGCGTCGTAGACGTTCATGACGGTGATGGTAGCCCTGCTGTGCCCGGGCAGAGCGGCCCGCTCGCCCTGGTACGTCTGCGTGGGGATGACCGGCGGCCGGGGCCGGGCCTTCCGGGGAATCGCAAAGAGCACCGGCTGGTCTGCGTACACCACGTCGCGGTTGCCGAAACGGTCCAGAAGCACCAGGGCCCCACCGCCGTCCAGGTGGCTCGCGAGGTAAAAGTCCTCGCTGAGGGGCCAGGGCCAGGCGTAAGGGAACCGCATGTTCCGCCGGTCTGCCTTCCAGCCCTCATGCGGCAGCTCCCCCGGATGCACCTGGCGGACCTGGGCCATGCGGCCGTCGTCGGGCACGCTCGGGTCGATCAGGACGAGTTGGCCCTTGGGGCTTGAATGGTGAATGCTGGCGACGGCGATGAAGCGGCGGGAACCGGGAATCGGCCGGATGCCGTACTCCGCCCACGGCCGCAGCGGCCGCCCGTCGTGAAACGGCTCGTGTTGCGGCTGGCCGGAGGCGTCGTACGTCACCATGCGGCTGTGCGGCAGGGGGTAATTGCCGTGCGGGGCGCGCGGGTCGCGCCCGTCGGGCGTGCAGAACCAGATGTGGTGTCCGGCATGGAACTCGCGGTCGATGTAGTCCCATCGGGTGTAGACGATGCGGCCGTCGTTGGCAACGCGCGGAAACGTCTCGCTCGTCTCGTGCCAACTGATGGGGATGGCGTCGGTGCCGTCGGCCTTCATCGTGTGCAGCGTGGCGCACGGCTGGTGCATCCCTCGCTTGTTGTAGGGTTTCTCCGGCGTGCCTGCGGGGTGACAGCGCACGTACGTGCCGCGCCGGTCGGAGATGAAGACGACCCGCCCGTCGGGCAGCCAGGCCGGACAGGAGTCGTTGTACATCGTGTCCGTCAGTTGCGCGAGGCGCCCCGTCTCCAGGTTCACCTTGAAGACGTTGTAGGTGGCGTCGGGCGTCATGTGCGACGGGTTGAAGATGGAGTCGGGCCCCGGGTCAGCCGGTTTCTTGCAGGCGCACCAGTCGAAGAGGAGTTCCGTGCCGTCCCAGGAGAGGTCGAGGGTGTAGAAGCGGCCGCCCGCCAGTTTGCGGCCGTCGTAGCGGCCGCCGGAGACCTTGACCCCCTTCAGTAACTCGCGGACCTTCGGCTCGCCAGCACGGAAGTCCGACACCGCCAGCAGGCGGCCCCTCCCGTACTGCCGCCCGTAGAAGTGGCTCTGGATATGCGCGCCGCCGGGCCGGCCGGTGGTCAGGAGGATCTCGTCGAAGTCGAGCAGCGGATTGGCGAGTGCGACCTGCCGCCGCGCGGCCCGTGCCTGGAAGTAGAGTTCCCGCCGCGCGGCAGCGCCGGCGGCGGTGGCGGGGTCCAGACCTTCAGCCTGCCCGCGGATGGTGCGGAGTCGAGCGGCGGGGGCGGCAAGGCCCGGCGCGTCGGGAAGCGCCTGCAGGTGGGCAAGCAGCGCGAGCGCCCGCCGGAGTTCGACGTCGAGCGGGTCGCGGTCGGTTGGCCAGATGGGCGCCTGCCGGTCGAGGATGTGCGGGTTCTCATGCGCACTGTCCGTTACTTCGGACGCACGACGCTGCGCGATCGCCTTGTCGATCTCCTTGAAGTCCTCCTGCCACGACCGGCGAACCTGCGGCGAGACACCACCGGCCGGAGCGGCAAACGCCCCGGCGACAGTCCACAGAATCAGGCACGCGACGGCCGCGATGGCAGGCACCCAACGCAGGCACTCCATGCAGCACTCCTTTGAGGATCCATCATGGCAGGCCGCTGCCGCAGGGCGGCGCCGGCCACATCTTGAACACCGCGGCAGGCTACTTATACCGGTCGAGGATGGCCTGAAACCGCTTGCGGGCTTGCTCGGCCTCCGGTGAGCCGTCGCCGGGCGGGATGCGGTGGGCCTCGGCCAGGTCCTTCTCCAGGTCGTAGAACCGCCCGTCGTTGTACAGTTTGTACCGTCGGCCGTGCACCCAAACGAGTTTGTACGGTTCGAGGTCGGGCTTGCCGAGTTCGCTGGCCACGCGCTTCAGCCAGATCGACGGGTGGGCGCCCGTGCCGATGAACCACTCCCGGGGAGTGCCCGTGCGGCCGAGAAGTTGGGGCGCGAAGCTGCGGCCGTCGCACGGCCAGCCCTCCGGTAGTCGGCCGCCTGCCAGTTCGAGAAACGTCGGCAGGAAGTCCTGGACGTGGACGAGGTCGTCGCAGGTCGAGCCGGCGGCGACACGTCCCGGCCAGTTGGCGACCAGCGGCACCCGCGTGCCGCCCTCGCGCGAGTCGCCCTTCCGCCCCGGCAGGGGCTCTGCACCTTCCGGCAGCGGGTCGAGCGCCGAGTTGCCGTTGTCTGACGTGAACAGGACAAGCGTGTCCTTGCGCAGCCCCTGCTCATCGAGCCTCGCCAGCAGACGGCCGGCCATCTTGTCGAGGTAGCGGATGCCATCGTTGCGGTAGGCCTTTCCCGACGCAAGCCGGACGGACTTGCGGTCGGCGTGCTTCCGAGCCGCTCCTTCGACGCCCTTGAGGTGTCGATCGTGGCTCTCGGCAAAGGCGGCTCGGAAGGCCTCGACGGCCCCAGCGTTGCCGTCAGGCGTGGGTGCCGCGGGCACGTGGGTCAGTTTGCTCGAGTAGTAGGCAAAGAAGGGCTTCCGTCGGCGTCGCCCGATAAAGTCACACAGGAAGTCCACGGCCACATCCTCGCCGTAGCGGTCGGCGAGACGCGTTGCCTTGTGTCGGACGTTCCCCTCGAGAGGGCTCTCCCACTCGTTCAGCCTGCCCTCGACCTTCGGCTGGTTCAGTTCCTTGAACATCCCGCCGCTGCCCCAGACCATGACGTCCGGCGCCCAGTGGCGGTAGCCGTTGACCAGGATGCACGCCTCGTCGAAGCCACGCAGAGGCGGGTCGAAGACGCTGCCCACGAACCACTTGCCGGCCATGCCCGTGGTGTAGCCCAGATGCTGAAGGTGGTTGGTGAAGAACGGCACGTCGGCGCCGGGGCGGCCTCGACCCACGCGCGTGAGGCCCGTCATCATCTCGTCCCGCGTTGGCGCGCACATCGCGCAGGCGTGGGCATGCCGGAACACCATGCCGTCCTTGGCGAGACGGTTGAGGTTGGGGGTGGGGACCGTCCCGCCGAAGGCGCTCAGGCAGCGGTTCCCGAGGTCATCGACGAGAATGAGGAGGATGTTGGGGCGCGGCTCGGCGCCCTGCTCAGAGCCTGCCCCCGTCGCCCCCTGGAGCGCCAGGCCAGGCAGCAGAGCCGCTCCTCCCGCTGCTGCGGTCGACGTTCGGAGGAAGGCTCGCCGGTTGAGTCTATCCTGTCCAGGCATGGATCAGCTCCTGCATCATCGCTGCGGCTTGGCCCCCTGCACCCTCGCCTTGAAACCGTCGAAGGTGATCAGGTCGCTCTGGGCAACGTTCAGTTTCCTGAAGACGGCGCTCAGCATCGCGCGGACCCGGGCGCTTTCCTGGGTGTCGTTTGCCGCCGCGATGGCCTGGGTCTCCCTCGGATCGCGCGCCACGTCATAGAGGCGGCCGTCGCCGTACAGCTTCCAACGCTGCGTCCTGGCCCAGAAGCTGCCCTGTCGGAGATGCTCCGGAGGCAGTTCGCCCTTCTTCACGCACTGCCGCCACAGGACGCAGCCGTTGCGGTCGAAGAGCACGAAGGCCCACTCCCGCGGTGTCCCGCGCTCCCCGCGCAACCGTGGCAGGAAACTCACGCCATCCGGAGGGAGTGCTGCGGCGGCGGGACGTGCGGAGACCCACGCCGGCGGAGCCAATGAGACGCCTCCGACGTCCGCCAGAGTGGCGTAGAAGTCCGTGACATCCGCCAGATCGTCAACGACGGCGGGTTTGGCCGTCCCCTTCCAGTTGGCGATCAGCGGCACACGAGTCCCCGAGTCGCTCATGCTGCCCTTGCCGCCCGACAGGCGCTCCCCATTCACGATCGCCTGGTGCCCACTCGTCCCGTTGTCGCCGGTGAACAGGATGATGGTGTTCTCACGGATGCCCAGCTCGTCGAGATTGCGCACCACGTTGCCGACGAGGCTGTCCATGTAGGTTACCATGTCGCGGAACACACTCTCCTGGCGAATGGGCTCGGCGAATCCGCGCTTGCACTTCTCGATGAGCTTCGTGTCGGAGTGGTCGGGGCTCGGCTGCTCGGGGTGGTGGATGAGGAACATGGGGTAGTAGACGAAGAACGGCCGGGCGCGGTTGGCCTCGATGAAGTCCAGCACAAAGCGGTTCACGATGTCGGGGCGGTACGTCGGCTCGGCGGTCTTGAGGGGTTTCTCGTTTGCCCAGATGCTGCCGGTGGTCCAGTAGCCGCGCCAGCAATCGCAGCGCAGGGTCGCATCGAAGCCCATCCGGGCGATGCTCACGCCTTTGAACTGCCACTTGCCCGCCATGCAGGTCGCATACCCGGCCTTCTTCATCAGGTTCCCGAAGGTCCGGGTCTCATCGTCCTTGGGAAACGCGCCGAAGGTGGTGTAGTTGCGGTGGTTGTACCTGCCGGTCATGATCGAGACGCGGGTCGGCGTGCACAGTGGCGTGGCATAGCAGTGGCGGAACACGACGCCCTCCGCGGCCAGGGCGTCGAGCACGGGCGTGCGATGGCTCTCGCTGCCGTAGGCCTTGAAGAGCTCGACGCCGCAGTCGTCGGCCATGATCAGGACGACGTTCGGCCTCTTCGCGTTCCCCTCGCGCGCGAGCGCGTCCCCGCTCGGGCCGAGAAGGGCAGAGCCGCCGAGCGCAAAGCCGGAGGTCGCCAGGAATCGACGGCGGGTCATTCCCATCGTGTTCCCTTCTCCTGAGGAGTCTTGCTGCCGCGTGCCGGGACGGCCCTCGCCCGCTCTCTCAGGGCGTCGTCGGTGAGTGTTGCCGGCCTGTCATTGGCAACGCTCCACCTATCCCAAGGAGGTTCACGCACAGGCCGACCGGCCCGCTCGAGACGTCGGACACCACCTTCCTCGTGTCCGCGATGATCCTGTCCCGCGCGACCACGGCCACCGGCACGAGCACGGCCACAGCCAGTCAAGGCAAGCGACCCGGCAACAGACAATGACCAAGCCCATGCTCTCGGCTCCATTGACCCTGCCTGGATGCAGAGATGCTATAGGAGCCCGTGAGGAGCAAGGCAAGCTGCGCTGTGGCGAGCTGCCGCGCGCCGCGCGGCCAAAGGGAGGCCGCAGATGAGCGTTCGGTTGCTTACTGGCATGATCGCGATGGCCTTCGCGTTTACGTCCGCGTCGGTGCCCGCGGCGATGGTGTCGGTCAGGGTCCACGGCGCGAAGGGAGACGGCAAGGCCGACGATCGTGCGGCGATCCAGGCGGCCATCGATGCCGTGGACGAGGCCGGTGGCGGGGTCGTGCACTTCCCGGAGGGTGTTTACCGCATCACCGCTCCGAACAAGGGCCACTGGGCACCCCAGGTGGAGCTCTGCAACCGCCTGGAGCTGCGAGGCGTGGGGATGCGCAGGAGCGTTGTGAGAGTGGCGGACAGCCAGGGGGCCTATGACGCGATCTTCGCGGGCAAAGCGATCGAGGGCTTCTCGATGACGGACCTCGGAATCGACGCCAACGGCACGGCCAATCCCGTTGTCACAGAGAAGGACAGCGTGCCGTCGCCCTACCGGCACACACTCGTCTACTTGCCTCAGGCGAAAGACGTTGCCATCCAGCGCTGCCGGTTCACCAATCTCAGTGGTGTCTTCGGCCATTGTAATGCCTTGGCGACGCATGGGGGGCATCGGGATATAGTCGAACTGCGGAGCGATCATCACTCCTGCGGCTCCAGCGAGACCTGGATGCGCGTCGCCTGCACCCTCGTCAGGTGCAGGGCGAGTTTGCGGCGGTTGCGGTTGTCTGCTTGAGGCTTCGGGTCGGGTGACGATGGCAATGGTCGGCAGTCCATCACCTCGAACTTGACTCCGGCAGGCTGCTGCAGCCGCACGGTGAGAGACTTCCCGTGTCGGGCGAGCGTGGCATTGCGGCCATCATCGCTAAGGGTGACCTTGGCTTCGGTATGCAGGAACCACCAGAGTTCTGCAGGGGTGCGTGCCCGCAGTTCGTCCGTCACGACCAGGCGTTTGCGATTCTCGAACGCGAACGTGCGCACGGCACGGTCGGCGTGCGGCTGGTACGCTTGCGTCAAGTCCACGACCGCTACGGCCTCGTGCGGCACGGACTTGAGCATCACAATCTGCGCCACCGCCCGGGGGTTCTGGTCGGGTCCCTTGCCCGGATTGAACACCGGGACATTGTGGCCTTCGGCTCGCACACGGTAGTAGGCGTGGCGAGGGTTCCTGTGGCGATGGGCCATGTAGGTCTCACGCTCGACGCCGGAGTCGGTGATCCACCGCTGCCCCAGCGCGTCCAGCACAAACGTGCCCAGATCCAGATGCCGGTGGCCACCGAGGTTCATCGTCCGTCCGGCCTGGATGCCGACCATCATCGCGTCCGGCTTCCATGAACTCCGCAAGGCGGCGCATTCAGCTTCACGGAAGTGGCGGTCCAACGGCAACGTCTCGACATTGAGGTCTCGCCCTCGACCGTCGTACCAGAGGAGGTCCAAAGCTCCGCCCGGCTCGTCGCCACCCTCAAGACCGCGGAGCCGAAACCAGCTGAACGCCGGCACGGCGTACTTGCGCGCCATCCAGAAATGCTGCGGCTCAGAGACCGGCTTCCGCCCACAGTCCGCAAAGTCGAACGCCACCCGGCCGGCGCCGGAGAGGTAGATCTGGTAGAAGCCACTCTGCTTGAACGCCCCCACCCGCGACAGACCGAAGTCGGTACCCAGGGCCGTGTCCAGCGACGACAGCAGCACAACATTGTACCGGGAGCCGTACCCCCAATAGGTGACCCCCTCGGTGCCCCCCCCGTCCGGCTCGTAATGCCGCATCGCCAATGGCACGCTTCGCACGGCCTCGTAGACGATCCTCGCCGCGATCTTCGGCTCGACGTCAGCGACGGCCAGCGCGCCGCTGATCAGCCCCCCGTTGCACACCTGGTTCCAGTTGTTCCTGTTGCGGTGCCAGCCCTTCTCGCGCTCATAGACCTTCAGGCCTTCGCGCAGGCCCTTCGAGACAATCGCCTCCCGCAACACTCGTCGCTGGTCATCGCTCCAGCGATCATACAGCCAATCGTATCCCAGCGCGAAGGCATGGGTCATCTCGGCCGTGTCCAGAAAATGCGCCGGGTTCCAGTCCTCAAATGACGCCGCGGCCTCCAGTTCCTTCCAGGCCCGGTCTGCATAGCGAGGGTCTCCCTCCAGGCGGTTCACCATCGCCAAGACGCGGACGCGGTCCAGCACGCGCCGGCTGATCCTCAACAGCCGGCGGCCATCCGGCTTCTCGTACTTCGAGACCGGCGCCGCGAGAATCTGGTCTGCGGATTTCTTGACGTCGCCGTAGAGCCGCGCGGGCAAACCCCCGCGTCGCACCAGGGCCTCCACAACACCAAACGTCCCCGGCCCGGCCATTACCCGTGGATGTCCTGCTCGCAGCGTCGCCAGGATCTTGCTCAAAGGCGGTACGTTGGGGCCGCCGTCGTTCGCGGGCTGCTCCAGCGGGGCTTCGGAGGCCGTCGCGGCCGACGATACGGCAAGCGAGAGGCAGAGGCAGCCGATCCAGAGCGGCGAAATGACAGAGCAGGCGGCCATTGGTTGTGGGCAGTCTGGCATCCGGGCGTCCCTTCGCAGGAAGCGGGGCCGGCCAAGCCAACCAGGTAGATCCCGGACGGCCTCCTGCCCACGACCATGACAGCCTTCCCGAGGAGTCTACTGCATCTGCCGACATCGGACAACCTTGTCCGGGCGCGGGCTGGCGGACGATGAGTTGTCATCGGAGCGGGGACACGGCCCGGTTCGGCCCACGCCGCCAGGATTCTCCCACAAAACCTGGGTCAAATCACAGGGAGGGGGGTCCTGGAAGATGGCTCTATCGCCGACACTATCTGCCCGTCACCACTCCTTCGTCTGGTTGACGTGCCATTCGGACGTCCTGTCAACATGGGTGAAGCGGCAGGCCAGTATCCGGACTGAGCCTGTCCGTAAGCGGTCATTCTTCATCATCGGGTAAGGGGAACGTTCAGCCCCCCTGCCTTCGAAGTAGCAGTTCGTGAATCGATCGCGATTGGAATGGCGCAGATACACCATGTACTTGTTCTTTGAGCGGAAATTGCACGCCACGAAACGATGTCCCTGCCCGGCGTGAGCGGCGTTGGGCACCGGGGCATCGTGGTAGTATGCTGCTCCGCCCGAAGGACTCTCGCTCGTCGGGCCGGAGCCCTGAAGTCGGCAGGCGATCACGTTGATGTCGGAGGTTCCTCCCCATGACCAGATCCACTCGCCCTTGCTGTAGTCGTCGACACTACGAGCCGTTGCCCCTCGAACCATCAGTCCATGCCTTCCCGACAGGAAGCACCGATAGATCGTCATCGAAGACCGGCGAGACGCCCGGCCGTCCTCTAAGGCACGTCACATCCTTGGCCGACCAACTCTCCAGGACGAACAGAATCACGTTCTTGCGGTTGCCCCTCGGCGTTCCCGGTGAGGTCCTTGAGAAAGGGTAGGTCGGGTCCTCGGGCTCGGTCTCCTCCAGGCCGAGCAAGCGGCGGACGGTGCCGAGGTTCTGTGCCTCGCCGTAGAACGCGTACTGGCGCTCCGAGGCGCGGAAAACCGTCCGAAGCACGGAATAGACGGGGTTCAGGCTGACGGCGTTCAGGGCCGGATTCGGCGAGATGAGCGCGTCGCCGATGTTGAGGGGGTAATGGCCCAACCCGCCGCGGGCCGCAACAAATCCCACCGCGAGTGTAAAGGGCGGAGCAAAGCCGTGGCGCCGGGCATGCGGCCAAAGAGCGGACTGGGCTACATCCACTACGCCGCCTTCTTCTCGCCGACCAAGGTCAAGAGGACTTTCGCCGGTCGGCAAGCCCTACGGTTCCTTGGCCGGCAGATTGACTTGGCCAAGGTCATTCACCAAAGCCGTGAAGGTCTTCCGCCAGGTCTCGTTCCACGCCCTCACGAGCGCGGCGGGCTCTTCGCCATCGACGGGCGCGGTTTGCCGATACGTCTTCTGGAAGACGATGCGCACGTCGGCGCCGGTGTCGTCCATGAGGAAGAACTTCGCTTCGATGACGGCTTGAGGGGCTTGCTTGTCCGTGTAGTCGCCGTACAGGGCCGTGACATTGCTCTCCAGGACGAGTTGGTGGCTGACGCTGCTGGCGCCGTCGATCGCCGATGCAAAGGGGCCGCCTGCCGCGAGCCATTCGATGAGTTCGCCCGTCAGGTTCTCGGCGGGAGTCGTGATGAACCCGTTGTAGTAGTCGCTCTCGAACTTGCCTTCGCCGACCTTGTAGACGAAGGTCCGCGCGTTGTAGGGCGTGGCCACGTTCACCCGTCGAACTCGGAGCACAAGGTCGCTCGACGCCTTGGCCTTCGCCGGCGGGGGGACGTCGATTGCGAAGTAGGCCTTGTCGGGGGCGGGCTTCATCATGGCCTCGCACGACACGAGGCTCAGGCAGAGCAGTGCGAGCGCAACTGGCCGCATAGTGGCACGGACTCGGATCATGGTCATTCTCCCGGCTTCTGGCGCGGCGGCGGCTCGCCGAAAAGCAACCGCGCCGGATTGTCCTTGGCATCTTCGCTCAGCGTTTCCACGTTCTCCAGGACGTCGCGCAGCGCGCGGATGATCGCCTGGACGTCTTGCTGCTGGGTTGCGAACAGGTTGTCCAGCCGCTTCAGCAGTTTCCGCAGTTCCAGGGCGGCCGGCGCCACGTGCTCCGCCGTGGTGGAAAGGTCCGCGATGATCTTGTCGACCTTCGGATCGGCCAGGACCTCATCGATGCGCTTGGTGGTGGCCTTGAGCCTTGTCGAGATGGCCGGCAGGTCCTTCAGGGCCTTTGTGACGGGGGCACCGCCTTCGTCAACCACGCTACGAACGCCCTTGATCGCGGCCGTCAGGTCGGTCAGACCCTCGTCGATCTTGGGATTGTCGATAATCTTCTTCAACCGCTCGTTCGTTCCGCGGAGTTCCTTCAGGAGGCCCACGCCCTGCTCGCTGATCTTCGCGACCTGCAACTCCGTCACCGCCTTGTCGGCGGTCACGAAGAACTTGCTGATGTTGCCGATGACTTTCGCGAGGTCGGCTGCCTTCAGTTCCGCGGCCAGTTCCTCGACCGTGGCCATCACCTGGCTCATCGTGCCGGGCGCGGACGGGATGAACAGGGACTTCGGTGTCCAGTCGATCTTGGGCGCGGGGAACGTCTGCGGGTCCAGAATGTCGGCCGCCAGGTACACGGCCCCCACGAGCCCCGAGGACGCCATGCGGAGGCGCAGGCCTGACTCGACCGCGCCGGACAGGCGCTGGCGCATATCCTTCGTCCCGGGAATGGGGAACTGTTCGGAGTCCAGTTCCATCTCGACGAGGATGTACTTTCCAAAGGCCACGTCCTCGGCCCGCTTCGAGTCGGGATACCTGCGGCGGAGGAAGCCGATGCGGCTGACCTTGCCGATGTCGACGCCGCGGAGCCGGACGGCCGAGCCGACACCGAGACCCTGGACGGACTCGTCGAAGAACGTCTCGGCCGCGACGGTTTCCTTGAACAGGTCGCCCGCCCCCAGCACGATGACGCCGCCGACGAGAAGGGCCACGCCAAGGATCATGAACAGGCCGAGTCTGAAATAACTGGCTTTCGCACTCATGCGTCACCTCTTTCCGCCTTCGGTCTGCCGTCGTCGGGCGCGACCTCTGAAGGGGTTGGTTCTGGGTCTGTCTCGCTGGCCTGCCGGTTGAAGAATGCCCGCACCCAGGGGTTGGGGCTGCCATCACGCAGCGTCCTCGGGTCATCGAGCGCCACCATCGTCCGGACAGCCGCGTCGAGTACCACCACCCGGTCCGCGACCGTGAAGATGCTCGGCAACTCGTGCGTCACGATGACGAAGGTCATGTTCAGCAGGCGTTTCAGGTTCAGGATGAGTTGATCGAGGTCGGCGGACGTGATGGGGTCGAGGCCCGCGGACGGCTCGTCCAGGAAGACGATGCGCGGGTCAAGCGCGATGGCCCGCGCGAGCGCCGCCCGCTTCAGCATGCCGCCCGAGAGTTCCGCCGGCATCCGCTGGGCCGCCTGGTCCAGACCCACGAGCCGGAGTTTCGCGAGCGCGATCATATCCATCATGTCGTCTGCAAGGTCCGTGAACTCCTCCAGGGGCAGCCGCACGTTCTCCAGCACCGTCATCGAGCCGAACATCGCCCCGCCCTGGTACGCGACGCCCAGTTTGCGGAGGATGCGTTCGCGGTCGCGGCCCACGGCGGTGCAGATGTCGTCGCCGTCGATGAGGATCCGGCCACCCGCCGGCTGGTAGAGACCGATCATGTGCTTCAGGACGGTACTCTTGCCGCACCCCGACCCGCCGGCGATGACGAGGACTTCGCCCTGTTGGACGTCGAAGGTCACGTCCTTCAGGACGGTCCGGCCGCCGTAGGCCGCGTGGAAGTCCTGGACTCGGATAATCGCTTCCACCGGACAGCGCCTGCCTTTCGGATCAGAGACCCAGGTAATAGTAGACACACCCCAGCACGCCGTCGGCGAGGATCGTCAGGACGATGCCCGCGACGACGGCCCGGGTGGTGCTGTCGCCCACCGCGCCCGGTCCCTTCTGGGTCTTGAGGCCCCTCTGGCACCCGATCGCCGCCACGAGCAGGCCGAACACCAGCGTCTTGAAGACCCCCCCGAGCAGGTCCACGTACGTGATTGAATCGATGATCGACTGGGCGTAGTACCGGACCGAGTAGCCCATCCCCGCCATGACGAAGTACCCGCCCACGATCCCCATCATGATGTTGAATGCCACGAGTACCGGCGTCACGATCAGGGCCGCCAGCACGCGCGGTATCACCAGGTACCGCGTCGGGTTCAGGCCGAACGTCACGAGGGCGTCGAGTTCCTCGGTCACCTTCATGGTACCGATCTCGGCCGCAAACGCCGACCCTGAACGACCGGCCAGGAGGATGGCTGTGATCAGCGGCCCCAGTTCCCGCGTCATGCCGACGGCCACCATGGCCGGAATCCAGCCTTGGGCGCCGAACTTCCCCAGCGGAATCGCCGCCTGGAATGCGCTGATCAGCCCGAGCAACAGGCCCAGCAGGCACACCACCGGAAGGCCCGCCACCCCCGCCTTCTCCGCCACAATCCACATGTCGCGGTAGCGGACGCGGTGAGGGTGGACCGCCGCCCATGCCAGTCCCGCCAGGGCTTCCCCGGCAAACTCGATGATGTCACGGACGTCTCCCAGAATCTCGGCGGTCGCCCGACCGACCTGGCTGACGAATCCGGGTCGCGGTTCCGGCTCCAGGACGCGGGCGGCGGCATCCTCCAGGGCCGAGAGATCGAGGAGCCGCCGCAGGTCGGGCGCGAGGCCCGTGACGTGCATCTCACCGCCCGTCGTGGCCAGAATCCTCCGCAGTTCCGCGAACAGCCCCAACCCGGCCCCGTCGCAATACTCGATGCCAGACCCGTCCACGACGAGGCGCTTCGGTGTGGTCCGGCGCAGGGGCTCGACGGTCTTTGCCCAGACGCCCGGCAGTGTGCCGGCCTCGAGGCGCCCGGCCAGGCGCACGACCGACTGCTCGTCGTCGTCGCGACGAAGTTCGACCGACGCGCCCGGTTCGGGTTGGCTCTTGTCGACCATAGTCTTTCCCGTGCTGCTTGAGGACTTCAGTTGCCCCGCTTGTCGCGGTGCGCTTCCACGGCGGCAAACTTGGCTGCCGTGTCCGTGATCATTTCGTCCAGTTCGCCCGGCTTGTAGGTGGGTTCGAGGCCGAGTTTGA
>CAZEBQ010000003.1:0-51990 GCA_964510295.1 uncultured Anaerolineales bacterium | reverse complement strand
TGGACGCCCGATGGCTGGGTGATCAACCTTGGCGCCACCTGGGGGTGGGGCTGGACCGCGTATGGCCAGGACATCGATTTCGTGGTGCATACGCAGGCCAGGGAGGTCGAGGCGGCCTTCCTGCAGGTGCAGCGTGCCCAGTGGGTGGGCGCGGTCCTTGGCGAGAAGAGGGCCTTCGGTTTCAACGCCGCGGCGTCCGGCTTCTGGAATGGCGTGGCGCTCTACCGGCAGCGGGCGATTGTTGAAGAGGCCAAGGCGGTGGCGCTGGCCGCGGTGGGCGAGGACATTGGCGAGGCGAATGAATCCAAGGAGAAGGATGCCGTTGAAGCAGTGACCATGACGGAGGCGGACAGGAAGATCGACGTCGGACAGGACGGGGTGATCACGATTCCGGTCGTGGCCTGCAGTAAACCGATGAACAGCACGGCGAAGATCGTCTTCATGAAGAGCTACCTGGGCGGGATGCAGTTGCACTACAACAGGTTGGGGAAACCCGAGGAGTTCGAATACACCTTCGAGGCGCCGGCAGCCGGGAAATATGCGCTCAGCGCGCGGGTGGTAACGACCAGCGCCGATCAGCACCTCCTGGTCGCGGCCAACGATGCCAAGGAGCCGACCGACATCGCGATGCCTTTCACCGTCGGCATGTGGGATAAGACTCAACCGGTCGAGGTCTCGCTGGTCAAGGGCCGGAATGTCCTTCGCTTCTCGCGCAACGAGCCGGTCAAGGGATTGACCATTAAGGACTTCACGCTGAGGCCGGTTAGATAGCAGTGGCAAGGAGTCCGGCCAGAGCCGGCAGTGTGAGATCTCAATGATGCGGCGTCGCTGATTGCACGAGCGCTCAAACGGAGTTCCGAGCCAACGAGGGTATTCGATCTCGACCACCTGCGGGGAGAGGACAGTTCACTATGCCGCTGACTGAATTGAGACCGACCCGTTCGAGAAACCCCCTGCGAGAGATACCCTCTTTCCGGTCGGGCGTTGGCGGCCTCCTCTTTCTCACTGGATTCTTGTTTCTTGCGGCATCTGCTCTTGGCGCCTCCGGGGCCGTGCACCCGGCCGCCCAGGCCGTGCGAGACGGCTTGGACGGCGGCGTTGTCGTCCATGTCGGATGCGAAGACGGCAGGAACACGCTGAAGCTCGGACAGGCCGGCGCCTGGGTGGTGCGCGGATTGGATCGCGATCCTGACAAGATTCGGGCAGCCAGAGAACGGATTGTCGAAGCCGGTCGATACGGCCCCGTGTCCGTGGCCCTATGGCGCGGCGGCGTTCTACCGTTTGTCGACAATTCGATCGACGCCATCCTGCTCGACAACGGCGCAAAGGTCGCTCTTGAGGAATGCAATCGAGCCCTGCGCCCCGGGGGCAAAGCCTGTTTCCACAAGGGCGACACATGGCAGCACTTTGTGAAGGAACGCCCGCAGAACACCGATGAGTGGACGCATGCGCTGTACGATGCGAGCGGCGGGTCGGTCAGCAAGGACCGTGTGGCCGGCCCTCCCGAGAGGCTGCAGTGGACCGGCGGTCCGTCATGGACGCGCCATCATGAAGCGGTCTCCGGCTTTCAGACCATGGTCACGGCTGCCGGGAGGATCTTCTACCTGCTCGATGAAGGGCCGCACGTCTCGCTCTTCTTGCCCCCGGATTGGCAGTTGATCGCTCGGAATGCCTACAACGGGAAGATTTTGTGGAAGCGCCCCTTCAAGCGATGGGTCTCGCCGCTATTCCGATACAAGAGCGGGCCGACACAAATGACGCGACGCCTTGTGGCCGTGGGCGACAGGCTGTTCGTTGCCGCCAACCTGGATGAGGGCGTCACGGTGATCGACGCGGCCACCGGCCGGACGATCAGAAGACTGGAGAAGACCGCTGCCTGCGAGGAGATCCTGCACCACAACGGAGTTCTATACCTCATCACGACGGATTCTCCGACCTTGTATCAGACAGGGCATCGCTACTCCGACGAAAACGCCTGGGCAGGACAAGAGAAATGGATTCGTGCCGTCGAGCCCGAATCGGGCAACGAGTTGTGGCGACACAAGACACCCGTGGCGCCCATGTCTTTTGCCGTTTCGGACAGGGGCGTGTTCTTTCACAATGGCAAGTGTATCCGAGCATTCAATTGCAGGACCGGCAGGCAGATCTTCAAGAGCGAACCGGTTGCTCTCGACGGCGTGATCGCCACCGCGACCACCCCGACGCTGGCCGTTCACAAGGATGTGGTGCTGTTTTGGGGCGGCGATGATCAGCCGGGATACAGGAGATCGAGTTCCTCGGCCGCGGCCAACAATCTGCGCACATTCACCGCACTGTCTGCCGTGGACGGCAAGGTGCTTTGGAGCTACAAGACGCACAAACATTCGACCGGCTTCGAGTGTCCCAAGGACATCCTCGTCGTCGACGGCCTGGTCTGGCTTGGAATCATGATGGGGAGCAAAGACGCCGGGACCTGGACCGGTCGAGATTTGCACACAGGCGAGATCAAGCGCCAGTTCAAGCCTCGCAAGGACATCTACTGGTTCCACCAACGCTGCCATCGTTCCAAGGCGACAGAGCAGTACATCGTCTCGGGCCGCACAGGCATCGAGTTCATCAGCCCGAAGACCGGCTGGGAATCGATGAACCACTGGGTACGCGGGGCCTGCATCTACGGAACCCTGCCGGCAAACGGCCTGATCTACCAGCCGCAGCACCCCTGTGCTTGCTACGCGGAGTCGCTGCTGCGCGGATTCAACGCCCTCGCCCCCGCCGCGCAAGAGGCCGAGGCGCCGGCACCGGCGTCGGAAAGACTGCAAAAGGGCCCGGCCTACGAGACGCCGGTCGCGTCGTCGCCTCAGCCGGCTGGGCCATCCGAGGAGTGGCCCACATTTCGGCATGACAATGCCAGAAGTTGCTTTTCCAAGGCAACGCTCGCCACCGGCCTGAAGACGCTGTGGTCGACGAAGATCGGCAACAACTTGTCCGCAATCACCGTTGCGGACGGGACGCTGTTCGTCGCTGACAAAGACGCGCATGTGCTACATGCGCTCGATGCATCGTCAGGGCGACATGCGTGGACGTATATCGCCGGCGCACGCATCGATTCGCCCCCGGCGATCGCACATGGCCGAGTGCTGTTCGGATCAAGAGACGGGCACCTCTATTGCTTGAATGCCGCAAACGGCGAACGGGCGTGGCGGTACCGCGTCGCGCCGGTCGAGCGGTATCTGCTCGCCAGGGAGCAGTTGGAATCCGTCTGGCCCGTCCATGGCAGCCCTCTTGTGATCGACCAAAGGGTCTACTGCGTGGCCGGTCGTTCGGCCTTCCTGGACGGCGGCATGCGACTGGTATGCCTCGACGTTAAGACGGGCAAGCTGCTGCATGAAGAGATCCTCGACGAGACGGACCCGACCGGCGACGGCCTGATTGAGGACAAGATGGCCAACCGGACCTTGCCGGCGAGCAATCCCGACATCCTCTCTTCTGACGGCCGAAGCATCTTCATGAACACGCAGCGTTTCGAGCTCGACTGCTCCCGCCCTGTCGTCGAGGCCATGCGGCGGGCCACCTCCCAGGTCGGCGAGGGCGCTCACCTGTTCGTCAATAGCGGGTTCCTCGACGACTCGGGATTTCACCGCACCTTGATGCTCTTCGGCAGGAACTACTCGGGCGGCGATATGGAGAACCACCAGCCGCCCCGGTTTGCGCCCGGCGGCAAGATGTTGGCATTCAACGAGACGCACGCCTTCGGATTCTCGCGTCTGCCACACCTTCATCGTTGGGTGAGAAGATTGGAGTGGCACATCTATCGAGCAAGCAAGACCGACCGCAAGCGGGACCCGCCATGGGAGAAGGGCGGGCGCATCATCGACCTCTCCTCACACGATGTGCTCATCCACACCGAAGCTACCGACACGGAGGAACTCACGCGGCTGAAGAAGTCCCTGCTATCGAGCACCATCAAGTATGACTGGTCGCAGCATGATCCCGACCTCTACGTCAATTCCATCGTCCTGACCGAGAACTTGCTCTACGTGGCAGGTCCGCCGGCGATCCGAAACGAAACGACCGTCGAAGCACTCGAGAAATGGCAAGGGAAGCGAGGCGGAAACCTCTGGTGTCTCGCCACGCCGAACGGCAAGAAGGTGTCTGAGTTGCGGCTTCCATCACCGACCGTCTACGAAGGTATGGCTGTCGCCTATGGGAAGCTCTATGTGGCCCTGAAGGACGGATCGGTGCTTTGTCTGGACGAGGAGGCACGGTAGGGTGCGTGCTCGCACGCGCACAAACAACAATGAACACACGGAAGAGAATCATGAGCCGGAAAAAACCGGTGACACGACTCGCCTTCACGGCGACCCTCCTCGTATGCGGTGTGGCCGCGGCAGCAGAGAGTTCCTTCTACAAGGGCCCGCCGCTCTTCTCCACCCGCCCAAGCGACCGGTAGGTCCCTACATGAGTACCGCCAATGCTGATCCATGGCCCCGGTCGCGCGGCGGGGAGGTCGCGTTGGCTGCCTCCCCCGACCATCTACGGTGGCACCTGGCGATTCCGTCACACAGCGGCCTTCCCTTACGCCGTCATCCGCTCGGTCACGTGGATCGCGCGTCGGCGCCGCGGGTCGCTCCCCGACTAGCGGCGGCCAAGGCGTCCATGTACAGTGTCGGCCGAGCGCGGCGGGCGTGTCCGGAGAGGAACGGCGGCGCCTTCGCCGACGCGATGCTCGGGCTGGCGGGTGACGAGAACCACGAATGACCACGAGTGACATGGCGAGAGAGGCCGAATGACGATGAACAGCAGACACTCGGCGACCATCGCGCTGCTTGCGCTGGCGGCAGCCACCCTGACCTTGGGGCTCGCAGCGGCGGGAGAGACCTCGTTCTACAAGCGCCCCGCGCTCTTCTCCACTCGGCCGTCGGAAACGAAATCCCTTCAGACCATCAAGCGCTTCGGCCCGGTGGGCATGGGGATCGACTTGGTCCAGCCGGCCTTCGCAATGAAGATCCACAGCATTGAGGAAGGCTCGCCGGCCGCAGCCACCGGCAAGCTGAAGAAGAGCCAGATCATCGAGACGATCAACGGCCAGAAACTCAAGGACATCGATCCGCGAATCCAGTTGGGTCAGATCCTGGCAGAGGCCGAGGCGACCGATGGCGTGCTCGAGTTCATGGTCAAAGACCAGCCCAACGCCAAAGCGCAGCAGGTAATCGTCAAGATTCCCGTGCTCGGCGCCTACAGCGACACCTGGCCGCTGGATTGTCCCAAGTCGGACAAGATCGTCCGCAACTTTGCCGACTACCTGGCCAAGGGCGGCAATGCTCGCGGCACCATCCGCAACATTGGGATGCGCTTCCTGCTGTCCACCGGCGAGGACAAGGACCTGGAGGTCGTGTGCCGATGGGCGAGAGGACTGTCCGGCTTGTCGGGCTACGCGTCCTGGTACCTGGGCTACGGCGGCATCCCGCTGTGTGAGTACTATCTGCGCACGGGCGACCAGTCGGTTCTTCCGGCCATCCAACGCTCGGTGGACGCCGCCGAGAAGACCTACTACCTGGGCGGCTGGGCCTGTCGGGGGAAGGGCAATTTCCGCTATATGGGCGGAGGCCATCTCAACGCGGGAGGCACCCCGTGCGCGACGTTCGTCGTGCTGGCCAAGGAGTGCGGGGTGAAAGTCCCCGATCGGATGCTGCTAGGCGCGATCGAGCATTTCTACCGCTTTGCCGGTCGGGGGAACAACCCCTACGGCAACCATAGACCGGAAACCGGCTTCGTCGACAACGGCAAGACCGGGATGTTGGCCTTCATGATGGCGGCGGCGGCTTCGCTCACGCCGGACGGCGAGAATTCGCTCTACGCCAGGGCGCGCGACGTCAGCGCGGTCAAGAGCTTCTACAGCACCTCCTTCATGCTCCACGGGCACACCGGCGGCGGCGGCGAGATCTGGCGCAGCGCCGCCATGGGATTGCTCTGCGAGAAGAGCCCGAAGAAGTACCGCGAGTTCATGGACAACCGCAGGTGGCATTACGACCTGTCTCGTCGCTGGGACGGGTCGTTCGGCATCCTCGGCGGAGCGCGCTACGACAACACGCAGTGGGGCAACGGCTACGCCCTGGCCTATACCATCCCGCGCAAGACTCTGCGCATCACCGGGGCGCCGCCGTCGAGATTCTCGAAGAAGTACAAGCTGCCCGCGCGCATCTGGGGCACCGAAGCCGACGACGCCTTCCTGTCGCTCGAGGCGGCCAGGGACAAGGCCGGCAAGTCGCCGGATATCGACGCCGAAACGCTGGCCAACGGTTCGTCCATGCCGATCATGGGGCGGCTCTATGCCGCCGATGCCAACAGTGAGACCATGTGGTCGTACCTGCACCACCAGGACCACGGCATCCGCCATCACGCTGCCTGCAAGCTCGCGGGGGTCAAGGTCAACCATCTGGGCGGCCCGGTCGCACGGGAAGCTGTCGATATCGCCGCGATGCTGGAGATGCTCCGGTCCGCCGACCCCCGCGTCCGCCGGGCCGGCGTGGGCGCCATCTACGCGGCGCATCGAGCGCGGCGCTCGGAGCCGGCGAAGGAACTGCCCAGTGATCTGGCCGCGGCGTTGATCACGCTCATCCGCGACCCCGCCGAATCCTGGTGGGTGGTGGACGGAGCGTTGCAGGTCCTCGGCCTGGCGAAGGCCGAAGACGTCGTGCCGCACGTCGGTGTGATCCTGCCGTGGCTCGAGCAGCGCGACTGGTGGCTGCAGAGCGCCGCGATCCATGCCCTGACCCCGGCGGTCGTCGACGAGCGATGCGCCCTGAAGGTCCTGCCGGTGGTCGGCGAGGTGATCGGGCACAACCAGGTCTGGGGCGTCCACCAGCACGTTCCCGCCCTGCTCAGCCGACTGCAGAACGCCACCCCGAAGGTGCAGAAGCTGGCGGCGATGACGTTCGGCGAGGCCTACTCGGCCTACCCGAACCTGACGAGAGACGGCGAGACCGACGTCCTCGTCACCCAGGGCCTGGAGGCGAACCTGGAGCTGATGGCCAGGACGCTTGCGGGAGTGCCGGGGGGATTGGACGTGCTCTATGAAGTCGCCGGGAGACGTTTTCCTCAAGAGCCCCTGCCGTACAAGCAGTTTTTCCTGGGCGCGGATCCCGACCGATTCGGCCCTGAGCTCAAGAAGGCGATCGCTCCGATCATCCTGAACGAGTTGATCCCCGAGCACGTCGGCAGGAACCGGGAGCCGTTGCGGAGGCTGGCGGCCGCCGAGGTGCACTCGGGGTACCCCGGTGGCAGAAGCGACAGGATCGATCAGCTTGCGGCCCTCCACCAGAGGGCCGGCATCAGCGAGTACGGGTGGCATATGTTCGCCGACCTGCGCCAGGCCGAGTGGTCCTACCATACGTTCGACCCGATTCCCGCCGAGCGGGTGCCCTGGGACCAGCTCATCACGCGCTACCGCGACGTGACGTTGCCCAAGGGCATGGAGAACTGGTACGCGATAGACTTCGATCCCGCCGAGGCCGGCTGGAGGAAAGGGAGGGGCGCTTTCGGACAGTATGACGGCAAGATTCCCCAGCAGCCTACTCCAAAATGCTCGGACACGTGCACCGGGCCGGGCTGTTACGGCGCCACGAGAGTGAACACGCTGTGGGACAAGGAGGTCCTGCTTCTGCGCGGGACGTTCAAGATCCCTCCGCCGAAGGAGGGCCATCGCTACCGGTTGCGCGTGAATGACGGCAACCACGTCGGCAACGGCGGCGGACACATCATCTACATCAACGGCAAGAGGCTGATCGAGGCGAAGACGTCGGGAATTCCAGAGCGAAAACGACAAGTTCCTTTATGACGGGAAGTTTGTCGCCAACGAGAAGGTCCTCGGCACCTGGAGAACCGTTGACGTGGTCAAGACGATCGGCGAGTTCACGCCCGGGACGCAGAAGAAGGCCGGTGGGGCCCGGTTCAGAACGATGACCTTCAAGGACGATGGTCAGACCGACGACCCGATGTCGATCTGGTCCCGTGACGTGTTGATGGATCTTACCCGATACGAAGCCCTGAAGATGGTCGTGAAGAAGATCGGCGGCGACGACTACCTCTTTATCGAAGCCGGCGGATTCAGCACGAGAAATCCCGTTGGCGGGCAGTCGCCGTGGTATGTGATGAAGCAGGTGAGTCAGTGAGTGCTAGTGGAGTAAGCAGTTACACGCTTGAACCCCAAGAAAGGAAACGACCATGCGTTACAACACATTCATCCTCTCGTTAACGATAGTGCTGACCACCACGTTATGCACGGGTGCCGCCACCGCCGGCAGTCTCAAGACACATAACATTTTTTCGAGCAATATGGTCATCCAGCGCGATAAACCCGTCACGATCTGGGGCTGGGCCGAGTCCGGCCAGAAAGTCTCCGTCCAGTTTGGCCAGGAGAAGGCCGAGGCAACGGCCCACGGCGAGTCGGGCCGCTGGGAGGTGACCTTCCCTCCGCAGCAGGCGAATGCTACCGGTCAGAAGCTGGTCGTTAGTGCGGGCAACGAAAGGATCGAGATGGAGAACATCCTCATCGGCGACATCTGGGTGATGAACGGCCAGAGCAACATGGCCTTCGGTCTCAGAGCGGTCTACCAGGCCGCCTTCGAGTCCTCCATGGCGCACTTGCCGTTGCTGCGCCACATCAGAATCAGGGGCGGCGCCGAATCGGAGTTCGTCGAAACGGACATTCCGGACATGTACATCAACTCGGCGGACGATCCGGACAAGAACTGGAAGGTCGTCACTCCGGAAGTCGCGTTGGATATGGGCGCCATCGGGTACGTGTTCGGTTCACGGTTGCAGCGGGCGTTGCAGATTCCCATCGGCATCATCGACAACGCCCGCGGCGGCGCGTCCCTGGAAAGCCTCGTGCCGCGTCACAAGTTCGCCGATCATCCACAGGCCGCCGGATACCTGGCCTGGGTCGAGCAGCGCCGGGCCGAGTTCGACTGGGACGCGGCCATGAAGCCGGTCATCGAGAAATGGGAGAAGGAAGTCGCCCAGCAGCGCAAAAAGGGCGTGCCCGAAGACGAACTGTCGCCGAAACCGACCCGCAGAGCTATTCGCTCCTGGAATGTGCCCGGGCGCAGCCCCAGCGACGCGGCCTCCTGTTACAACGGCATGTTCGGGGCCTTTAAGGGCCTGCATATCAAGGGGGTTGCCTTTCATCAGGGCTTCAACAACGCCATGATGAACACCACCTGTAAGCCGAAGTTCTACCGCATCCTCATGAAGCTGATGGTGGAGGGATGGCGTGAAGATTTTGACGACCCCCGGCTGCCCGTGGCTGTGATCGGTTTCTGTGCCGGCGGTCGGACTCAGACCCGGCTCAACTTCGAAGAGATGGGATTTTCGACCGCGGCCTACATCCGCGAGGCTCAGCGTATGGGTCTGGGCGACGTTGGGGATCCGGAGCATACCGCGTTCATTCCGGCCTACGACCAGAAAATCCCTCAACTGCACACGAAGAAGAAGAGGGCGCTGGGCGAACGCACCGCTCGCTGGGCCCTGAAGACGGTGTACCGAAAGGAGGAGATCTCCTGGGAATCGGCCAAGGTATTGTCGGCGGTTCCCGAGGGCGACACGATCCTCGTGACGTTTGATAAAGCCGTGTTCCCTGACGACATGGGTTCGCTGATCGACGGCTTTGCGGTCGCCGACGCGTCGGGCAATTATTACATGGCCCAGGCCGTCGCCAAAGCGGTCAAAGATAAGGAAATGCGGAGCAAGCAGATCCTTGTCTCCAGCCCGCTGGTGAAAGAACCGGTGTCGGTTCGATACGCATGGGCCCGTTCGCCGATGGGCAACCTCAAGGTGGAAGGCAAGCCGTGGCAGCCGCTGCACAACTTCCGCACGGACACATGGGACTTTTACGCGGAGGTGGAGCATACCGATCCAGACGGTCAGAAGAAGAACTCCGACGCGATCAAGGAGATGCGAAATCAAGCCAAAGCCTGCCTTGCCCGCCGCCTCGAGGCCGAAACGACGGTAGCCGGTGTGTTGGAAGCAAAATGATTGGAGACTGCCGTCGCATTTGCGACGAACGGTAACTTTATCCCACTTATTGGAGACAGAGACATGACGACACACATAGCCGCAGTATGTTTCATCCTGGGAATGATCGGTACGGCCTACTCCGCTGCGCCTGAAATCAACAGGAAAGCGATTCCCGACGAGGTCCGCGCCGAGCAGGTGCGGGATATGAAGTGGGGGATCTTCATCTGTTGGTCGTATAGCACCTTTGCGGGCCGGGAATGGACGCCGACGCGTGGCAAAGACGCGTCCTACTTCAAAGCGACCGGCTGCGACACGGACCAGTGGTGCCAAACGGCCAAGGACGCCGGCATGGGATACATTCTGTTCCTCGCCAAACACCATGACGGTTTCTGTTTGTGGGGTACAAAAACGACGGAGAAGAAGGTCACCAACAGCCCGCTCGGCATCGACGTCCTCGCCCAGATTCGCAAGTCTTGCGACAAGTATGGGATCAACCTGGCCCTTTACTTCTCCGAAGGGGATTGGAACTGGCCGGGCGCGATTGATGGCAAGCGGAATGGCGGCAAGAATCCCAACGTGAAGAAGGCTCAACTTGAGGAGTTGTTGACCGGTTACGGTCCCATCGAGTTCTGGTGGATCGACCATGCGATCGGCACAGGCGGGCTTTCCCACCAGCATACGGTCGAATGGATGCACCAGTTTCAGCCGAATACGTTCGTTGGATTCAATCATGGACAGCCCGCAGGACGCCTGTGCCTGCGCGAACGGGGCCGGCCCGGCAAGATCGGCGACAAAAGCGCGTCCAAATACAACAAAGATGCCGAGGGGGCATTCAAGGGTTACCTTGTCGCTGAGTTTACGTATCCCATTCTCCCTCCGCACAAGGGCGGGGCGCAGTGGTTCTATTCGTTGCCCAAGCACGACGACCTCTGCCATCCCGCAGACAAAGTGTACAAGGACTACACGGGCGCGATGAAATACGGCAATATCTTCTCGATCAACATCGGCCCGAACTACGCGGGGAAGATTCGTGACATCGACGTTACGACCCTCAAACAAGTGGGAGAGATGATAAGAGCAGGAAGGTCCGGGCAATAAAGAACTCTCTCTGGTGAGAAATGCACAGGTACCCTTGGAACAACCAACAGGAGATGCAGTTACAATGAACAACGGACCAATCGGGACAGCGGCGCTTTTCGCCCTCACGGCAGCCCTGCTGCTTTCAGCTTTCGCAGTGAACGCCGCCGAGCAAACGCCCGCAGAGAAGTCCAAACCGGCCGTCGAACTGGGCGCGCCCTTCGCCGACAACGCGATTCTGCAGCGGCAGATGCCGGTCCCCGTATGGGGCTGGAGCAAGCCGGGCACAAAGATCACCGTCGAGTTTGCCGGCCGGAAGCAGAGCGCCGAGGCGGGCAGGGACGGGAAGTGGATGCTCACGCTCAATCCGCTGAAGGCAAGTGCCGAACCGGCCGAGATGGTGATCAGCGACAGCGCCGGCAAGAAGGTTGTCTTGAAGAACATCCTCGTCGGTGAAGTCTGGCTGGCTTCGGGCCAGTCCAACATGCAGTGGAAGGTCCAGAAGAGCAGTTGCAGCAAGCTGCGTGTCGAGGCGAAGGGCAAGGTCGCGCCGATCCGCGAGTTCGAGGTGACCAGCGTCGTTGCGATGTTGCATCCGATCGAACACGCCAACGGAGCGTGGAAGAACGGCGGCTACACCAACTACAGCGCCATCGCCTTTGCCTTTGCCCACAAGCTCTACGGCGAGATGAACGTGCCCATCGGCATCCTGAACTGCTCGTTCAGCCAGACCGCCATACAGGCCTGGGTCCCGCGCGTGGGGTTCAGAGACGGCAAGGACGACTACACCAAAGCCATCCACAAGCGAATCCTGGAGACCGATCCGACCACACCCGAGCATAAGACGGCTTGGAACGCGTTCTACCGGAACATCGAGGGGACCCTCGAGGAGAACGCTGAACGGGTCAGGAAGGGAGAGGCCCCGCAGGAGATCGCCACCAGAACGCCGGGGAACCTGAGCGGCAACCGCGATGCCTCGTGGCTCTTCAACGGCAGGCTCAATCCCGTGATTCCCTATGCCATCCGGGGCGCCATCTGGAACCAGGGCTACGCCAACATGGGCGAAGGCCTGCCATACTACAACAACCTGCACAGCCTGATCCGCGGCTGGCGTCTGCGGTGGAATCGTCCCGACCTGCCGGTCTACTTCCACCAGTTCTACTGCCCCGGCAAGACGGACTTCAATAGTCCCAGCATCGGCAGCACTTCCGAGATGCGCCTCGGCACATGGCTGGCTCGTGATATTCCGAATGCTGGCATGGCCAGCCAGATCGACATCCCCGGGGCTATCCATTACTGGAACAAGGCGGTTCCCGGACAGCGACTGGCCCTCCACGCCCTGAAGAACCAGTATGGAAAGAAGGTCGTGGCCAACGGGCCGATGTTCAAGTCGTACAAGGTCGAGGGAAGCAAGCTGATTGTTGAGTTCGATCATGCCGAGGGCGGCCTTGCCGTGGGCGAGACACGCTCCAATACCGACCGCGGGAACAAGGAGGGAACCGGGTTCGCCGACCCAACGATCATCGAAAACGGCGATGATCAGGTGAATCTTTTCTACCTGGCCGACGGGAACCGCGTCTGGCATCCGGCCAACATGAGAATCGACGGCGACAGGGTGGCGCTCACCTCGCCCACGGTGACGAAGCCCCGCGGCGTGTCCTATGCCACCGGCGGGGTCGGCTTCCAGCCGAACGTCTACAACCGGGCGCTCCTGCCGATGACGCCGTTCATCACCTACGACAACAAGCTTGTCACCCGCGAGACGTGGCCGGACGAAAAGCTGAAAGTCGCCGGCGTTGTGGTCGATCCCAAGACAGTGGGCAAGCTGGCTGAGTGGCGCAAGATGCCGCTTCTCAGCACGCAGTTCCGCGACAATGCCGTCCTCCAGGCTGGCGTCCCGGTCACGATTTGGGGTTCGGCGATTCACGACTATGGGTATGAGGCGAAAGGCAAAGCGGTCATCAAGTTCAGCTTCACCGGCATTGAGAAGACGATCCCTGTCGCCGACGGACCGTCCATTGTCACGCTGGGCCCGGGCCAGTCGCGATTCGCATCGGGCAAGGAGTGGCGGGTCACCCTGCCTCCCATGGAGGCCAGCACTGAGCCGAACACCCTAAAGGTGACGTTCCTGATCGATGGCGAAGTGGCACATGAGCGTGTCTGCAAGAACATCGTCGTCGGCGATGTCTGGTACGTCGCCGCCCCGCAGATGAAGCTGGCGCTCCCCGCGGTGAAGCCCTCCGGCGGCGTGGTGCGGGTGATGAAACGCAGGGCCAAACGCTCCTCGAGCCCCAAGCCTTCCCGCTACAGCGTTTGTGTCTCCAGAACGCCCAAGAACCGCTACGCCTGCACCTGGGATGATGCAGGGTCGGATCTGGCGGGGGCCATTGGACATCGCATCGCCGCCAAGACCGGCAAGCCGGTAGGGATCATCTTCATGCAGAACGCTGTTCCCAAGGGTGGCGCGAATCCTGAACTCAAGAGATGGATCGCCGCCGACTGCCTCGAGCAGGCGCCCAGCCTGATGGAGGACTACGAGGATCTGGCCGCCGTGCTTCCGGGGAATCCGTACTACGACGCCAATGCCAGGCGCTACGTCGCGGCCTGGAAGCAGTACTGGGGTGAGTACATCCCGCGAATGATGGCGACCAAGGCCGTCCCAGACGGCGCCGCCTGGGGTGGCTATCCAACCCTGGCGAGCGACGTGACCAGTGTCGCCGCACAAACCTACAACGTCCTCGTTCACTCCTTCACGCCGGGCAGCTTCAAGGGAATCGTCTTCCTCGCCAGCCCGGAGATGTTCACCAAAGACCAGGGCGCCAACTACGGTGAACAGCTATCGGCTCTGGCCAACTGCTGGAAGGCCAAGTTCGGCCGCGAAGACACGAACTTCATCTACACCATGCCGAGCAGAGAGCTGGCGTCGAAGGTCGCCAAGCCGACCAGGATCAAGGGCAGGAGCACGGCAGTCGAGATTGGTGACTGGTCCGAGGTCGCCAATCTGATCGAAACGGTCGCCAGGTAGGAGCAAAGGCGGATGGGAAAGAACGTCAAGACGGTCGCTCTTGCCACAATCCTGTTCGCCTGGGGATCGGCATTGCTTGCAGCGGATGCGGTCGCCGCCGTGACCCTGGAGGCGCAGTGTCCCCCCGTCTTCGACAACCATGCGGTCTTCCAGCAGGGCATCCCCATTCCCGTCTGGGGCCGGTCCTTGCCTGGTGCGAAGGTTGCGGTGAGCTTTGGCAAACAGACGAAGACCACCGTCGCCGGGAAGGACGGCCGTTGGCGAGCAGCGCTGGACCCGATGCCGGCGGACACGCTTGTTGCGCTTGACAAGGCCCCCAAGGGCCGAAGCCTGGTCATCGTAACAGAACTGGACGGCAAGACGGCAAACAAGTCATTCACAGACATCCTGATTGGTGAAGTGTGGCTCTGTTCAGGCCAGTCGAACATGGCGGGCGCGGTCAAACACAACCGGGCCAACCAGGACGCGAACGACGATCTCATGAAGTCGAATCTCCCGGCGATACGACATACCCGCGCCAACGGGGAGTGGATCCTCGCCACGGCCCCGTCCGTCGCCCACTTCACCCGGGTGGGGTTCTGCTTTGCCCGCAAGGTGCAGCGGGAGATCAAGGCGCCGGTCGGGCTGATCAATGCCAGCACGGGCGGGTCGCGAATTGAGTCGTGGATGCGAGTCCCGCCGGCGAAACTGCCCGAGGACGGCGCTGCAAGGAAGAAGGTCTCCTACGGGGGGCGCTACCGCGAACACATCGCTCCCCTGGTCGGCTACGGCATGCGGGGCGTGTTGTGGTACCAAGGCGAAGCCAACGCAGGGGAAGGCCACAGCTATTTCCTGAAGATGAAGTCTCTGATCGCCGATTGGCGAGCCACGTGGAAGCTGGGAGACTTCCCTTTCTACTACGTGCAACTGGCCGGCATCGGCCGTTCGTCGACCGAGAATCCGGCAATGGGCGATGGCCGAGCCAGGATCCGCGAAGCACAAGAACGTGACAAGTAGTCCAGGACACGAGGGCTCTCACAAGCAGCAGGAAACAGGCATGAAAACGAACGCAATCGCGGTAGGGCTGGCGCTGTTCATGGTCGGCACGGCTTGCGCGGCGGCGTCGCAGGGCGCGATGGTAGACGCTGCCAAGATCAAGGACATCAAGGCCTACTGCATCGACTTCAACTGGGAAAAACCATATGGCCGGCCAAAGTTGGCGAGACTTGGTGTGTTTGCCGACGCCGATCCGGGAGCCCATCTGGCCTGGTACAAGATGCTGGGCGTCAACGTCATCCAGACCTTCTGCGTCTCGACCAACGGCTATGCCTGGTACAAGAACGGTTTCGTTCCCGAGCAACCGGGGCTCAAGCATGACTTCCTGCCCGAGATGGTGAAGCTCGGCCACGCCGAAGGCATGCTCGTAATGGGATACTTCACCATTGGCAGCAATCCAAGGTGGGCCAAACTGCGACCTGACCTGAACTACACAGCCGACAAAGACGGGAAGATAAGCGGCGGCTATCATGTGGTCTACACAGACGAGTATCTCGACTTCCTGTCGAAATCCATCAGCGATGCGGTACGCAAGACCGGCATCGACGGGTTCATGATCGACTGGGTGTGGTTGATCGAGTGGTTTGATGAGCACTGTGGCGAGTTGATTACCCACCTGGACAAGAAGGGAATCAGAGACGACACGTTGATCGTGTATCTCAGCGCCAACGGGTGGGTGTCCATCCGCAGACGGGGAGATTACGCGCCGCGCAGCAAAGGATCTCCCTATGACGCGGGAGTGAGGTCACCAATCATTTATTCGTGGCCCGCAAGAATCAAGCCGACCGTGAGCGACTCCCTGGTCAGCAGCGTGGACGTCGTTCCCACCATCCTGGCAGTAGCAGGTGCGGCACCGCCAAAGAAGGCGATTCCCGGCATGAACCTCCTGCCGGTGATGGAAGGCAAGGCAATGGAGGCGGAACTGTACGACCTGCTAAACGATCCGTTCGAGCAGAACAATCTTTACGGCAAGCTGCCGGAGGTGTACGAGTCTCTGCGCGTCAAACTGGAAGCTTGGCGCCCGGTCAACAAGTGAAAGACCCGCTTGGTACAAAAAGGATGCGAGCCGAGAAGATCGATGATTAGAGCATGAAATCGACGTCGGCGAGAACTCGAAATGCCGGATCAAACGATGCAAGCCGGGCGTTTCCCGGCCGAAGAGGCGGGGTTCACGTTCCCCTGCAACCCGCAGAAACAAGCCAGTGAAAGCTTCAATCGTTCAAAACGGAAAAGGCCAATCCCCACGAAAAAGGTCGACAGGCTGCCGTGAAGCGGCTTCGTTCAACAGCTAATCCTCTTTTCCTGTTGATCGTGCAACTGACGCGGCCTGCAAACCAGGATACAATGAATCCTGCCGCAGAATGCCGCAAAGTCGCATTGCCCAAGCAACGAAAACCTTGCAACCGGAGCATCGAGATGCACCATCAACAGAGCATTAAGTGGATGGCGGTCCTAGTACTCGGGACCACAATCCTGCAATACAGTTATGCCGCCGAGCCCAAGCTCGAGCAGTCGCCCAGTGAATCTGGCCCCGAGCGTGCCCAGCCCGCCGTGCATATCACGAACGGCTGGGAGCTGTCCTTGGTGCTGGGTGCCAGGCCAAGCCCCGCCGAGAAAAGGGTGACGGAATTACTTGCCGAACGCATCAAGGATCGTTCAGGTCTTACGCTGGCAGCGTCAGGCGACAAGGCCAAGCTTCGCCTGGTGATCGGTACGGTGGCGTCCAATGACACAATCAAAGCGTTCTCGGCCACTCGCAAGGATATCGCTTCGCTCGGCGCCGACGGATACTGCATCGCCGTGGACGCCGGGGAACGCGAGCTTCACGTGGTCGGCCAGAGGGAGAGCGGTGTTGTGGCCGGGGTCGGGCGCTTGATGCGTGAAATGCGATACAAACCCGGCAAGCTCGAACTGCCCGCGCTTCAGATCACGGAGACGCCGCAGATGCCGAATCGCGGCATGTACCTGTGGGCGCGGAAGCACTTCTTCGGCAAGCCCGACCAGGTGGATCGCTACATCGAGGAGTTTGCGCTGTGGGGCGGTAATGCGCTGACGTTCTGGTTCGAGATGGGCATGTTCAACAGCTTTGACGACCTGGCCGCGAAGCACTGGCTGGCGATGTACAAACGCTTCTACGCGACGGCCAGGCGCATGGGAATGAAGACCGGGCTGCTCATGGTCGTCAACGACGCCTACAAGTCTTCCCCTAAGCAACTCCGCATCTCGCCGATTATCGGCTGCCCGAACCACTACCTGTGCCCATCCAAGCCCGGCAGCGTCAAACAGATGATCGCCTGGCAGGAACAGGTGCTCAAGGCCCTTTCGCCGATCGACATTTTCAACCTGTTCCCGGCAGACCCCGGCGGATGCACCTGCGCCGATTGCACGCCGTGGCCGACCCGTGGCTACTGGCGGATTGCCAAGCCGCTGGCCGAGAGGATTCATCAGGTCTCGCCGAAGACCGAAATCTGGGTCGATACCTGGCACCTGAACCACCCAACGTTCGGCGACAAGGACTGGAAAAACCTGGTGGCCAACCTCGCCAAGCACCGGCCGGTGTGGTTCGCGGGTTTCGAAGTCGGCCTGGCGCCGCACCATCGGTTCGCCGCCATGAACGCCGAGGAGCGGGAGTATTACAACCAGACCAAGGCGCCGTTGATGGTCTTCCCGGACATCTCCATGTGGGGCAACCACCGGGGCATGTTGGTCAACCGGAAGTACTGGAAGTCGCTGCAGGCCGAGTTGAACGATTACCACCCCGGCCTGATGAAAGGCGGCTGGCCCTATAGCGAGCGGTGGAACACCGACATCGCAAGCGTGGTCTTCCTCTCGTGGTTCTGGAATTCGAAGAAGACCGTCGAAACCGTGCTCGACGAGTACGCCGCGTTCTACTTCGGTCCCGAAGCCAAGACCGCGAGGGAACTGCTTGATCTGCTGGATGACAGTTGCAGGGATCCGAACCGAAACCAGAAGATCAGCCAGACGCTTGCGAAGCTGGAAAGCTCAGCGCCGGAATGGGTGAAGAAGGACTGGCGTTGGAGTGAAATCAAGGCAAGTTGCTCCAGATTCCGTGTCAGAAGATAGCCATTCGAACGATACCGACGAATGCAATGAGGCAAGTCCTCCGAATACGGACGACAGATAACATCGGTATTCCGATGACCACTGCAGTGGGTCTGTTCGTGGTCCTGATGTTTCAGGTCCTTCCGGTCGACGCCGGCGAGCGTCCCTTGGCCGGTTCCGCCGGCAAGCCGGTCCGTAGCATTCGCGTGGTCCTGCCGGACAAAGCGGGGCCGGAGATGCGGAAGATTGCCGCGGTGTTCGGCCGACACGTATCCGAGCGATGCGGGGCGCGCGTCACCGAGAACGGCGACGCGCCGTTCCGGGTTCAACTGGCGATCCGGCCAGGCATCGGGAAAGAGGGGTTCTCCATCAAGAAGGTCGAGGCCGGAACAGTCCGCATCACGGGAAACGACACTCGCGGCGTCCTCTATGGCGTGGGGAAGTTCTTGCGTACGTCCCGGTTCGCCGCCGGCGGCCTGACGCCCGGCGCGTGGGAGGGCGTCTCGGTGCCGGCCAAGCCGGTGCGCGGCATCTACTTCGCCACCCATTTCCACAACTACTATCATGACGGGCCGGTGGAGGAGATCCAACGCTACGTGGAGGACCTGGCGCTCTGGGGGTGCAACAGCCTCATGGTTTGGTATGACATGAATCATTTCAACGGATTCGAGGACCCCAAGGCGGTTGCCTTCCGCGAGCGTCTGCGTGGGATTCTGCAGACAGCCAGGGACCTCGGTATCGGTACGGGCTTCATTGTGATTGGAAACGAGGGCTACCCCACCTCACCCAAGGAACTCCGCTCAGCCGGCGGAAAACGGGGAGCCTACTACGACTGCCAGATTTGCCCGAGCACGCCCGGCGGCATGGAGTATGAACTGCGGGTACAGACCGAATTGATGGATTGGATGCGCCCGCTCAAACCGCAGTTCCTTTGTATCTGGCCATTCGATCCAGGCGGATGTGACTGCGAGAAATGCCGGCCATGGGCAACCAATGGATTCCTCCAATGCGCCAAGCCTATCGCGAAGCTGGCCCGCGCCAAACTTCCGGGCGTGAAGATCATCCTGTCGAACTGGTACTACAGGAAGAACGAACTTCAGGCACTCGGCAAACTCCTCTCGGCAGAGCCGGCTTGGATCGACATGGTCATGGGCCCTGTCCCGGGCGCCAAGCTCCCAGCCGTCAACTTCCCCGAGATCAGCATGTTGGGTGTGCAGCCATGGGGTGGATACGGGGCCACACCCGTACCCCAACGCCTGCACAAGAAGTATTCCGGAATTGCGAATCTGATCGGGGGATTCCCATATTCCGAAGGGATCTTCGAGGACGTAAACAAGGTGGTGATGCTCCAGTTATACTGGAAACCGGATCGACCCGTTGCCGAGACACTCACCGAGTATGCCGGCTTCGAGTTCTCCCCTGAGGTAGCCGCCGACGTGGTGGCCACGATCAAGATCCTGGAGAAGAACTTCCCGAGAAACAGTATCGGAGCGGACGCGATCCAGGCGCACGAACTTGCGCAAAAGGTGGACGCCCGGCTTTCACCCCGGGCCCGGGCTCACTGGCGATGGCGAATCTTGTACCTTCGCGCTCTGATCGACCGGGAAATGCATCTCAAGAAGGGCCGCCTGGCCGGAGATTTACTAAAGGGCGCCTTCGCCGAACTGACACGTATCTACCACGCCGAGAATGCGCTGACCGGCTGGTTGCGGCCGCCGCAAGTGAAATGAAACGACGCAAAGGTTGGCGGGTGGCCGTCGGCAAGAGCCTGGATATCGCGGTTAGGAAGAACAGAAAGAGGAAGAGAAAGAACAGCCGAACGGCCTCTCTCGCCCTTCTGGTGCTGCGTAGCGGACAAAACAGACGGCTCCCCGCGGCGCTGCCGCCCCGGCCGTCGCGTCACATATCCATCACAATCGTCACCGGTCCGTCGTTTGTGAGGTCGACGTCCATGTGGGCGCCGAAGATGCCTTTGGCGACTGGCACGCCCAGCGCCGACAGGGCATCGCAGCTGAAAGCTGTAGTACAGCGCCACGGGCTTGTTCGGCGGTCGGCAAGGGCATCCGCCCAGTTGCCAGCGTTGTGGAAGCGAATCTCTCGGCCAGCAAACGAAGCCGAGCCCTGCCGGGTTCCTTCAGCGCATTCTCAGCGCGCGGATGCCCAGGGGGAGATTCTGTCCTTGCCGAGGGTTGAGCGGGAGCGGGAAACGGTGTCGGAGCGGCAGGTACGGGAGGTGGTGGCGGAGGTGGGCTGGGGGGAGCAGAGGAAGGTGTGGGGGAACGTCAAGGCCAGGGCCGGCGTGTGACGGAAGGCCGGGCGGACGCGGGGAGGAGGGGCGCGGAAAGTGGGGCAGGCGGTTGGCTGTGAAGAGGAGCGGTTACGTCACCTTCTAGATGGCCGAGGTCGCCATGCCCATGCGGCATCGGCGGTCTGTACGCCGTCGAGGTATGCGCTGTTGACCGGCCGATATCCATTCCGCCGGAAGCTTTGGGGGCCGGTGATGCTCAGGAGCCCGTTGGTGGTCGACACCAAGCGGCTGACGCTGGGCCGACTGATGAAGGAGGCCGGCTACGCCACGGCGTGCATCGGCAAGTGGCACCTTGGGTTCGGGTCGCGCCAGCCGGTGGACTGGAACAAGCCGCTCACGCCCGGACCGCTGGAGTTGGGGTTCGATTACTACTTTGGCGTCCCGGTGGTCAACAGCCATCCGCCATTCGTATACGTCGAGAACCACTGCGTGGTCGGCCTGACGGCTGACGACCCGATGGTCTACGGCCGGCGGGCCAAGACGCAGGTGCACCGGGAGAAGTTCGGTCTCAACCGAATCGGTGGCGGCGACGCCGCCCACGCGCTGTATAAGGACGACCAGGTCGGCACGACGCTGAAGGACAAGGCCATCGACTGGATCGCCGAGCACGCCGACAAGCCCTTCTTCCTGTACCTGGCGACGACGAGCATCCACCACCCGTTCACGCCGGCCAAGCGTTTTAACGGCACCAGCGATTGCGGCAGGTACCGCGACTTTGTCCACGAGATGGACTGGATCGTCGCCGAGGTGGTGGCCGCGTTGGAGAAGATCAATCTCACCGACAACACGCTGGTGATCTTCACCAGCGACAACGGCGGGATGCTCAACCAGGGCGGCCAGGACGCCTGGCCGGCCCAGCTCTACGATCTGGAGGCCGACCCCGGGCAGAAGCAGAACCTCTACGCATCCCGGCCGGACGTCGTCAAGGAGATGAGCGAGTTGCTGGAAAAGTGTATGGAGTCGGACTTGACGAGGCCGACGCCGTAGACGGCGGCTTCGATTCCGCCCGGGAAACGCTATGAAGGCTTTTCCACCTTATAGCCCAGCGTGCTATGCTGTCAAGCGCCGTCGGTGGCGCAGCAGGAGCAGGCTGCCCAGACCCACCAGCGAGAGGGCGGCGGGTTCAGGGACCACCGACATGACGTGCAGACGCTGCACGCCTCTGTCGAAGGCATACAAGTACCGGTCGTTTTCACCCAGCGCCATCGTGTTCGACCCGACGGGCATGTCCTGAAGCCGGTTGCCCCACACCGGGTCGTAGACCCCGCCAGCGCCGAAGGCAAAGCGATCGTTGCCGGTGGCAGCAAGGATGTGTTCCGGGAAGATGCCCAGCGTTCGGCGAACGTTGTCCGGATCCACTCGGAGGTCACCGACGTAGAGGCTGCTGTCCGTGGAATTCAGAAACACGGGCACGTTGCTGTAGCTGCCCACACCGCCCCGGCGGGAGAGATCCGAGACCGTATCGGTCGAAATATCGAAGACCCTCAGGTCGATCTGGTTGATGCCGAATTATACGGAGCCGTGCGTGTGCTCCTACACGATTGCGGAAGTCGGCCTAGCGGACTTCGGATCTCCGACGTCACCGGTGGTGCAGTTCGAAGCCTATGGAACGCCACCTGAATCCCAGATTGGGCTTGTCCAACGCGCTGCATCGAATACAACAACTGCAGGAGCCCCGCGATGGTCGCGGGCGCAACGCCATCTGGCAAATCCCAGATGATACCAGAAAGCGCCCGCGAGCGCACGGCGGTCAATGCCGCTCTTGCGTGGTGACCGAACGGTCGTAGAATCAGCGGACCCGAAGCCCGCGAGAGTTGCAGGCGAGGGTTCAGGAGCTTTGTGATGAACACATCCGTATTGGCGACCTTGGCGGCCGTGGGGGCCTGCTGGCTTGCCGCGGCGGCCCCCGGCGGCGACGACATCCCCTACAGCGTTCCCAAAAAGGGCTGGGACGAGCGGTGGGGCAATCATCGCGCGCGGGTCCGCGTCGAGGCCAAGGCCGACGAGGTGGGTGTCCACCTGCCCTGGCGGCGGCGCGATCGGGCGGCCGACAAGGCCGTGATCGTTGTCGACGCGGCTACGGGCAAGCCCGTAGCGAACGTCGCGCGGATCGAGATCAGCGCCGAGTACGGGCGCATCGTCTTTCAGGCGCCCAGCGCGGGCGAGTACCACGTGTACTTCATGCCGTTCACCGTTCGCGGGCGCCACTTCCCGAAGACCGTGTACGACAAGCCTAAAGCAGCCGCCGATGCGGCATGGCTGAAGCGTCACGCCCTGGGCCCCGCCGCAATGCCCCCGGACAAGTGGCGGGCCCTGCCGCAGGCCAAGGTGATCGACTTCCAGGCCCGCCGCGAGTTTCACCGGCGCGACCCCATGGAACTGACCGCCACGCCGGCCGAGATGACCAGGCTCCTGGCCGAGCACTCTACCCGACCGTACCTGCTGTTCACCGAGGACAGGCGACACGCGATACGCATGACCGACCACGTGCCCGCGCGGTGGATCTGCCGCAGGCCGACAGGCGAGTTTCGCGGCAAGGCCGACCGCCCCGTCGACTTGGCCGACTGTCGCCTGGAACTACCCCTCAAGACCCGCTTCGCCAAGTACCTGATGGGCATGGGCCAGAAGGGCGGCTATCGGCCCAAGGAACTCGATTGGCGATGGGACCAGGCAAAGCACCAGGACAGCGTCTGGATAGGCAACGTCGACGGCGGGCTCCAGTGCAAGCTCAAGGGCCCCAACTACCGCTGGCCGCTGGTGAACATCCACTACCGCCACCGCCCGCTGCTGATGCCCGAGGCGTGGCATAACTCGGGGGCCGGCGGATGTCGGATCGCCGCCGAGGGCGCCGGCCGCGTAACACTCACGGCCTTCGGCGGCCCGCGGAAACTCGCCGCGGGTGAGAAACTCCACTTCCACTTCGCCCTGCTGATCACGCCGGTGAAGCCCTTGGACCCCAAGGTCCACTGGCAGCACCGCTATTACCATCGGGGGGCCCCGGCCGTCGAGAACGTTGCATCGACCGGCGCGAACATCATCAACATCCACCACGGCAACGACCTGAACCCGTTCATCAACTACCCGTTCCTGACCGACGACAAGCTCGGGGCCTACATCGACGCCGCCCACAAGCGGAATCTGAAGGTTAAGCTCTACTACACCATTCGCGAGTTGAGCAACCACACCGCCGAGCTCTGGGCCCTGCGGAGCCTGAATCACGAGATCTTCGCCGACGGGCCGGGCGGGGGCTACGCGTGGCTTATCGAGCATCTGGGCGGGGGGTACTCGCCGGCGTGGCACCATCCTTTCGGCAACGGCACGTGGTGCGCGTCGATCAGCCAGACGGGCCTGTCGCGGTGGCACAACTACTACATCGAGGGCCTCGGCTACCTGGCCAGGACTCTCGAGATCGACGGGTTGTACCTCGACGAGATCGGCTACGACCGCGAGATCATGAAGCGCGTCCGCCGCGTGCTCGACGCCAACCGATCCGGCTCGCTGCTTGACCTGCACTCGTGGAACCACTTCAACGGCCGGGCCGGCTACGCCAACTGCCTGAACCTCTACCTCGAACACCTGCCCTATGTCGACAGCATCTGGATAGGCGAGGGGCGCAACTACGACGAGCCGCCGGATCACTGGATGGTGGAGATCGCGGGGATTCCCTTCGGCGTGATGGGCGAGATGCTCCAGGGGGGAGGCAATCCGTGGCGGGGCATGCTGTACGGCATGACCAGCCGCCTGCCCTGGAGCGGGGACCCGCGCGGACTCTGGAAGATCTGGGACGACTTCGGCATCCAGGACGCCGAAATGCTGGGTTACTGGTCGGACGCCTGCCCCATAACCACCGGGCGTCAGGACGTGCTGGTGACGGTGTACCGCAAGAAGAGCTCCGCCCTGGTGGTCGTGGCGAGTTGGCACACCAAGGCGGTTGACTGCAAGATGAAGATCGACTGGAAAGCGCTGGGCCTGGACCCGGCGCGTGCTCGCCTCCGCGCGCCGGCGATCGACAAGCTCCAGGCCGAGGGCCTGTTCAAGCCCGACCAGACCTTGCCCGTCAAACCGCGCGGCGGGTGGATGCTCATCTGCGAGGAAACTGAGCCAAAGTGAGGGAAAGACACGGTATCATGATGCGTATGGCCGTTTACACCGGCGCGGAAGGAGACTAAAGGGTGGCTGGTGGTCCTGACGGCACCAGCCTGGCCCTTATTGGTGTTCGTACGGGGTCACCAAGGTGGTTTCTGGCACTTCGGCCGTCTTGTTGTTTCCCGCGAGTGGCTCACTCCCACCGCTGCCGTCGTGCACCCTCAACCTTCTGAAAGAACTCGTTGAGCGCATCCTCCGGGCAGATGTTGAGGTAGATCTCGGTCGTCTCAAGCCGGTCATGGCCCAGGATCTTCTTGAGGCTGGCGGTACTAACGCCCCGCTTCACGCAGTTAACGGCGAAGGTGTGCCGGAGGACGTGCGGCGTCACGGGCTTGGAGATCATAGCCTGGTTGGCCACGCGTTTGACGAGCCGCTGGGCTGTGCGAACCGTGAAGCCGATACGATCGTTCGTGCAGAAGTGAAGTTCGAGGAGTTTCTTGGCCCTGGCCGTGAGCGGCACAATCCTCCTCTTGCCCTTTCTGCCGTACCAGCCCCCCTTGCCCCAGACGACGAGTTTCTCGCGGAACGACTGGCACGCGTTGACGATCCGGTCGCACTCCTCGGCGCTCAAAGGCTCACGCACGAAGACGTAGCTCATGCTGTATTCCTGTCGCCGTTCCTTATAAAGGTGACGGTCCTGTCGCTTTCCGCTGACAGCTGGCCCTATCGGGAAGGGGGTTGCAAAGCCTGTGTCGTGTCACGAATAGGGGCGGAAGCGATTGAACCGAGAAAACGATAGAAATCTCCCTTGGCTGGCCCGTTTAATAAGGTGGTCGGGATGCTTCCCTTGGGTGCACTGTGGACACGGCTCAGAGGCGCGATTGGAACGGGCGACCCAGGCTCAGATCGCGAAGTGGTATGCGCGCCTTTTTCGAACGGCGCTGCGCCTGACGCGCAATCCCGAGGACGCGGCCGATGTCACGCAGCAGACGTTCTACAAGGCGTTCAGGAGTTGGGACACGTTTGATGGTGGTGTTCTGCCGACAACCTGGCTCCACCAGATCTTGCTGAATTGCGTGCGCGACTGGTACCGAAGGCGGTCCGTGCGGTCTGCCCAACCTCTGGACGAATGGGCTGTTGCAGCGGCAACCAGCAGGGATGCCGACCCGGCTGAGACGGTCGAGCGATCGGAGCAGGCCGACCGTCTTGTGGATGCCATAAACAACCTTCCGACGCTCGTGAAGCAGGCGTTTGCGGCAACGGTCCTGGATGGGTACACCTACCAGGAAGCGGCCGAACTGCTGGGTCTGCCGATGGGGACCGTGGCCTCTCGCGTTCACCAAGCGCGTCGGCGCTTGACGGAAGCCATGCGGCAAGCCTTTCCGGAGATAGAATGATGGACGACGATGCCCGGTTGGACCTGGAAGAACGGCTTCACGCCCTTTTGTGTGATGAGCCGGACTCGGATGAGCGGCGCGCCCTGCTGGCGCTCGTCTCGCGCGACGACGAAGCCCGCGGGCTCCTGCGTGAGATGATCCAGACTCAGACGCAGGCGCGGGCCGCTTGCGGTCATGACGAAGCCGTTACGGTGCTCCGCGCGTCGATGGCATCGATCCTGTCGTCGGTCCCTGCCGCAGGATCGTTGCCCGCAGCTGACCGGATTGCCGGGCATGGCGTCGAGACCTCTCGACGCCGGCGGCGTGCCTGGTGGGTGTTACGGGCGGCGGCGGCCGTCGTGGTACTGGCGTCGGTGTTTGTCGCCGTGGCGGCTGTGTGGACCGGCCGGAGAATCGAAGAGAAACTGGCCAGGATGGAGCAGACGCTGAGTATGCCGCAGGTCTCGGCGGCAGAGATGGCCTCCTATCGCCAGATCTGGCAGCACGTGGGCGAGGGACCGGCCCGATCGAGACCGTGGGTGCTGCTGGGCGAGGGGGTGGGTCAGTTCGGCTACGTGCCCACAGCCGACGGCACCAGTGCCGGCGCCGAACTGCTCCTTCTGAGATGCCGGATGGTGACGGCAACGGGACGCATCCTGGAGACGTTCAACGTGCTCGTGCCAAGCGGCGGTCGCACCCGCCTGTCGCTGCCTGATGTCGGTCGTCTCAAGGGCCGTCCGATTCACTGTGAGGTGGCCGCCGCGAATGCGTGCGCGACGGTCGCCGTGATGGTCGGCACCGAACCGGCTAGCACCGCTGGGGTGAAAGGACGCGTGATGACTGGCGAAGGGCCCGTGGAATTGGGCCAGTTCCGCATGGAGGGAGACCGGGTGCACGTCGTTTTTCAGGCGGTTGGGCTTGGCAGGGCCATCGGCTGAGAGCAGCCGCCGGTGGGTCGGGACGGGGGGCAGAACGATGGGGCGGGTGAGCCCTCGAAACGCAGCGTTGCTGGGGACGTTGCTGAGCCTAGCGGTCACCCCGGCGCGCGGCGCGAGCGGTGCCGAACTCGAACCCGGCGCCCGCGCGGACGTCGCCGTTTTCGTAGATCTTTCCGACTCCGGCGTCCGGGCGCGTGGCGCCCGACTGCGTGTCTTCGCCCGGACGGTCCTGGCTGTGCACGTGACCGCCGAAGCCAACCAGGAGGCCGTGTGGGCGTTTGCCTACGGCGACGACGTTCTGGCTCATGGCGCAGTCCGGATCGACGCGGGGGGACACGGTCGGCTTCGGCTTGTGGTTCCGAAGGTCCGGACGCGGACGGTCTGTCGGCTGCTGGTCCGCGTTCCTGCCGGTTCCGAGGCGAAGGAGGTAGAGGTCTTCCCCTCGTCGTTGTTGGCTCCGGCCGCCGGGCGGTTGGCCGACCTGGCGCTTGCGGCGGCGGATCCGACCGGCAGGTTGCAGACTGCCCTGGAATCCGAGAAGGTGGCTTTTGACCGATTGGAAACCGACATCCAGAAACTCATCTTCGGCGGCGACGTGGCCATCCTTGCCGGCCACCGGCGAGCCGGGAGTCTGGCCGGTGCGTGCCGCGGCCTGGAGGGCCGTTTGAAGAGGGGCATGACGCTCGTGGTGCTCAACCCGCCGCCCAAATGGGAGGCCTGGGGATTCTGCCGCAACACGTTCGCGGACCCGCTCTCCGGTCCGGCCCGTCTGGCGATGGGTTTCCGGCAAATCCTCCGGCCGGACGACCTGGGCAACGGGCCCTGGTCGTACGCTCTCCGGACGGGGGCCGATGTTGTACCCTTGGCGTGGATTGAGCAGGAGAACGTTCAGCAGGACGCACCCGCGTCCCGTAAGACCGTCGTGCATACGCTCGTGGGCGCGCGGCGTGTGGGTGAGGGATGGCTGGTCGTGACGATGCTTCCGCGGGCGGAGGACCCCGCTACGGACGCCGTCGGACGGAGCATCCTCGGCGAACTGCTTCTTTGGGCTGTTCGAGAGCATGGCACGGGCAACAGAAAAACAGGGAATAAAGGAGACTGGCAATGTGGCTCAGACTCAATGTCGTGACCGCAGCACTTGTCATCTTGGCCGCAACTGCAACGAGCACGTGCGAGGCTGACGTCCTCAAGGGCGTGCCGGCGACTCCGCCGGGGGAGACTGCCAAGAAGGCGGCACCCGTCCCGTCCGAGGGGCCCGCCGCCAGGAAGTCCCTGCCGGTGGTGGCCATTCTCAACTACGAAACGGGCACGTACAAGAACAGGGACCTCGGCCAGCAGATTGCCGACCTTCTGACCGTGCGTCTGAGCGTGGAGGAGGAGTTCGAGTTGGTCGAACGGGCAAAACTCGACAAGATCCTCCAGGAACAGAAACTGAAACTCACCGGCCTTGCCGACCAGGAAAAGGCCGTCCAGGTCGGCAAACTCCTCGGCGCCCAGATCATGATCATCGGCAAGACCTTCACCATGGACAAGCACCTCATCTTTGTGACCAAGGTGGTTGGCGTCGAGACCGGCCGCGTCAAGGGCAACATCAGCAAAGTCGAGCCCACGAAGAATATGTCGGAGGCCATCTTCAAGATGTCGGAGGACGTGGCCGAACTCATCCGCAAACAGGGACCGAACCTGCTCCCCGACACGGCGCGGATGCCTGACCCGGTGGCCGAGATCCGCAAGGCCCTCGGCGATCGCGCCCCCCCCACGGTGGCCGTGATCGTTCCCGAGATGCACATCCTGCGCATCGTTGTGGACCCGTCGGTTGAGACCGAGATCAAACGCACCCTTGTGGCGTGCGGATTCACCGTTGTGGACACCGGCAGGAACGACCTCGCCGACTGGGCCAAGAGACTGATGAAGGGCGAGCGCGCTCCATGGCCGGCGGCCGTCCGCGAGGCCGACGTGATCGTCGTCGGAGAGGCCTTCAGCGAGTTCGCCCTCCGTACGGGTGATCTGGTCACGTGCACGGGCCGGGCGGAGATCAACGCGATCGACCGGCACACGGGCCGGATACTTGTAGCCGACCGGGCCACCCAGCGTGCGGTGGACCTGAACGAGGTGACGGCCGGAAAGACCGCCCTCCAGAAGGCGGGCCGCAAACTTGGCCTGGCCGTCTGTCGGCGCCTGGTCACTTATGGCAAGAAGAAGCCCGCCGCTGAGAAGATGCCTCTCAGGCAACCTGCCGGCGGGAACACGAAAGCCACGCCGCACGAACCGGCGAGCACGGTCGTCCGCGTCTTTGCCGCGCCGCTCCAGGACTCGCCTGCCGCCGAGACGCCAAAGACATCCGACTCGGCTGCGGCACCGGCAGGGCAGCAGAAACCCGTCAAACGCACCGTCTTTGCCGTGCCTCTTGAAAACGAGACCGGCGAGGAGCAGTACGACCCCGCTGCCGCGGGGTTGGGAGACCTGGTGGCCGTCCTCCTGGCCCGGCATGAGAACGTCACCGTTGTGGAGCGGCAGCGGCTGCTTGCGCTGACCGACGAACAGGCCAAGTCGCTGAAAGGCCTGACGGGCCAGAAGTATGCGGTGGCGGCAGGAAAGCTCCTCAAGGCCGACACTGTCCTGACCGGTCGGCTCTTTCTGGTACAGGACAAGCTCACCGTCAGCCTTCAGGCGATCGACATTCCCACCGATCGCGTGGTGGCGGCCGACCAGGTGTCGTTCCGGCCGGTGGACATGATGGAGACGGCCCTTCAACTGGCCCGCAAGATGAGCACGCAGATGGCCGTGCCGCTGCCTGAGATCGACCTGACCGAGATCGATAAGTCACCGGTCGCCAGCCTCCACTTCGCCAAGGCCTTGAGCCATTACTACGCCGGCAACATGGATGCAGCCATTATGCAGTTCATGAGGACGATGGATCTGGACCCAGACTACACGGAGGCCCATTTCTGGCAGGGCATGTGTCACCAGCGCCTGGGCGAACACGCCCACGCGGTCATCGAGTGGGAGAAGTACGTGGCGCGGCGCCCAGACTCGGAGCGGGCCGCCGCAATGGGGAAGCTTCTGAACGAGGCGAAACTCAAGGACGCCCAGACCTCCCCCGAACGCCTCGGTCCGAAGATCCCGACGACGTCCAAACCCAAGGAGCGGCCTGCCGCTCCGGCCATCGCCAAGCCCGCTCCGAAGCAGCAGGACCCCGCCGAACGGAAACGCCTCCTTGCCCGCAATGCGCTTCAACTGGGCGCGATGCTTGAGAAAGCCGGGAAACCCGATGCCGCACGCCGCGAATACCGGCGCGTCATCACCGAGTACGCCGACACGGAGTTCGCCAAGACGGCCCGGGAAAAACTCGCCGCCCTGGACGCCAAGGAGAAGGCCAAGAGGCAGTAGCGGCCGACCTGAAGATCGCACGCGCGATCCCTTGGTTGCTGCACAGGAGGAAAACATGAAGGGTTCGCAACTCGCCGCCCTGGTGGTCGCGGCTGCCGGGCCCTTGTTGGCGCCACCGCCGGCGCCTTGTGCCACAAACGTGGCTGTCTTCAACTTCCAGATGACCTCCGACACGCCCGAGTGGAAGTGGCTCGAAAAGGGGCTGGCAGATCGGATCATCACCGACTTTCACATCGAGCGCTCGCTGGACGTCATCAAACGCGACGCCATGCAGGATCTGGCGGCGAAGATGGAGTGGGTGCCCGAGATGATGGCGGACACCGGGCGCATGGGAATGGTTCGAAACACGCTCCGCATCAAGTACGTGGCCTCCGGCGTGTTCCAGGTCACGGGCGAGAAGATCTCCATCACAGGGACGGCCGTGCAGGTGAAGACGGGCGAGGAGCGCGGCCGCTGCACGGTCTCCGGGAAGGCCGCCGAAGCCCTCGAACTGACGCGGCGCTTGAGCGCCGACATGGTTGCCCTGTTCACGGGCAAGACGTCGCAAGAGGTGCTCAAGGCGCTCCCCGTCTGGACGAAGAGCATCCCGGCTGCGCGTGCCCTGTACGAAGGCATGGACCTGTACGACCAGGGCCGCTACGGCGAGGCATGGGTCAAGTTCCGTCAGGCGTCGCGGGAGGATCCGGACTACCTGGAGGCGACGTACTGGGTCGGCAAGATGTACTACTTCATGGACCGCTACGAGCACGCGCGGCGGGCGTTTGAGCAGTTTGTCTACCTCGACAGCGCTCACCCGCGAGTCGGCGACGCCGTCATGGAGTTCCTGCACACCTACGAGAAACTCGACACGCCGCAAGAAGCCCTCCTGGCCTTGTACAAGGACTTCAACCGTCGCTTCCCGGAGGTGCCGGGCTTCTTATGGGACGGCGGGAGGGTGCCCTGGTGGAGTGGAGCGTGGTTCGGCCAAAAGACCGGACTCCTGCTCGAGCAGATGGGGAGGTACCGCGAGGCGGTGCTTCTGTCTGCCGGGCCCGGGCGACCAGACCTGCCCGGGGACTACAACTGTGACCTGGCCCTGCGACGGCACAACGCCCTCACGGGCGAGACGTTTGCCCCGAAAGAGTTGCCGAGACTGGGCTGGGGAAGCACGCTGTTCAAGGTGGTTCACTTCAAGCCTGGCGAGACCGAGGCCGTCTCCAGGATTATCTGGCAAACGTTGGGGGGCGCAGTCAAGGAGTATCCGTACACGGTTGAGCACTACGGGATCATTGCCCCGAGCGGAAGCGTCTTCACGACGATGCGGCTGCATCCGAAGATCGCCGTCGAACGCGGCACGGTCGAGGTAGACCTCGCCAAGGACGTCAATGCGTCCAGCCACGGCACGGGGGACGTGGCACAGCGGACCGTGTCGATCGCCGAGGCCAAGACGCAGGGCATCCCTTTCGGTAACCTGCCGCGGGGCGGGCTCTTCGAGGTCATGGTGAAGGTGACCCCCGACGCGCCCGTGAAAGACGAGAAACTGCTTCTCGATGGGCTGCGCGTAAGGGCGACGTTTGACCGGCCACGGCGGTTCGGCGCGATCGACGTCTCGTGCTCGAATACCGAGCATTTCCGCGTCGATGTGGACGGCCGCCCCGGCCGGCGCGGGCCCGGCCTGATCGGTCTCTTGCCGGCGGGCCCGCGCACGCTGAGGTTCTATCCGGACGGTCCCAGCGCGCTGCATGGCGAAGCGACGGCCCGTGTGCTCGTCAAGACCGGTGAGACGATCCGTTTCGTAGGCACCCTGCCGTGGCGCCAAGACACCCCCTGGTCGTCGTGGACGGATGGTGTCCTGGTTGGCAGCTGCTACGACGGACACGACCTTGCCCTGGCCCGTCGCTTTCAGGGCGTTCCTGCCGTCCAGATGGACAATGAGGCGATCCGCCTCGTCTGGAGCCGAGGCGGCGACCTGTGGTCGTCGATGAGCACGGACGGGCAGACGTTTTCCACGCCTGCGCGCCTACCATTGCCCGTCTCCACGGCGTGGCTGGAAGGCGAGCCTCGCTTGCTCCGCGACGAGTCGGGACGGTTCATGGTCGTTTTCAAGTCCGACCGCAACCCGCAGCACGTCTACCGGCCGTTCGCCTGCTGGTCGCGCGATTTCGTCCACTGGAGCGCGCCGGCCGAGGTCGCGGACGAGGTGGGCATGCCGATCCGCCATCTCATTCAGGATGGCCGCGGCCGGTTCGTGATTGCGTACTCCAAGGCCGAGGGAAACGGAGGCGAGGTGCGGACCCTTGTCAGTCGCGACGGATTCCGCTGGGAACCGCTCGGCCGCGTCGATGTGACGTCACCGGGGGAGTGCATCAACGGTCTGGCCATCCACGTGCGGCACGACGACACCTACGAACTGTTCTGCGCCACCCGTCCGAAAGACCGCTGGCGTGAGGTGTTCGAGAAGCCGCCGGAGCCGGTGGGGCCGCTGCGCCGGTTCACCAGCACGGACGGCGTCACCTGGTCGAAGGAGGAGAAACTCAGTACGCTCAAGGGCCGCAGTATCTACCTGTCGCCCATGCAACGCGACGGGAGAACCATCCTGTGCGTTTGCGTGGCACCGCAGGCCCGCATGCGCAGCAGGCTGTTCCTGATCCGCGAGATGCCCGACGGCTCGTGGCAGCGATCGCCGTGGTACAGCGGCGTGACGCACGACCTCGATGCGATGGCATGGCACCCGAAGTGGGGCTTCGTTTTGGCGTCCATGGCCTCCTGGAAGGGCTGGGAGAACCAGGCGAACGAGTGGGGACCCTACCTCATCCGCAGCACCGACATCGACCCTCTCTTCGCTGGCGCAACCAAGGCGGAGGGCGAGCCGGAATGAGCCACCTGCACTTGTCGGCCGCCGCCGTCCTGCTCGTTCCATCTCTCTTGTTGTCCTCCGCCTCGGCTGCCACCAACGTGGCTGTCTTCAACTTCCAGATGACCTCCGACACGCCCGACTGGCGATGGCTGGAGAAGGGCTTGGCCGACCGCATCGCGACGGACTTCGTCCAGGACCGCAGCCTCTCGGTCGTCGCCCGCGATGAGATGCAGATGGTGGCCCAGAAGATGAACTGGGTCCCGGAGATGGCGACCTCCGATCCCCGGCGTATGAAAGACATAAAGCGGGGGCTGAAGATCACACAACTCGTCACGGGAGTTTACTCGGTCACGGGCGAAGAGATACGCATCACAGGCCAAGTCGTCGACGTCGAGAGCCGGTCGGAGGTGGCGCGCAAGGAAGTCACAGGCAAGGCGTCGGATGTGCTGGATCTGCAGCGCCGGCTGTCGGCGGAGTTGCTGAGTTGGTTCTCAAAGCAACCACCGGCTCAGATCCTGAAGACGTTGCCTGTCTGGACGCGGAGCCTGCCGGCAGCCAAGGCGCTGTACGAGGGCATGGACCTGTACGACCAGGGGCGCTACGGCGAGGCGTGGCTCAAGTTCCGCCAGGCCTCGCGCAAGGACCCGGCCTACGTCGAGGCGGAGTACTGGGTGGGGAAGATGTACTACTTCATGCACCGCTACGAGCATGCGCGTCGGGCGCTCGAGCGGTTCGTGTACCTGGACGCGGCGCATCCGCGGATGGGCGACGCCATGGTCGAGTACGTCCACACGTATGAAGCGACGGGTGCCCCGGCCGATGCGCTGCTGACGCTCTACGACGACATGGCCCGGCGGTTCCCGAACGCCGCCATTTGGCAGGGGCGCGCATGGGGCCAATCTGGCGCCCTGCGCAGCGATCACTGGTTCCGATACAAACGGATTCATGTCCTGAAGCAACTGCACCGCAATCAGGAAGCTATCGACCTGTGGGGACCTGTCTTTGGCGAGCTCTCCCCGAAGCACGTGTTGGGCTGCCCGGTCTCATACGGCGTCGTCAGCCTGATGGACCACCACGTCCGGACGGGTCAGATGCTGCCGTACGAGGTCTGGTGGCCGTCCGAGGTTATTGTCCTTTCAGAGAAGGTTACCTGGCTGATAGTCGAAGAAGGCGAAAGGCCCTGGGTCCGTTTCGACGAGAAGGGCAGTGCCGTCACGGTGCGGACGGTACCCCGCCGTCTCGTCGGCGTGGAGACGATGAATCGCGACCGGACCGCGGCGTTCGACGTGTCGTGGGCTTCGTTCTCTCTAGGGCTTGAAGCCCCCAGCGGGTACGTGTTCACGTCGCTGGATCTCAGGGCGTTGGGTGAGGGCAAGGACGGGTACCTGGAGATGAAACTCCGTCGTCCCGACAACAAGACGTTGGAGGCCAGAGGCTGGACGCCGGCGGAGCGTGCCCCCTTCCCCGACGCCTGTAGCAAGGGCATCCGTTTCACGGCGCCGCCGCGCCTTGGCATGCTTATTGCCCGGTGCCGTTTTGCCGTCAGTGGCGCGGAGGGCGGGCCGATTCACGTTAAGGGCGTCCGGGTCGAGGCCACCCTGGCCCGGATCGACCACCCCGGCACGCTCGACGTCTCGTGTCGGAATACGTCGGACTTCTGCGTGTACGTGGACGGCGCCATGATGCGGTGGTACCCCGGCCTGGTGGGCCCCCTTGCGCCCGGGACGCACGAGGTGCGCCTCGTTCCCGTCGGTCCGGGAACGCCATATGGCGAGTGGTCGACGACGGTCACCGTCAAAGCGGGCGAGACGGCTCGGCTGGAAGGCCACCTGCCGTGGGCCGAGGGGAACCCCTGGAGCGCGTGGACCGCGGCGTACGTCGGCACGCCCGTGCCGGCGGTCGATCCCGGCCTGTGGCAGCGCGGGATGTACGATCCGCCCGCCATCCAGGTCGACGACAAGGCCATCCGCCTCGTGTGGCCGTGCCGGGGGGACCTCTGGTCCTCCGTTAGCACCGACGGCACGACGTTCGCGCCGGCGCGGAAGTTGGACCTTCCGGTCTCAAGCGGGTGGAACGAGTTCGCTCCGTCGCTCGCGCGGGACGAGAGTGGGCGGTTCGTCCTGGTGTTCCTGTCGGACCGCGACGCGCAGCACCGGAATCTGCCGTACGCCTGCTGGTCGCGCGACTTCGTCCACTGGACCGCGCCGGCACGGATGGTCGACGAGGGCCTGTATGACATGTATGGCCTCTTTACGGATGACCGCGGCCGGCTGGTCGTCAGTTGCCGGACCGCCCAGGGGCACCGGATGCTGATCAGTTCCGACGGCTACCAGTGGGAGTCCAAGCCGATGCCGGGCCGGCTGGTGACCCAGGACCGGACCGGCCGGCTCTGGTGCTACGATCTGAAGGCCCAGAAGCAGAAGGAGGTGCCCTACGGCACACCGCCGCCGTTTCGGTGCCAGTTGATCAGCTTTCGAGGCAAGGGCGGGGGCGGCTGGTCGGCCAAGCGGGTGCTGGCCCGCTTCGACCTGGAGGGTGACTGTCCGGGCGATGTCCCGGAGGGGCGGATCAGCGTCCTCCAGGGCGAGCAGGGACCCGTGCTCCTCGGGCACGGCGAGGCCGACAAGTGGAGCCTGGGCCTGTGCGAGCCGGAGGCCGGCGGCAAATGGCGGCTGTCCGGCCTGACGTGGGGCGTTGTGCCCGGCCCCGCGTGGTCGGCGTATCACCCGCGGTGGGGCTACCTGATTGCCGCCGTCGGTGCCAGGGGCCACGTGTTTTGGCCGAGGGAGTTGGACGGTCCGTACGTGCTGCGCGGCCCGGGCCTCAACCCCCTCCGGGAATACCGCAATCCGCTGCCCCCGCTTGCCTACCAAGAATACGGGGCCGCGGCCAAACGGAGTCGTACTTCCTTTGACAAGATAGTCGGGATGACTCTCGACCAGAAGATCCACAAGTCCTGGCCCTGCCCATCGGCCCCGAAGGCCCCCGAAGGGACGCTTGTCTACGTTCCTATGTTTCATGGCAAGCGACGTTGGCTGAGAGGCAGCGAGCACTTTGGCGAACCGTCGCCCGGTTGCGGCACCGTCCATCCCCAGGTCCGGGTCGTCACGTTGAGGGTGGGTGACCAGAACGTGTCGATTGCCCTGGACGCCGATAAGGCCGACGCCCCGTTCTATGATGTCATCCGCCTCGACCTGACCGGGAAGGGTGATTTTCACGATGCCCTCCGAATTCCTCGAATCTATCTCTCTCGCCAAACCACCAAAGCACAGCAGAAGGAGTTTAAGTATCAGTTTGCGGAGCGGTTTCCTTCCCTGTCATTCGGCGGGCGGCAGATTGCTGCCGGCGTCTTCATCGAATACAAGGAGGGGGACTCTCTGGGCTCGTCCGCAGAATTGGGGTATTGTTTCTCCACGTGCGCAGTGGCCGAGTGCCGGTTCGGCGACAAGGTGTACAAAGTCCGATTCTACGACCGGGGCGGCAACCTGAGCGTCCGGGATGCCGAGGATCCCCGCAATACCGAACGCCCGTGGTTCGCCTTCTTCGACGCGTTTTACGTAGACTGCTACGGCGATGGCAACAAACTCCTCAAGTTCACCAATGTCCGGCGCGACCTTATTCGGAGCGACGGCAGGTTGTGGGCGATTAACCGTGAACGCATCCCCCGGGCGATCTACTCCCAGCCTGTCCTGGTCGACGGCAGATGGTGGGACGTTCGCGTCTCCGACGACGGCTGCCGCGTCTCGGCCGAGCCCTGCACACGGCCTATGGCCTGGATTCAACTTGAGCACCCCTTCTGGAAGATCACACTGTTCGGCGAAGACTCTCTTCTGTGGGTTCAGGGGGGCAAGGAACCCGTGCCTGTCCCTGCCGGCCAGTACAAGGTCTATTTCTTCAAGGAGTACCTTGCACCTGACCCGGACTTCACATCGGACGTGTTGGAGGTCAATGCCGGCTCCGAGCAAGACCTCCATCGCGAGCGGATGACGCTTGATCTGAAAGCCGGAACGACCACGCGGGTCCAACTGGGTTCACCCATTCGCGCGAGGGCAAGAGTCACCCAGAAATCGGGGGCGCTTCTTTTCAAAATTGACGTCACCGATGTGGCCGGATGGAAGGCGCACGCACGGCACATTCTCCACAACAGGGCTCCCATCCGGGTTGTCTTGACAGACCCCTCCGGCCGGCAGGCAGGCACCTTCGAGGCAACGAACTACTACGAGTTAAAAAATCGGGGCTGGAAGATCCCGCCCGGATTCAGGGGCACCTACACGGTCACCCTCGAGTTTCCTGGCAACTTTCCCACCGAGCCCGATCCCGTAACGTTCACGATTCACTGAGGTAGTCGCTTCGCAGAGGTGGAACGGATGGCACGCACATCGCGGCAGGCGGCGACATGGCTGGTCTTGGGCGCGCTGGCTTACTCCCTAGGGTGGCCGTCAGCACCTGCACAAGCGGCCACGAACGTGGCGGTGTTCAGCTTCCAGATGAAGTCCGATACGCCCGACTGGCGGTGGCTGGAGAAAGGCTTGGCGGACCGGATCGCGACGGACTTCGCCCAGAGCCGGAGCCTTTCGGTCGTGGCACGGGACCGAATGCAGGCGCTCGCGCACCAGATGGCCTGGGTTCCCGAGATGGCCACGACCGACGCCGGGCGGATGGGGCAGGTCCGGAAGCAACTGAAGATCGAGCACCTCGTCACGGGCGTCTACTCGGTCACGGGCGGCGAGATCCGCATCACGGGCCAGATCGTCGACGTGGAGAGCCGGTCGGAGGTGGCGCGGAAGGAGGTCACAGGCAAGGCGTCGGATGTGTTGGAACTGCAGCGCCGGCTGTCGGCGGAACTGCTGAGTTGGTTCTCAAAGCAGCCGCCGGCTCAGATCCTGAAGACGTTGCCTGTCTGGACGCGGAGCCTGCCGGCAGCCAAGGCGCTGTACGAGGGCATGGACCTGTACGACCAGGGCCGCTACGGCGAGGCGTGGCTCAAGTTCCGCCAGGCCTCGCGCAAGGATCCCGATTACGTCGAGGCCCGGTACTGGGTAGCGAAGATGTACTACTTCATGCGGCGGTACGCCCATGCCCGGCGCGCGCTCGAGCAGTTCGTGTACCTTGACATAACCCACCCGCGCCTCGGCGACGCCATGGTCGAGTACGTGCACACGTACGAGTCCACCGGCGCCCCGGCCGATGCACTGCTGCTGCTTTATGCGGATCTGGCGAAGCGGTTTCCCAACGCCGCCATCTGGCAGGGGCGCTCATGGGGCCACTTCGGTGACCTGCGCAGCGACGACTGGTTCCGATACAAACGGATTCACCTGCTGACCCAAATCGGCCGCCACGAGGAAGTCGTCCGGACGAGTGGCCCCTTGCTCAGTGGCGGAACACGTTGGTTCCCAGAGGTCGAGCGGGGTTGCAAGTACCCGTACGGCCTCGTCAACCTGATGGCGTACCACCAGAAGACGGGAAAGATGGCGCCGTTCAAGATCGTCGAACGGAGTGTCGTTGGAGATCTGTCGGCTATCCTGGGAGACGAGCAAGGCAAGGCGCCCTGGCTCCGCTTCGACGAGAAGGGCAGTGCGGTCACGGTGCGGACGGCGCCCCGTCGCCTCATCGGCAAAGAGGCGTCCGGGCACGATCGGACCGCGGTGTTCGATGTATCGTCGGCGGTGCTCTCCATGGGGCTGAGAGCCCCCAGCGGGTACGTGTTCACGTCGCTGCATTTCACGGCGTCGGGTGAGGGCAAGGATGGATATCTGGAGATCAAACTCCGCCGTCCAGACAACGGGAGGGGCCCCAGAGGCTACGGACCGCCGGAGCGTGCCCCCTTCCCCGACGCCTGCAGCAAGGGCATCCGTTTCGCCGCGCCGCCGCGCCTTGGCATACTTGTTGCCGAGTGCCGCTTTGCGGTCAACGACCCGAAGAGCGGGCCGATTCACGTCAAGGGCATCACGGTCAAGCCCACCCTGGCCCGGATGCAGAACCCCGGCACGCTCGACGTCTCGTGTCAGAACACGTCGGACTTCTGCTTGTACGTGGACGGCGCCCTGATGCGATGGTATCCCGGTCAGGTCGGCCCGCTTTCGCCCGGGACGCACGAGGTGCGCTTCGTTCCCGTCGGCTCGGGAACGCCATACGGCGGGTCGTCGATGACCGTGACCGTCCGATCGGGCCAGACGACGCCGGTCCTGGGTCGCCTGCCCTGGGTGGAAGGTAGTCCGTGGGCGTCGTGGACGTCGGCCTTGGTGCCCGCTGCGCGCCCCGCTCCCGACCCCAGTCTTTGGAGCCGACGGACGGGCCGCCCGGCCATCCAGGCCGATGAGGAGGCGCTGCGGCTCGTCTGGTCCTTCCGGGGCGACCTCTGGTCATCGGAAAACACCGACGGGAAGCGTTTCTCCTCGCCGCGCAAACTCGGCCTCCCCGTCTCCAGCGGGTGGAACGAGTTCGCGCCACGGCTGGTGCGCCACGAGAGCGGACGCTTCGTTCTGACGTTCCTTTCTGACCGCGACGGGCAGCACCGGAACCTGCCGTACGTCTGCTGGTCGAGGGACTTCATTCATTGGAGCCGGCCCGCGCTCATCGTTGATGAGAGCGTCCGCGACCGCTACGACTTGTTGCGAGATGATCGCGGTCGCCTGATTCTTGTCTGCGACGCTGCCAAGGGGCACAGAGCGCTGGTCAGTTCGGACATGCACCGCTGGGCGATTGAGACGCTGCCCGGTCCCGTGCTGATGCAGGACCGGACCGGCAGATTCCACTGCTACCGCCTTGTCCGGAAGAAGGGGGAGACCTATGCGCAGGAGATGGTTCCCCACGCGTACGAGCTGCATGGGTGGACGAGCGGTGATCTGCATACGTGGTCTGAGAGGAGGCTGCTGGGCAAGTTCGGACTCGATGGCGAGTTCCCCAGCGCCAGTCTGTTCGCCTTCGAAGACAAGTCGGGACCACTGTTGCTGGGGTTCGGTCTCGTTGACAGGTGGGGCGTGGGTCTGTGTGAGCCCGGCGAGAACGGCGAGTGGCGAGTGGCCGGACGTGTGTGGGGACTCCTGCCGGGATCGGTTTCTGCCACGTACCACCCGCGATGGGGCTATCTGGTGGCCGCCCTCAGTGAGGGGAGCGACGCGTGGTGGCCGCGTGAGCGCTGCGGACCGTACCTGCTGCGCGGCCCGGACCTGAACCCACTCCGGCAGTACCGTAACCCGCTGCCGCCACTTGCCTACCGAAAGGAGAAGGAGGCCCCCACCAAGAAGCAGGAGTTCGCAGACAAAATCGCACCTGATGTCGGCCTCGGCTGGAAGGCGATCGGGAAGCCTTTCCACGCAATCGCCGAATACTGGAAACCCCCCTCCGCCTCGAAGGCCCCCGTGGGCACGCTCACCTATGTGTACGCATTCCGTGGAAGGCGATCCTCGCTGAAAGGGAGCCAGCACTTCCGGCCTGCTCGGCCGGGCTGCGGCACGGTCCATCCCAAGGCTCGGGTGGTCACAATGGATGTGGGCGGCCGGAAGATGGCCCTCGCTCTTGACGCCGAGAAGCCCGATGCCCAACACTATGACGTCGTCCGCCTCGACCTCACTGGAAAGGGCGATTTTCGCAACGCCCTTCGGATTCCTCGGATCTACTTCGCTCCCCGCTCGCGCAGGTCCGGGCAGAAAGTGTTCGAATACGAGTTCGTGGCCGATGTCTCCGACATCACCATCGGCGAGCGGAAAATGGCTGCCGGTATCATCATCGATTACGAGGAAGGGGCCGCCTTGGGCTCGGCCACCGAGTTGGGCTGCAAGTTCTCTACGTGTGCGGTGGGCGAGTGCCGTTTCGGCGACAAGACCTACAAGGTCCGTTTCTACGACTACTCGGGCAACCTGAGCGTCTGCGATCCCGCCCGTCTTCGACGGGAAGGCGATCGCCTTGCCAAAGACGCCTGGGTTGACTGGTTCTGCGTCGACGTCCACGAAGATGCCGACGGGCTCAGATGGTTCACGAACGTCCAGGGCGAGCCGATCCGGTACGACGGCCGCCTGTGGCGCATCAACAGAGAACGCATGCCCCGGTCCCTGTACGGACACCCCGTCCTGGTCGATGGGCGGTGGTGGGACGTCCACGTGTCCGCCGATGGCCGTCAGGTGACCGCTGAGCCGTGCGCAGGACCGATGGCCTACGTCAGGCTCGACCATCCCTTCTGGCGGATGGATCTGATGGGCGACGGAGTCCTGCTGAACGTGCAAGGCGGCGAGGGGCCGGTGCCGGTTCCCGCCGGACGGTACCGGCTTGATACTTACTATGAGTACGTCTCATCCGCCCCGAGCCGCATCTCCGCCAGGGTGGAGATCTCCGACCGGGTGATTTCCCGTGTGGGCCTCCCCACGTTCAATCTGAAAGCCGGCACGACCACGGCCATTCAGTTGGGATCGCCGCTGCGCGGTACGATGACGGTTACACAGAAGGAAGGATCGCTTCACTTCAGCATCGACCTCAACGACATCGGCGGACGAGGCGTGTACGTCCGGAGTTTCCGCGACCGGGAGCCTTCGTCCAACGTGTTGGTCAAGATCGCCCTGTCCGCGCAGTCCGGCCAACGGGCGATGACCTTCGAGGCTTCGCGGTACGAAGCCGACGACCGGGGCTGGAGGATCCCACCTGGCTTCAGGGGCACCTACACCGCTACGGTCGAGTTCCCCTCTGACACGTTCCCCGTCGAGGTCAAGCCGGCGAGAGTCACGGTTCGCTGAGTCGGCTTCTCTGGCAAGGTGAGACGCATGACCCATGTACCCGTTAATCGGGAAGGAGGTGTCCGGTGAAGACGCGGCCAATGGTGAGGCTGGCTGTGGGAGCATGGCTGATAGTGAGCCTGCACTTCACGTTCGAGGCGCTCCTTGACAAGAAGAACAGGCGGCGGCGCGTCACTCTTGTTGACAGTGCGCCCGGTCGCAGCAGGCAGATCGCCACGCTCTTGTACGGCTACTGCGGGCCGGGTGACCATGCCGGCGAACTGAAGTTCGTCGTTGAGGCGGAGGGGGTGCGAGACAGGGGGGAGAACGCCGACGCGGTCGTTCAAGATCGTCATCCGCCTGTGCGCGCAGGGCCGCTGCCAGTTCGGCGACAAACTCCACACGGTCAGGCTCCATGACTGCAATGCCAACCTTCGGGTCAACGACCACAGCAAACCGGTGTTCGAGAAGGAACGTCTGACTATGCCCCAGTACTGCGACTTCATCCAGATCGATCCCGCCAGGGGCGGGCGCAGCCAACTGGCCGAGGCGTTCTATGGGCACCCGGCCCTGGTGGACGGACGGCTGTGGAACGTTGCGGTGTCGGACGACGGCAAGGACGTCTCGGCCCAGCCGTACGACGGCCCGAGCTCCTCTTCACAAGTGTCCGGGGACCGTACTGGTATCCGACGGTCACGATCGCTATCTCCGACTCCACCGGCAAGGTGCTCACGGAACTCAAGCGGACGTGCCTGTGGAATGAACCGATGGAATGGACCGTGCCGCCCGACCTCAAAGGAACCTTCACGGCGAGCCTCCGATTCCCGCCCGATACGTTCACGGCTGATCTGCGGGAGGCTACGTTCGCTCTGAAGTGAGTCGGCCTGCGACTGGCGGGCAGGGGCACACGCCACACGGTCGCGGTGCAGTCCTTGTTATATAGATTTGAGTGGTAGTACACCCGCACGCGTTGGAGTTTTCCCAGATCGAGCCAGGGCCCCTCGCGCAGCCGCTCGAGGGCGGCCAGGTTCTTCTCCCGATGCTCGGCTTTCAATCGGCCATCGAATGGGTAGGCCTCGATGCTGCGGCGAAGGATCATGTACACCCGGTCGGGCATGGACATGCGGGCAACCTGTGTCGGACGCTCTGCTGCCCGGAGCGGACAAGCCAGGCCGACGACCAGGCCAAGCACTACAGTTGCATATCGCACCGTCCACCCTCTGTCTGTGCGTGCCGATCCCTCCCGCTGGGTTGTACGGTGCTGGTGTACCAATCGTCAAGTTGTGCAAACCGTACGAAGCGGGGTCACACCTCCGCTCCTCCCCCCGTCCGCGCGAGGCTTGACGCCCTGCAGAGCAAGCCTCCTCCCGACGTTCGCCTGAGTCAGTCAGGGCTGTTCGGGACGTTCGCACGCGTGCACCCAGGTGATCGCTGGTGTGTTGACACCCTTGAGGCGCGCACGCATAATGGCTCACGTGCCGGTTCAGGTCTCATCTGCTGGTCGGCACAAACGGGGGGTGCCATGGGTAGTGCACGGCCATGTCTCGCGGTTGTCTGTGTGCTGGGTCTTTGTCCGGCAGTCGTGGACCCTGCCATCGCGGCCGATGCCCAGGATCCCCAAGTGGTTTTCGAATCGCTTTTCGGCGATGACGTGACGCAGGTTCGCGAGACGGAGACCCCCGACGACAACGTAGACCTTGCGGGAAGAATCCTCGACACCGCCCAGAAGGTCCCTAACCGCCCGGCGCTGGTGGCGGTGTTCTGCGAACGCGCGTACGGGTTAGCCTCCGGGCATCCGTCCGGCTATGGGACAGCCATCGGCGCAATGGACCTGTTAGCCGAGGCCGCTCCGAAGGAGGCCGCGCGGGCTCGCGACAGGCAGTTGGAGATCTGCCGGAAACAGTTCACCTCCGCCCGCGGCGCGGAAAGGAAGCTGGTCGGCGAGGCGCTTCTGGACGGGCTCTTGGCGCGCATCGAAAGGAAGCGGAGGGCGGGCGACCTGAAAGAGGCATCGACCCTCTGCCGCGAGGCCGTCACCGTGGCCCGGAAGGCCGGGAGCGAACGGTCGGCCCAGATCGAGGCGGAAGCCGAAGCGCTTGAGAAGGCCGGACCGGCCGCCCCTGCACGCGCCGGCACGGGGACGCTTGCGGAGATTCCCTCCAGCAGGGTCCTTCCGACCGGCCGATGGGTAAGCATCCTGCCGGTCGTCGATCCCAAGACGCACTGCCATGAGGGCAAATGCACACACAAGCCCGAAGGGCTGGAAGTGTGGAGCAAGGCGAACGCCCGCCTGACCGTGCCGGTCCAGGCCAAGGGATCGTACCGGGCGGAGTTCGTCTGGAAGCGCACGTGGGGCCCGGGTCAGGTAACGTTTACCTTGCCGGTGGGCTTCAACGATGCGACCCTTGTCCTCGGCTGGGGGGGAGGGAAGTTCTCCGGCCTGGCGATGGTCGACGGGAAGCCGGCGAAAGACAACGAGACGACGATCCGGCCCGGCCAGTTCGAGAACGGGCGTCTCTACCGGACTGCGGTGCAGGTGACCCTCGACGGCGACCGGGCAAAGATCGACGTGCACATCGATGGCAAGCCGTACCTCAACTGGAACGGGCCCCAGTCGGCCCTCTCGGCCAACTACGCGGTCGCGGAGCAGGGTTGCTTCGGGCTGGGCCTTTGGGGGGCGGGAGTGATGTTCGCAGAGGGTCGACTGAAGATGCTCTCGGGCAGGGCCTGCCACCTGTGGCCGGGCCAAGGGGGCGAGGTCGCAGCCGAGACGCACGCCGAGCCCAAGGCCGAGCCGGATGCTTCGTCAGATGAACAAAGGATCGGCCCTGGGCCGTGGATTGACTTGCTCGCCCACGTTGATCCCGCAAAGGATGCCGTCAAGGGCCAGTGGACGCGCCAGGACGACGGTCTGGTCATGACCGGCCCTGGGGGATCACGCTTGGCATTTCCGTGCGCCGTGGCGGGGGACTACCGGCTCGAACTCCAATTCACTCGCGTGCAGGGGGACAACGAGGTCGGCGTCATCGTGCCCGTGGGTGCACGCGCGACCTCCGTTTTGATCGCCAAAGAGGTCAACAAGCGGAGCGGCCTGTTCTGGGCCAAGGACGGGGCGACGATGGTCTCGCCCGCGCCGCTCAAGAACGGGAAGCCATATGACCTTCAGGTCACGGTCCGCACGAGCGGTTTGGAGGCCGAGGTCGATGTGCGCCTCGACGGCGCGCCGTACTTCACGTGGTACGGTCCGACCGGGTCATGCACGGTCTGGGACCAGTTCCGACTGCCGAACCCCAACCGGCTCGGCGTGGGCGCCTGGGGCGGCAAGGTGGTGTTCCGGAGCGTTCGCCTGCGGATGCTTTCGGGGCATGTCCGGCTCCTACGCACGGAGGACGATTCGATGGCGGCACCGGCGCCAACCAAACCGGTCGACTAGCGTCCGCCTGACCGCCTAAGGACACGCGTCATGGGCCACAGAGTGCAAGCCCGCCGGGCGGTTCTTCTGCTGCTGTTTCTGGCTGTGTCGTGTGCAGCGGCCGCGGCGGCCGAGAGCCAAGCGGCGCAGAAGGCTTTCGGATCTCTCTTCGGTGCGGATCTGAAGCGCGTTCAGGGAACAGACGATCCCAGCGATGACGTGGACCTCGCGGGGCAAATCCTTGATGCCGCCCAGGCCGTTCCTGACCGCGCGGCTTTGGTGGAGGTCTTTTGTGACCAGGCTACCCGTCTCGTAGGTGCGCATCCCGCCGGTTACGCGACCGTGGCCCGGGCCATGAACCTTCTGGCTGCGTATGTTCCCGCAAGGGAGGCGGACGCTCGAGGGCGCTTGCTTGAGATCCGGCAGAAGCAGTTCGACGCGGCCAAAGGCGAGGAGCGGAAGGTTGCGGGCGAAGGCCTGCTGGACGCATTGCTGGAGACCGCCTACGCCAGGGAATGGGCCGACGATCTGGCGGAAGCGCGTCGCCTGCTGGGCCAGGCGAAGACTGTGGCATCGACGATCGAGAGTCCCCGTCTGCCGAGCATCGGGCAGCACGCCGAGGATCTCGACCATCGGGCGAGAACCGCCCGCCGCATCGCCGACCTCCAGACCCGGCTCGAGAAGGAGCCGGGCAACGTCTCGGCGCGTGAGGAGTTGGTCCGGCTGTACGTCGTGGAGCGGAATGATCCGGGCAAGGCGGCCGCGGTACTGGGCGCCGGCGAGGTGCAGGACAAGGCCCTGAAGAGGTGCGTCCCGGCGGCGGCCAAGCCGATGGCGGAAACGTCAGAACGCATCTGCCTGGAACTCGGCCAGTGGTACCACGGCCTGGCGGAGGCGTCCGCCGCGTCCACCAAGCCGGCCATCCACGCCCGGGCCCGGGCGTATCTGGAGCGGTTTCTTCTGCTGCACACGGCGCAGGACGAAGGCCGTGTGCTGGCGAAAGAGGCCCTCGGCAAGGTCGAAGGCGCCCTTGCGGAGTTGCACGGCGCAGCACCTGCCGAAGGGGCAGCACGGCCGGGCGTCATCGGGCCCGGCTGGTGGGTGAACCTGCTGCCTCTCGTGGACGCGGCGAAGGATGCGGTCCACGGCACGTGGCAGCGCCAAGACTCGGGGCTTGCGATTACCAGCCCCCTCCTCGCGGGCCGTATCGTCCTTCCGGTGGCGCCGGAGGGGGGTTACGAACTCCACGTGAGATTCGTGCGCCTGACGGGGGACGATACAGTCGCCGTGTTCCTTCCCGCGAGGCGTGAGCGTTCGATCTTGATGCTCAGCCACCGTCACGGGGAGCTGTCGGTGCTGGATTTGGGCGGCGTTGATGAGCCCCGGGTTAGGCCCGCCCGTCTCGTGAACGGGCGCGAATACAGCCTGAGAATCAAGGTACTCCTTGAGGGCGGGCAGGCCGACATCGCTGTGATACTCGACGGCAAGCCATACATGAACTGGCACGGCCTGGCCTCCGCGCTCAGTGTGCACCACTCCTGGCGACTGCCTCAGGCCGGATGTCTCGGCCTGGGCGTCAACAATTCGCACGTCGTTTTCCGGAGCGTGCGCCTGCGCATACTCTCGGGCAACGCGAGACTGCTGCGTGTGAAGGAGGCGTCGGAGAACGCAGGCGGCGCCGAGGTCGGCACGAAGCCGGTCGGGTCGGTCCTCGACGTCCTCGCTGCGGTCGATCCGGACCGCGACGTGCTCGAAGGCGGGTGGGATCGGGCCGATGGCGGGCTCCGTCTGAACGGCCCCAGCCAGGGGGCCAAGGTCATGGCTCCGGTGGAGGTTCAGGGGGGATTCCTCCTCGAGGCCACGCTTACCCGGACTGAGGGCAACGACACGGTGGGCATTGTACTGCCTGTGGGCGACCGGCAGGTCCTGCTCGGCCTCGGCTATTACGGGAACATCTGCCACGGCCTGGATCAGATTCGAGGGAAACCAGGGCACCAAAACGAGACGACGCTCGACAGCGGCCGCCTGGAGAACGGCCGGCGCTATCACGTCCGCGCCACCGTGGTCGTGTGGCCGGGGAAGGTGCGGATCGTCGCCTGGCTTGATGGCGAGGCGATCATTGACTGGTCCGGGGAGGCACAGCACCTGACCATGTACAGGGGCTGGCGTATCCCGGCGCAGCACCGGATCGGCTTCGGGGCGTCCAACTCCAAGGTGCTGTGGGAGAGAATGACCGTACAGGCACTGTCTGGAGGCGAGGTGCGGCGTATTCGATGACCGTCCGTCTCGCCGGCGGCGGGCCGGCGCGGGTGTTTCCTTTGCGAGCGCCCGGTGCCTCAGGCTGGGCCGGCGGGCTGTGCGAGCCGGGCGCCGGTGAACAGACGAGGTTTTCCATAATCCTCAGGGGGCGTGAAATGATCGCTGCGGGTTCTTCTGTCATGCGCGGCCGACGCCGCGACGGCTGGCTGGGCTTCTCTTGTTGGGTCCTTCTCATGCTCCTGCCAGGGGGCCTCTTGCCGTGCGCCCGCGTGCGCGCAGACGTTGTTGAGCAGGGCAAGCGGGCGACGGCCCTGGTGGACCTGGGAGAACGTGGCTCCGGCTCCGCCTTCTGTATCGACCCGGCGGGGCTGTTCGTCACCAACTGGCACGTGGTGGCTGACCGGGAGCACGGGGAGACCGTAAAGGTGGTCATGGAGGGGGGGCAGCCGGACCAAAAGGCCTTCGAGGCCGCGGTTGTGGGCGTTGATCCGGAGGTGGACATCGCCCTGCTGCGGGCGAAGGAGGCCGAGAACCTGGCTGCCCTGGAATTGGGCGACGACGCTGCCCTGACAGAGACGGTCGAGGTTACGGCGTTCGGCTACCCCTTCGGTAAGTGGCTGACCGTGGGGGAGAAGTTGTACCCGGCGGTCAGCATCAACAAGGGGCGGGTGGCGGCCCTGCGCAAGGAAGAGGGCAAACTGGCGCTCATCCAGATCGACGCCAGCATCAATCCGGGCAACTCGGGCGGCCCTGTGCTCGATGCCAACGGGAGGGTGGTCGGCGTCGTCGTCGCCACAGCCATGTTCGGCAGCGGTGTGAACTTCATCGTGCCGGTGAGCCGGCTCAAGGCCTTCCTCGAACAGCCCCACTTCGCTCTGGACTGGGGGCCTATCGCTTACGCCGACAGGTACGAACCTGCCGGGCTGATGTTGGAGGTGATCTCTCACCCCCGGGCGAAGGCCGCGGACTTGGCAGTCGAGCTCGTTCTCAGCGTCGGTCTGGGCGACCGGCGGGTCGTGAAACTGGAGCGGGAGTCGCCGACCACGTTCCGGGCGCGGACCCGCCCCGTGCCGAAGGACCTCGGAGCCGGGCGAGTGGGGCTCCGGGCCCTCGGCAGGAATGGGGCCACGGACGGCTGGAGCGAGAACCGGAGGATCACGTTCGGCGATACGAAGGTTGCGCTGCGCGACGTCCGAGTGGTCGATGCGCAGCCGACGCCCCACGCCGAGATGAGGGACGGCCGCAAGGTTCCCGGCAGCATGGCTGCGTTGGGGACGATGACGACCATGAAGGAGGGCGAGATCCGGGACGTCGATCTGAGCAAGGCTGTTCTGGTGGAGGTGTCAGAACTTGATCCGGATGAGCGGCGGGTTCACTACACGATCGTCGCGCGGCGTGGCGGCGACGAGGTGAACCGCGTGAAGGGAACGATGCGGTTCGAGGGCGCCCCGGCCCCCGCAGAGCCCGACGAAGAGGCCCGCCGGCGCGCTATGATCGAGGCCTTGGCTCGTTACATGGCGGCCAAGACGAAGATCAAGACGGAGTCCGAGACCCTGGACTTCCCGTACGACCTTCAGGGGGTGGCGGCCGTCGGGGGCGGCGGCAAGTACCTCCTCCTCCACCTGGGCTCCGTACGGAAACTCGCCATCCTGGACGTCGCCTCGGGCCACGTGGATGGCTATGTGCCGCTCCCCTCCGAGGAAGCCCTGGTCACGGCGGGCGTTGAGAAGCTCGTCGTCGCCAGCCCCCGGGACAGGACGCTTGAGAGATGGGACCTGGCATCGCGGGCGCGCGAGGCCGAGGCCAAGTTGGAGGACGTGGGGACATTGACGGGCCTTGCGATGGGATCGGCGTCGGCCGGTCCGGTGCTGGTCACGGGCAAGAAGGATGAGCCGAAACTCGTCGACCTCGCAACACTCAAGCCCATGAAAGTCTTCTTCTCCAAGAACCTGAAGGGATGGGAGCACTGCCGGGCGTCGGCCAACGGCAAGACGTTTACCGGATGGGGCAGCCGTGACCGCTTCTACGGCTCGTGCTGGATCCAATTGGTCGGCGACCAGATGGTCGGGCGGCATGTTCGACGCGGGTTCGGCCCGCTGCTGCCCAGTCATGATGGGTTACAGTTCTTCGCGCGGCACGAGGTGCTTTCCCGAAGGTTGGAGGAACTGCCCATCCCTCGGGACGAGATGGGCTGGTTCCGCCTGTTGCCCACCGGGCACCCGCGGCTGCTCGCGGGGTTCGGCGCGGTCTACGGCCCAAGGGGCTTCGGCCCCCGCCTGCGGTTGCTGGGGGCCGACGACCGGCGGCTTGTGTGCTGGGGGCCCACGCTGTGGAACATGGTGGACCGGGAGGTCATGTGGCGGGACGAGCAGCCGCTGGATCAACGGATCATGGCACTCCCCGGCAAGAAGGTCATCGCTACGGTTCCCCCATCCAATGACAGGCTGGTCCTATACCGTTACGACTGGATGGAGGCGTTGGAGAAGACCGACCGACCGTACTTGCTTGTCGCATCGTCCCCCCCGACCACCGTGCTGGAAGGGCGCAAGTGGGCCTACAAACTCGACGTGCGGTCGAGCGAACCGGAGGTCCGGTACAGGCTGCTGAGCGGCCCGCGGGGCATGGACGTCTCGTCCGAGGGTATAGTGTCCTGGGACGTGCCCGAGCGGCTTGAGAGCGACGTGATTCCATTGGCCATTGAGGTCTCCGCCGCGAAGGGGCGGCGGCTGGTCCATCGGGCCAGCCTCAAGCCCCACAGGGACGTGGAGGGGCTCGCCGCTGTCACCGTGAAACGCCGCAAGAAACCCCTTGAGGTGATCCCTCACGTCAACGTCTATTTCCATGCGCGGGTCGGGACGTGGCTTCCGCAGGCGGATGGGCTTCGCGTGACCACGAAGGGGCGGGGTAACACGCTCCAACTGCCCGTATTCCCGAAGGACAACTATCGCCTTCGTGTGGAGTTCACGCTGATGGACGGTGAGGAGGTGTTCATCGTTTTCCCTGTGGCCGGTCACCGTTGTTCGCTCGTGTTGGGAGGGTGGGGCGGCGCTTGCGGACTGGACGACATCGAGCGTTCGAAGGGCCGACCCAACCCGACACGCGTGGGGGGCTTCTCGCTCGAGAAGAACAGGAGATACGCGGCGGAACTCTTCGTTCGCCGCGGCGGGCCGCTGGTCCGGATTCAGGCCATGCTCGATGGTAGAGAGATCCTCCACTGGGTCGGAAAGCCCGGACGGTTGAAACTCCCCGACCACTTCCGCTACAAGAGGCTCCACGCGGACCAGCCGGCCATTGGGACCTATCGGGCCGAAGCAGTCTTCCACAGAATCGTGGTCCACTCGCTTGACGAGGATTCCAGAGTATCCCGCGAACTGTGGGCCGTGAAGCAGATGGTAGACTTGACTGAAGTGGATCCGATCGAGAGCCGAACGGCACCTCCCGAGCCGGTAGATGTCGACTCAGGGGGAGACAGCCCGGTCCGATGCCTGCGTGTCCGGCCCGACGCGGGTGGCAAGGCTGCCGTCACTTACCGCGTGGACAAGGCGTTCGACCTCGTCACCGGACGCGTGTTCCCCACGAAGTTGGGGCCGGACGCCCATGTCGCGTACCGCATTGTCGGTGACGGCAAGGAACTCTGGTCGGCCAGAATCGGCGACGGGGAAGAGGCACCGCGGCATTTCACCGTGCCCGTCGGGCACGTCGAGGCGCTGGAGTTGATAGCGGAAGGCTTTGGGGCGTCCCAGAAAGCCGCACGCCTCTGGGGCCAACCCCGCCTCGTCACATGCTACGGCACGCTCCCGTTAAGTCCGGACTTCCCGATATGGGAAGAGCTGGAACGTTTCCTCAAGGAAGACAAGCCGTTGAGGAGTGATGCGATTGGCGGAAAGGGGGCTCGGCCGTTCGAGCACATTCCTAAGGAGGGCGGCCTCCTTGCAGGGGTGGAACTCACCACCGGCCAATCCGGCGGCAAAGTGGTGATCAAGTCCCTGCGGCCCATCTTCTTCACGCGCCGCGGCTACGTGGAAGGGCCGGTATTCGGCAAGGGCGGCGGGTATCGGAAGGCACTGGTGGCACGGCCCGGATACGTCGTGGCCGGCATGGACGTCTACAGCGCCGGGCAGCGCGTGAACGCTGTCACACTCCGCTTCCACCGGCTTCGGCCCGACGGCCTCGACCTTGAGGGCAGCTACTCAGATGGATGGGGAAGCAACGAGGTCCGGAAGCGGACCGGCCTGTATGAGGAAGGGCGCCCCGTTATCGGCATCCATGGACGTTGCGGCGATGACATCGACGCGCTTGGCGTCATCTTCGGGCCGGAGCAGCGGCGAGCCCCAGCGTCCCCCTTCGGCGTGTCAGCCCGAAGACTGCCCTAGAGAACGGGCCCAGGACCCCATCTGTTAACCACAAGGGCACAGGTTCGAGTCTCGTCCGGGGAGCCAGAAACTCAAAGGCCGCCTTCGGGCGGCCTCATCTTTGCGCGAGCG
>CAZEBQ010000002.1:34163-63803 GCA_964510295.1 uncultured Anaerolineales bacterium | reverse complement strand
TCTCGCCCGCGCGCGAAAGGGGGGGATGCGCCATGCCTCGTACGGCATGTCTCAGTGGTGTCTTGTGTGCTGTCCTTGTGGTCTCGGCGGTGCCGCTGCGCGCCGCCGCGACCGACGAAGCGACCGAAACCTTCAACGCGCTCTACGGTGCGGACCTGAAGCGCGTCCGAGCGACGGCTGACGCCCGCGACGACGTCGAACTGGCCGCCCGCCTCCTGGCGGCCGCCAAGCGGGCCACCGATCAGGCGCCGTTCCTGACGGTCCTGTGCGAGAAGGCTCACGATCTGGCCGTCGGCCATCCGACGGGGTACGGCACCGCGCTGGAGGCGATGGACCTTCTGGCCCGCACCGTCCCGGACAAGGCCGCTGCCTGTGCCGCACGGACGTTCGAGATCCGCGAGAAACAGTTCGACGCCGCAGCGGGCGATGAGAAGAAGGCGGCCGGTGAACTCCTCCTGAACTCCCTCCTGCCGGTCATCGCGGCGAAGGAGAAGGCCGGCGACCTGGCCGAGGTGGCTGCCCTGTACCGCAGAGCCAAAACCATCGCGGCCGCCACGGGCAGCCCGAGGGCTGACGAGATCGACACGCGGGCGGCACGGCTCGCCCAGCGGATGAAGATCGCCGCACGCATCGCCGACGTCAAGGCGCTGCTGGCGCGCGACCCGGCGAACGTCGGCGCCCGCGAAGGCCTCGTGCGCATCTACCTCGTGGACCTCGACGACCCCGCCGAAGCGGCCAAGCACCTCAAGGGCATCCAGGACCCGTCGCTGCTGAAGTACGTCCCTGCCGCCGCCAAGGGCGCCGAGGCCCCGCCGGAACTGGCCTGCCTTGAACTGGGGGAATGGTATCGTGACCTCGCCGCCAAGGCCCCGGCCCATGCCAGGAAGGCGATGTATGCCCGCGCCAAGGCGTATCTGGAGCGTTTTCTCAGAATGCACACGGCCAAAGACCTGAACCGCACCCGGGCCATGCTGGCCCTTGAGAGCATCCAGCAAGCCGTCGCGAAACTGACCGCCCCGCCTGCGAAGCCGACGAAGCCGCCGAAGCCGGCGCCAGGCGGCGAATGGTTGGACATGCTGCCGCTGGTTGACCCCGCGAAGGATGCGGTCAAGGGCGACTGGAAGCGGCAGGGCTCCGCGCTGGCAATTCTCAGACCGACTCAGGCGGGTCGTATCATGATACCGGTCGCTCCAGAGGGCAGTTATGAGTTACAGGTTAAGTTCGTACGCACGTCGGGCGATGACTGTGTCGGAGTCATTCTACCTGTGGGCTCCACCCGGGTCATGCTGAAGCTGAGCACTGTGCATGGGTTGTGTAGCGGACTGGAGATGATCAACGGGAAATCGACAAAGAATAACAAAACAGCCGTAAGGCCCGGTACGCTTACAAATGGGCACCAGTACAGCGTACAGGTTAAGGTTCTTGTTGACGGTCATCAGGCTCGGATTACGGTGACGCTTGACGGCAAACCATTCATTGCGTGGCGCGGTGCCGAGTCTGCACTTTCCGTGCCTAGCCCGATCCATTTACCCAAGCCCGGATGCCTGGGCCTGGGCGTCTGGGAAAGCACCGTCGTTTTCCGCAGCGTGCGCCTGAAGATGCTCTCGGGCCAGGCCCGCCTGCGGCGGCCGCCAGGCCCCGCGGCACCTCCCCGGCCTTCTGCACCTCCAACCCGGACTCCCATGGGGCCGTCGGTCGAACTGCTTTCGCTCATCGACCCGGCCCGGGACGGCATCGCAGGTCGATGGTGGCGGGACGGCGACGTGCTCATGCTGAAAGGTTGCGATGGTGCGCGGCTGGCGATCCCTTGCGAGATTCAGGGCGATTACCACTTGCGGATTGAGTTCGCGCGGACCCGGGGCGGCGGTGACGTGGCGTTCATCTTGCCCGTCGGCTCACATGCGACAGCACTCCTGCTGAGCAAGGAAGGTGGTAAGCGCAGCGGACTGTTCTGGGCCAAGGACGCGGCGACCATGGTGTCGCCCGCGCCCTTGGCGAATAACACACCCCATGTGCTGGAGGTCGCGGTCCGCGCCGCGAAGCATCCCGCCACGATTGACGTGCGCCTGGATGGCCAGCGGTACTTCGTTTGGGAAGGGCCCGCATCATCTGCGACCGTGTGGGACCCGTTCCGGCTGCCCAATGCCAAGTGCCCGGGACTGGGATCGTGGAACGGGGTGACCTTGGCGTTCAAAAGCGTCCAACTGCGTATGATCTCGGGGCAAGCCAACCGCCTGCGGCCCTAAGCGCCGCGGCACCTCCCCCGCCGCCAGAATCTTGGGAAGGGGGGTACGATGTCTGGGGCAGTTCCCAGCGGATCCGAAAATAGGACTTGCAACGCCGCCGAAAGCCGATATACTCGTGTGTCTTACGATGGTCCGCAGCGGCAAGGAGTGCAAGACGTGGCTCACAAAAAAGGACAGGGATCAACGCGAAACGGTCGCGACTCCAATCCCCAGTACCTCGGGGTGAAGGCATACGGCGGCGAGGCGGTGAGGACGGGGTGCATCATCGTGCGCCAGCGCGGGACGAAGTTCCATCCCGGCCGCAACGTCGGACGCGGACGCGACGACACCCTCTTTGCGCTCGCCGAGGGCAAGGTGACCTTCCGCGGCCGTAAGGTCCACGTGCTGTAATCGGCGTCTGAGGTGGCGACGCGGCTCGGTTCCACGGCGTTGGAGCCGGGCTGTTTCTCTGCGCACGGTCGCCGGCTCGCGAGCCCGACGCAGCCGTTCGAGCCCGACGCGGAAGCGTCGGGGCATATACCCCCACCGGGGCCTCTTCCGCGCGCTGACCCTTGTCGCCTGCCCCTGCCTCTGCTACGCTGATGTGTCGAGACCCACGCTTCGGGATGCAATCGATGTTCATCGACGAAGCCGAAATCTACGTCAAGGCGGGCGACGGCGGCGACGGTGCGGTCACGTTTCGTCGTGAGGCCGGCGTCCCACGAGGCGGGCCGAACGGCGGCGACGGAGGCGACGGCGGCAGCGTTATCATGCATGCCAGGCCGGGCCTTGACACGCTCCTCGACGTCCGTGGGCGCCATCACTGGCGGGCCCAAAACGGTCAACCCGGGCGCAGCAAAGACATGGCCGGTGCCGGCGGCGACGACCTCGTCATCGACGTGCCGCCCGGCACGCTCGTCTACGATATCGACACGGGGCTGCTGCTGAAGGACCTGAATCAGCCCGGCATGCGTGTGACGATTGCGCGTGGCGGCAAGGGCGGGCGAGGCAACGCACGGTTCGCCACCGCCACCCGTCAGACGCCGCGCCACGCCGAACCCGGCACGCCGGGCGACGAGCGGACCTTGCGGCTGGAACTGAAACTGATCGCCGACGTCGGCCTCGTCGGTCTGCCGAACGCCGGCAAGAGCACGCTGCTGGCGCGGCTGTCGGCCGCCCGCCCGAAGATCGCCGATTACCCGTTCACGACGCTGGAGCCGAACCTCGGCATCGTCGAGGCGGGCCCCGACCGCCGCTTCGTCATGGCCGACCTGCCGGGCCTCATCGAAGGGGCCCACGCGGGGGTCGGCCTGGGCGATGAGTTCCTGCGGCACATCGAGCGGACGCGGGTGCTGGTGCACCTGGTGGAAATCGAGCCGCACACCGGCGCCTCGCCCGCCGAGGCGTACCGCTCCATCCGCGACGAACTGGCCGCTTACAGCCGCACCCTCGCCGAGAAGCCCGAACTCATCGTCCTGACCAAAGCCGACCTCCTGCCGGGCGACGAGACGCCGCGCCGCGAGTTCGAGCAGGCCATCGGCCGGCCCGTCCTGTCCGTTTCCAGCGCCGCCGGCACCGGCCTCGATCCGCTCGTCGGCGGCATTTTGAGGCTCCTCGACCAAGCGAACGCCAACGATGCGCCAAAGGTCAGCCGCCGGGCTTGCCCGGCGCGTCCTGATAAGGGCGATAAGCCAGGAGCGGCCCCATGAGCGACCTCGTCGCCATCACGCTCGGCAACACCTCGGTCGGCATGGCGACCGTCGCCGCCGGCGGCGCCTTGGGCGACGTGCGGCACGAACCGCTCGCGCGCCTCGAAGACCTCTTCGCGGAGTTTGTTCCCGCGCCGGGCGAGCGGGAGACGCCGATCATCGTGGCGTCGGTCAACCCGCCGGCGCTCGCGCGTCTGCGCGCCGTGGCGCCGTCAGCCCCGCTGGTCGCACGCGATGACTTCCCGATCCCGATCGCGACGGACGTCCAGGAGCCGGAGAAGGTTGGCGTGGACCGCCTGCTCGCCGCCCTGGCGGCCTATCGCTGGACGGACGGGGCGTGTATCGTCGTGGACTGCGGCACGGCGGTCACCGTCGACGCCGTGGACTCGGCCGGCGTGTTCCTCGGCGGCGCCATCTTCCCGGGTCGTGAGATGATGGCCCGGGCCCTGGCCGAGGGAACCGCCCGGTTGCCGCACGTCGAGGCCGGCGCCCCACCGGAGTCGGTCATCGGGAAGAACACCGAGGAGGCGATCCTGGCCGGGCTGGTCCACGGGACCGCCGGGGCGCTGGAGTCGCTCATCGCCGGCGCGATGATGGAGGTCGGCCTCCACGCCCACGTCGTGGTGACCGGCGGCGACGCGACCGTGCCGAAGAGTCCGGTGCTAAGGCGGAAGTCCACGGTTGTGCCGGACCTCGTTCTCGAAGGGCTCGTGATGGCGTACGGCGAGTGGCAAGAGCGATGACAGGCACCGAGCGGTCGGCCTTTGCCGTGCTGACGCCGCCGGGTCGCGGCGGGATCGCGGTGATCCGGTGCATCGGTCCGGATGTTGAGCGTGCGCTTCTGGCGTCTTTCCAGCCCACGCGCGGCGGGGCAGGTTTGCCTTCCGTCGGAGCGCTTGCCTACGGCCACGTTGTGGACGCCGACGGACGGCCGCTCGACGAGATCATCCTCTGCCGCGCGGCGACCGAGACCTGCGAGGTCAACTGCCACGGCGGCCCGGCGGCGGTGGCGGCGGTGTGCGAGGCCCTGGCGGCGTTGGGCCTGGAGCAGGTCGATGCCGGCGCGCTGCTGGAGATTGAGGGCAGGGGGCCCATCGAGCGCGCCGCCCGGCGGCTGCTTCGCCGCGCGACCACGCCGCTTGCCGCCCGTATCCTGCTCGACCAACTCGGCGGCGCGTTGGGCGCCGCGGTCGGCCGGGTCGGCGACGCACTGGCCGCAGGACGGCCGGACGAGGCGGACGAGGTGATCGGCCGGCTGCTGGACCGGTGGCGCCAGTGCGGGCGGTTCCTTGCCGACCCGCCGCGCATCGTCATCGCCGGCCGTCCGAACGTTGGCAAGAGTACGCTGTTGAATCGGCTGGCGGGGGCCGACCGGGCCCTCACGTCCGAGACGCCCGGCACGACGCGGGACTACGTGGAGGTTGACGCGGCACTGGCGGGTCTGCCGGTGGTTCTTGTCGACACGGCCGGCCTGCGCGAGGCGCGGGCGCGAGTCGAGCGTCTCGGCGTTGAGCGTGCCCGCGAGCAGGCTGCCGGCGCGGCGCTGCTTCTGTACCTGCTGGACGCCACCGAAGGCGTCACCGCTGCCGACGAGACCGCGCTCGCCCGCTTCGATGAGCGGACGCTCGTGGTCTGGAACAAGGCCGATGCCGCGACGCGGCCGCTCGGCGCGGCGGGTGCGTTGGCGATCTCGGCACTCACGGGTGACGGCGTGGCGGACCTGGCCGAGGCGGCGCTTGCGCGTCTCGGCTACCGCGGGGCCGAGCGCGGCGAGGCCGTGCCGCTGACGGGCGAGCAGGCCGAAACCTTGGCGCGTGGGCGGCAGTTGGCGGCAGCCGGCCGGATCGGCACTGCGCGTCAAGCGCTTGCGGCGCTTCTCATGCCGTAGGGGCGAGTCCCGGCGCGCCGGGCAATCTTGCCCGTTGCCCCCAGGGTTGGACTGGGGGGCGGTGGGCAAGATTGTCCACCGCGCGACCCGTTGGCTGCCCTGCGGCTGCTAGTGCAGCCACCACCGCACGACGTCCTGGTACGTCAAGAGCAGGAACAGCGCACCGACGCCGACCCATCCGGTGATCCAGACGGCTACCCGCAGTCTCATGCTGAACGGGCTTCCCTTGATCTTCTCCAGGATGACGAACAGGACGTGCCCGCCGTCGAAGGGAGGTAGGGGCAGGAAATTGAACACCGCCACGCAGACCGAGAGGATGCCCCAGAAATCCATGAAGGTGCCCAAGCCGTACGACGCAATGTTGAAGGACCATGTCACGATGCCGACCGGGCCGGCGATCGCCTTCGAGCCGACTTCGCGCGTCACCAGTTGCCGCACGTTGGCGTACACCCGGCCGAAGGTCATGATGGTGCGTTTCACGCCGCGCTTGGCGGCGACCAGCGGATTCTGGATGCGCGGCAAGGGCCTGTAGAGGGGCCTTGCCGTCACGGCCGCCAGGCTCAGGCGTTGCTGGGGTTTGGCGGTTGCCTGGATGCGTGTGGTCATGCGGCTGGCGCCCCGCTGCACTTGCAGGATGACGGTCTTGCCGCCGGCGTTCATCAGGACTTCGGTGAGGTCGGCCCAGTCGCCGGGCTCGTCGCCGTCGGGGCCGGCCCGGAGGATGACGTCGCCGGATCGGATGGCGGCCTTGTCGGCGGGCCCGCCGGGGTCGACGTGGCCCACCTGGACGGGTTCGCCGATGGCGGGTTGCATGGCGACGCCAACGCGCGGTTTGTCGATCCCCTCCTGCTTCACCGCCTTGCAGGCGAGGTCAAGGAGCCGTCCCTCGCGCCAGAGGGTGAACCGGATGTCGCGGTCGGTTCCGGCTGCCGTGACGGCCTCGATGATCTCGGCGCTGGTGGGCCAGCGTTTGTCGTCGACGGCGGCGACCCGGTCGCCGGCCTCGATGCCGGCCGCCTCGGCGGGCGAGTCCTTCTCCACGCCGGCGATCTCGGTCGGGTACGTCATGCCGTAATCGTAGACGTTCAGTTCGCCCGGGTCGATCTTCAGGTCCTGCGTCGCGCCGTCACGTTCGATGGCGAGGACGACCGGCCCGGCCGGGGCGTCTTCGAGGGCCTGTTCGAGACCGCGCCAGGTTTCCACGGCGTTGCCGTTCACGGAGAGGATGCGGTCGCCCTCGGTCAGGTCTGTTTGCAGGGCGAGGGCCCCCGGGTGGATCTTGCGGATGACGGTCGAGGACTCGGGGGCGATGCCCAGCATCGGCGCCGGGAACGCCGCCGTGCGCACGCTCCGGACCGTCTTGGTTACCTGGACGGGCGTCGCGTCGCCGTCGCCGGTGCGTTCGATGACGAGGTCGAACGATGACCCGGTGCCGGCCAGCGCCACCGTCAGCACCAGGTCCTCGAAGGACTCGACCTTCTCGCCGTCGATGCTGACGATGCGGTCACCGGGCAGGATGCCGGCCTTGTCGGCGGGCATGTCGGGCATGACGTCGCCCGCGATCGGCACAGGCACCTGCATACCGACGACGGGCGCCAGCACGAACAGGACGAAGGCCAGGACGGCGTTCATCGTGACCCCTGCCGCGAAGACGATCGCCCGCTTCCAGGCCGGCAGCCGCCACAGGGCCCGGGGGTCGTCGCCGCCTTCGGAGTCGGGATGCTCGCCCATCGGCTCGATGAACCCGCCCAGGGGGAAGGCCCGCAACGAGTACTCCGTCTCGCCGCGCGTCCATTTCACGAGCGCCGGCCCGAAGCCGATGGCGAACTTTCGGACCCAGACTCCGAAGCCCTTGGCGGCCAGGAAGTGCCCCAGTTCGTGGACGAAGATGATCAGCCCCAAGGCGACGGCTATCTCGGCGATGTATAGGATGTTAGACACTGCGTGGCTTCCTCTCTGGCCCAGGCATCGGCCGCCAGGATGTCGTCCAGGCTCGGGTCGGCCACGGTGTCGTGAGCCCCGAGGACGCGCTGAACGAGCGGCACGATATCGCCAAACCGTATGCGACCGTCGAGGAACGCCTCGACAGCCACTTCATCGGCGCCCGATAGCGCCGCCCCAAACGTTTTCCCCTGCCGGATCACCTCGAACCCCAACTGCAGGGCGGGGAACCGCTCCATGTCAGGTGTCTCAAAGTGCAGCCCGCCCAACGCCGCCAGGTCGAGCCGAGGCCACGGGGCCGGGTGACGGTCGGGCCACGTCAGGGCGTACTGGATGGGCATCCGCATGTCGGGCGGGCCCAACTGGGCGAGACAGGCCCCGTCCACGAACTCCACCAAGGAGTGTACGGTGGACTCGGGGTGAATCAGCACGGAAATCTTCTCGGCCTCCAGGCCGAACAGGTGATGAGCCTCGATGACCTCGAGCGACTTGTTCATGAGGGTGGCCGAGTCGATGGTGATCTTGCGGCCCATGGACCAGGTGGGATGGTCGAGGGCCTCGGCGGCGGTCACGTGCTTGCGGGCCTCGTCGCTGCGGCGGTAGAACGGTCCGCCGCTCGCCGTCAGGACGACTCGCGAGACTTCCTCCGCCCGTCCGGAGGCCATGGCCTGGAAGATGGCCGAGTGCTCGCTATCGACCGGGAGGATCTCGGCGCCGCTGCGGCGGGCCTCGGCCATGACGAGTTCGCCCGCCATGACCAGGGCTTCCTTGTTCGCCAGGGCCAGCCGCTTGCCGACCTTGACGGCCGCCAGGGCCGCCGGCAGCCCCGCGCCACCGACCACGGCACTCACGACGATGTCCACGTCGTCGCGGGACGCGAGGGCCACGAGTCCGTCGGGTCCCGCGAGGATTTCCGGCGCGGCGCCTTGGGGCAGCGCCTTGCGGAGGCCCTCGGCCGCCTCGTCGTCGCGGACGGCCACGGTCTGGGCGCCTGTCTCGGCGGCTTGGCGTGCGAGACGGTCCACCTGCCGCCCGGCAGCCAGCGCCACGACGCGATAAGGCGGGCCGAGCGATGCGCAGACCTCAAGCGTCATCCGCCCGATCGATCCGGTGGACCCCAGGATGGCGATGTTCGGCACGCGACGGCTCCAGTGCCCCGTCTGCAGGCCCAAGAGTGTACGGGAGGGGCGGAGGTTTTTCAATCCCCGAACATTGCCCCCATGCAGCCCCTGCGGCATAATGGGGGGCGAGCACATCAGCCGCGGAGGGTTGCCGTGTCCTGCCGGCTTCGTCTGCCGATCCTGAGTGTGGCCGCTGCAGCCTGCCTGCTTTTCCCGGCTGAAGGCCGCGCGGCGGCGATCACGAAGCGCCACCTCGTGCCCCGGGAACATCCCCGCCTGCTCGGCTCGCGGGCGCGGCTCCAGCGCCTGGCCAAGGAGCGTCCCGATGCCTACCAGCGCACCGTGCGGGTGGCGCGCGAGCAAAAGGCCGACGACCACGCCAAGATGATCTCCATGGCCCTGGTCTCGGCCATCGAGGGCGATGCCGATCTGGGACGCCGGGCCGTCCAGAAGGCCATGACGTATGCGCGTGGTCCCATCAAAAAGGGGCACATCCCCTTCGCCCACGATTTGGCGCGATGCGCCCTTGTGTACGACCTCTGCCACGCGCAGTGGACCGACGCCGAGCGCACCGCCTTCTACGATTACGTGAACCGGACGGTCGATGCCAACGTGCGCAGCGAGACCCATGTCTTCCACAACGGTTGGTACGGGTACAAGTGGTGGGGCATCGGCTTGGCCTGCTACGCGACGTACTATGAGAACTCTCGGGCCGGCCAGATCCTGGCGACGCTGGAGCGGGAGTACGAGGCCCGCGCGGCTCCGGCCCTTGAGTTGGCCGGCGCCGGCGGCGGATGGGCCGAGGGGTACTACATCCACTACTGGCTCTACGAGTGGCTCTTCTTCTCGGAGGTTGCCCGGTTCTGCGAGGGGGCCGACTACCTGGCGCCCGCCCCGACCTTCTACCGGCACCGGGCGGTGGCGAGCATGTTCGAGACATACCCGGGCATCCGCATCTACGGGTCGCGCCGCCCCGCGCCGATGGGCGACGGCGGCGGACGCCGCTTCGGCGGCGACCGCGACAAGCAACTGTCGGCCCGGCGGATCCTTGTCAACCGCTTCCGCGACGACCCGGACCACCGGGCCGTCCACGCCTTCAACGAGACCACGCCGCGTTCGGCCGTGGGCGTTTATGCCTACAAGGACTTCCTCTGGCGCGCCGCTACCGTGCCGAAGGGCGACTTGGCGGCCTTGAGGCTCTCGCACGTCAGCCCCGGCGCCGGCTACGTGTACGCGCGCAGCGCCTGGGACGATGACGCGACGTACTTCTTCTTCAAATGCGGCGACCGGTTCACGGCCCACCAGCACCTGGACGTGGGCCACTTCCTCATCTACCGCCACGAGGAACTGGCGGGCGACGGCGGCCACTACGACGGCTTCGGCACAGCGCACGACGTCAACTACCATCTGCGGACCATCGCCCACAGCACCGTACTCGTCCACGACCCCGATGAGCGATGGACGCGCATCCGCGCCGGGCCCGTCTCCGGAAACGACGGCGGTCAGCGCCACGATTGGCCGCACCACAACGGCGCAGTGGTCGACGCGGCGGCGTGGCACAAAGGCCGCCCGCTGTACGACATCGCCGACCTCGTCGCCTTCGAGGACGCCGGGCCTTACGTGTACGTGGCCGGCGACTGCACGCGGGCCTACGCCGCAACGAAACTGGAGCGCTTCACGCGCCAGATCGTGTACCTGCGGCCGGGAACGTTCGTCGTCTTCGACCGCGTCAGGTCCCGCGATGCCGCGCTGCGGAAGACGTGGCTGCTCCAGGCGATGACGGCACCGGCCCATCGGCCGCCGCATCGGGTGGTTACCAACGGCAAGGGACGCCTGTTTATCCAGGCCGTCCTGCCGCGGGGGGCGAACGTGAAGATGGCCTCCGGCGACGACCTCTACCGCTACGGGGGCAAGGCCTACCCGCCGAAGCGTACCACCGGGCCGGCGCCCATGTGCCGTATCGAGGTCTCCCCGCCCGAACCGCGGGCCGAGAATGTCTTCTTGCACGTCCTGACGGCGACCGACTCGGGCGTCGAGACGGTGCCGGCGGCCACGGCCGATGTCCGCGACGGCCGCGTTACGGTGACGCTGGGCGGAGCGAAGATGGTCTTTGCCGCCGGCACTCCCGGCGGCCGCATCGAACTGAACGGGAAGGGGGCGCCGTTTCCGGCGCGGATCGTGGCCGATTACTTGTCCGGCCCGTGAAAGGCGTCGCCGTGCCCCGGCCGCTCTACTCGGCCCCGGCGATCTGGACGTCCTGGATGCGCAACGTCGGCATGAGGATGCCGGGCTCTTCGCGGGCGTCGCTGGAGACCGCGTCGAGGCGTTCGAGCAGGTCGAAGATGCTGCCGCCGAGCATGGTGTTCTCGACCGGATGGACGATGCGGCCGTCCTTGATGAGGAAGCCGAAATCGATGGAGGCGGAGATGTCGCCGCTGGCGGGGTCGGGCCGGATCTCGCCGCTCTCCAGGTAGATGCCGTCTTGGACCTCTCGCAGGATCTCGGCTGCCGGCTTCTGGCCGAGCGCCGGCCGCAAGTTCGTCGGGCTGATGCCGCAGGCGTGCGTGCCGTGGCCGGTGCTCTCGACGCCGGCCTTGCCGGCGGTGTAGGAATTGTGCAGGAGGCTGGCGAGGCGTCCTTCCTCGATGACCGTCAGGGGTCGCCGCCGCGTGCCTTCGCCGTCGTGGGCGCCGGATCGGATGCCGCGCGGTACGAGGCCGTCATCAACGATCGTCAGGTGCGTCGAGGCGACCGGCTTGCCGAGCCGGTCGCACAGGTAACTGCGTCCGCGCTGGATGCTCTCGGCGTTGGCGGCTGCGACCAGTTCTGCGAGGAAGCCGTAGGAGGCGAGGGGGCCGAGCACCAGCGTCATGCGTCGGCTCTCGATGCGCTTGGCGCCGAGGAACCGGCGTGCGCCGTCGACCGCGCTTTCGGCCACACGCTCCAGCCGGCAGTCGGCCAGGTGGCGGCCAAAGTCGAAGTCGTAGAAGTAGCCGGTGTCGCCGTCGCGCCGGATCAGGGCCGAGATGTCGGCCGAGATGTCCGTGGCCCGCGACTCCAGCGCCGCCCCCGTCGAAGAGGCCAAGGCGCCTGATCCGACCGCCAGGGCCACGTGGCCCGAGAGGTTGACGTCAGGCTCCATGGCCTTGCCGGCCTCGATGTTGGCGACGGCGATCCGGACAACCTGCTCGACGCCCAGGCCCTCGACCGTCTCGTCGAAGAGGCCCTCGACCTCGGGTTCCGGCTGCGGGTCGGGCAGGCGCTTGAAATCGGGATCGGGCGTGGCTTCCTTGGCCAGGGCGACGGCCCGTTCGACGGCCTGGTCGATATCGCCTCGGTCGCGTCCGCCGACGGTGGCGTATCCCATGCCGCCTTGGACATAGCAGCGGATGGCCAGGCTCTCGCCCTGTCCGGCGTCGGCCGTCTTGATGCCGGACTTCTCGATGGTGACGGCGATATCGCGGCCGGTGCCGGCGGCCACGTCGCACCACTCGGCGCCCAGGCGGACGGCCTTCTCGACGCATTGGGTCGCCAGGTCGAGGTAGGACTGCTCATCGCGTTCGGTCATGTTGGTGACGCGCTCCCCTGCGGGTCGCGGCTAAAGGGTGACTTCACTCATACGCCTTGTTGTCCCCCTACGACAACGTCGGCGACGCGGACGTGCGGCCCGCCGCAGTCGATCGGCGCCGATTGCCCGCCCTTGCCGCACATGCCCGGCATCTTCATCTCGAAATCATTGCCCACGGCGTCGATGTTCGCGAGGACGTCGAGCGTCAGGCTCGAGATCGACACATCGCGCAGCGGCTCGCCGAGGGCGCCGTTCTCGATCATGTGGGCTTGGCCTGCGTGGCAGATGAATTGGCCCTTCTGGACGAAGACGTAGCCCCAGTGCCCGTCTTCCAGGTACACGCCGCGCTGGACGCCGCGCAGCATCTCGTCGAGCGGCACGCCGACGCCGTTGGGCCCCGGCGCCATGAAGGTGTTCGACATGCGGACGATGGGCCGGCAGTCGTAGGACTGGGCGCGGGCGCTGCCGGTCGGCCGGGCTTCGAACTTGGCGGCGGTCTCCAGGCTGTGCAGAAAGGCGACGAGGTGTCCGTTCTCGATGATCGGTCTCCGCGCGGCCGGCGTGCCCTCGGAGTCGAACGCGAAGGAGCCGAACATGCCGGGCAGCGTCGAATCGTCGTAGATCGAGATGCTCTCCGGCGCCAGGCGGTCGCCGAGTCGGCCCTCGAGGATGCTCTGTCCGGCCCAGACGGCGTCGGCCTCGGCGTTGTGCCCGAGCGCTTCGTGCACCAGGAGGCCGGTGATGGACGGATGGAAGATGACGGTGAATCGCCCCGCCGGAGCGGGCTTGGCCTTGAGCGCCGCGAGGGCCTTTCGGGCGGCCCGTCCGCTGAAGGCGTCGGGTTCGGTCTGCCTGAGCAGTTCGGCCCCGCCCACGATGCCGCGGTGCTCCGTGCCGCGCTGGAGAATCTTACCGTCGGTGGCCACGAACAGCGCCGTGACAACGGCCCGGCTGCCTGCGCTGCGGACGAGGGTGCCGGCGGTGTTCGCGAGAACGCCCTCCTGCCAGGCCTCGGCGTACCGGACGATGGAGTTGGCGATCTGTCCGTTGCCGTCGGCTGCGGCCCGCCCGCGCCGCTCGTACTCCAGCAGGCGCGCGATCTTCTCGGCCACCGGCATGGCGCCGGGGGGGATCTCGGGATCGGTCCGGTCATCGGCCTCGACGGTTGCCGGTTCGGCGATCATCGCCGGGTCGGTGACGAAGGCCTCCGACGCCTTCGCCAGGGCCAGGGCGTCGTTGACGCAATCCTCTCCGCGCCGAGGCTGGAGGCTGTCGGCCGAGGCGAATCCCCAGCACGTGCCCACGAGGACGCGCACGCCGACGCCGCGGTCGGTCGAGGCGGCAAGTTTGTCGGCCCGACCGTCCTGGACGAGAACGCTCTCGCCCGCGCGGCGGACGGCGCGGACGTCGGCGAAGGCGGCCCCGCGCCGTTTCGCCAGGTCGCACAGATGTTTTGCCAGGTTTTCCATCGGGTCGCCTGTCTGGTTCGGGTTGCTTGGCTCGTCGCGCGTCACTTGACGGGCGCCGGCTGCCCCGCGGGGGCCTGCGCCGCCTGCCCGCCGGAGGGCCCCTGCGGCTCGTCGGCCGGTTTGTCCCGCGGCAGCGGTGGAACGACCGGGTCCAGGAACAGCCGCAACGTCTCGGTCCGAACCGCCGAGGGGATCGTGAAGACGAGCGTCCGCGTCTCGGCTTCACGCTTCCCGGCGAAGTGGAACCGCACGCCGTCCATCAGGTAGTGCCCGCGGGTGCTGCGCTCGGGGAAACTGAACTGCAGGCCGCGCGGGAAACTGGCCGGGGCGCCCATCCGGGCGTCCACCTTCGGCTTCATCTCCTCCCCGGGAACGGGCCGCGGGCGTTTGGCGTCGCCGTGGACCTTGGGCGGGCCGCCCACCCGGGCGCCGCCGTCGCCGAGCAGATGGAACTGGTCGGAGTCGATGGTGCGCGGCAGTCGGGAGGTGGGCTTGATGCGGACGGTTATCGCGAGGAACTCCTGGCCCTCGGGGGGCTCCTCGTCCGGGAATGCCTCGATCTCGTTCGAGCGATCCGCGCGGCTGATGCGGGCGCTCATCCCGTAAACGACCACGCTACGGGTGCGGTCGAGGGGAATGGCATGCTCAACGGCCGTCCCCTCCGGGACCTCCGGGATCGGCCCGAGTCGGCTCCCCGCACGGAAGAGGATGTACTGCCACCGGCGGTACCAATGGTAGTAGAGCACGTCGTCGGTGTCGGTGACGGGCGTGTAACCGGGTCCGCGCATCTGGGGCGGCGGATACACGTCGTCGTAGCGGTTCAAGAGCGGCGACGTGCCGGCGTCCAGCGGTCCCAGCGGGCCGCCCGTCAGGTACCCGAACAGGGTCAGGACGGCGCGGTCGGGCGCCAGCCACAGCCGGTCGCCGGGTTCGATGCGTTGGGCGTCGGTCTCGCTGGTGCCTTCGACGTGACGGAACGGTTCGTAGCCCAGCGGCGCGGGGGCGGTCGGGAGCATCTGGAGCAGGACGAGGCAGATGCCGACGGCCAGGTACCCGACGACCAGGCCGATGCTGGCCCCGCCGCCGTGGTCGGCCCACATCAGGAAGTCCGGCTGGTTGGGCAGGAGCCGCTCGGCGAGGGTCCGCAGGCCCAGCAGCACCACGCACAGCATGGCCCACAGGCAGAGGGCATCGCCGGCGTAGAACCAGATGCTGCCGTCATCGTCGGCCGGGCCGAACAGCGCCGCCGTCACGGGCGCAAAGAGGCCGAAGGCCAGGGCTCCGGCCAGGACCAGGGCCAGGAGCGTCTGCGCTGCCCGGTAGACGCCCTGGGCCGCGCCCATGAGCGCCACACCCGCGATGACGACCAGCGCCAGAACGTTCAGGAGCACGGCGTCCTCCGTCAACTCTCGCGCTTGATGGCGCGGAGGACCTCTTCGATGCTGGTCCGTCCGTCGATGACCATGGCGAGTCCCTCTTCCTGCAGATTTCTCATGCCCAGTTTCCGAAGGTGCGTGACGAGGTCGCTGAGGGCGGTGCCCTGACCGATCATCTCGCGTGCCTCGGCGTCGAGGGGCATGACCTCGAAGAGGCCGGTCCGCCCGACGTAGTGGTCGCCTCCGCACTTCGGGCAGACGGTCGCCTTGCCGTCCTTGCCTTCGATCCGTGCGGGTGGGCGGTAGAGCAGGTCGACCCGCCGGCTGCCGAGGTTCGCCTTCCGGAGGAAATCGGGGTTGGGCCGATAGCCTTCCTTGCAGTCGGGGCACAACAGCCGGACCAGCCGCTGGTTCACGATGATCTGGAGTTGTTCGGCCAGGGGCTTGCGCGCCCCGAGGAGCGTGCCGAGGTGTCTCAGGGCCTGCCTCGTGTCGGCGGCCCGGATGCCGACGACGACCGTGTGCCCGCTCGCGGCCTCGGCCAGTACCTGTCCGGTCTCGGCCTGGTAAAGCGAATCGAAGGCCACGACGTCGGGCTCCATGCGTATGCGGCTGCGGACCTCGGCCGCCGCCACGGGCCCGTCTTCCTGGTCCAGCGGAATGTGGGTGACGTTCTCGATCTCGACGTCGACGCGCGGCTCGAAGACGATGACGTTGTTGGTGTACCGGTCGAAGTGCCGCAGGCACGCGTGCAGGGTTGTCGTCAGCCCGGAGTCCTTCGGGGCCGACAGCAGCACGAGGCCCGGTCGCCGGTCGAGGGCGTCGGCCAGGGCGGCCAGGTGGTCGTCCGAGAGGCCGATGTCTTCGAGTCGCAGGCGGCTGGCGGCCACGTCGGTGATGCGGACGACGATCTGCTCGCCACGGACCGTGCCGGCGGTCGAGACGCGCAGGTCGTAGGTCCGGCCGGCGACGATGGCGCGGAGCCGTCCTTCCTGGGGCTTGCGCGTTTCGTCGGGGTCGAGGTCGGCCAGGTGCTTGATCGCCTTCGTGAGGTGGCCGGCGGTCGGTTGATCGACGGCGCCGCCGGCGGTCCACTCGCCGCCCACGCGCAGGCGGACGTCGGTCTGCTTCGGCCGGCAGACGAAGGCCACGGCCGAGGCGTTGCGGACGATGGCCTGGTGCAGGACGGCCTCCAGTTGTCGGGCTGCGCGGCGCCCGTCCTCGGTCTCGGCCGCCGGGCGTTTGGGCAGGTCGTCGAAGCCGACAAAGATGATGTCGCGCCCCACGCCCGAGACGGGGCCCATCTCCTCCTCGAACGGCTTGTGACCGGCCAGCCGACGCCGCACCCGGGCCAGGTGCTCCGCCGTCAGAACGCGCAGCGGCGCCGTCACCCGCGCGTTGCGGTGCTGGACATACGCCATCCCTGCGCCGGCGAAGAGGACCAGCCCGAGCGGCAAGCCGACGTAGTAGACGGGCACGAGCAGCGCTGTCGCCAACCCCGCCGCGCCTCCCGCCAGGACCAGCCCGCCCCACAGCCCCTGGCCCGTGCCGACGAAGCGCGTGTCGAGGAACGTCCAGTTCGTCACGTAGAAGACGGCGGCCGCCAGGAGAAGCAGCACGACCGTCTTCACGAGGCCCACGACCGGGAAGACGGCCTGCGGCGCGTCGGGCGGGTCGATGCCCGTGGGGTAGTACGTGCCGGGCAGGTCGGCCGGGTCGATCGCCGGGGTCGCCGGCTCGGATGCGTTGGCGGGCGCCTTGGCGGGAGGCGCTTCGGCGCGGGCAAGGTCGGCCGACAGAAGGGCCGTGACCACCGCGAGGGCCAACCAGCCGAAAACGTGGCGGCGCGCGCGGCAGAGGCGTTCCGGCGTGTGGGTCATTGCAAGGACCCCCGTTTCACGTCGATGCCGCGGATGGCCATCTTGAGGGCCTCGGGGCTGGGTGCGGCCTCGTAGGCGTCTTTCGGGTCGATCCATTCCTCGCGGACCAGTCGCACGAGGTCCTGGGTGAAGTCGTGCATGCCGACGTCGCCGCCGGCCGTGATGATGTTGGGCAGGCGCGACTCGTCGCCGTCGCGGATGGCCTTTCGGACGGTGGGCGTGGCGAGCATGACCTCGGTCGCAGGGACGCGGGCCACGTTCGGGTCGGCGGCGGTGACGAGTTTCTGGCAGATGACGGCCACGAGGCTGTGGGCGAGCGTCTCGCGCAGCACATGATGCTCGTGGGCCGGGAACAGGTCGAGCAGCCGCGTCACGGCGCCCGGCGCGCTGGAGGCGTGCACGGTCGTGAACACGAGTCGGGTGGTCTCGGCGGCCCGGAGCACGCCCTCCACGTCGGTGCGGGTCCGCATCTCGCCCACCAGGACCACGTCGGGGTCCTCGCGAAGGAGGAACTTCATCGCCACGGCGTACGACGCTACGTCGGTCCCGATCTCGCGCTGGTTCACGAAGCCCTGCTTGTCCTCGAAGAGGTACTCGATGGGGTCTTCGAGCGTCACGATGTGGCAGCGGCGGCGGGCGTTGATGTGGTCGAGGCACGCGGCGATGCTCGTCGATTTGCCGGTCCCGGTGACGCCGCAGAAGATGACGAGCCCCTCGCGGACGCCGCAGATGCGCTCGAGCGTCTCGCCGGGCAGGTTGAGTTTGGCGAACGAGAGGACCTCGCGGCTGACGCGCCGCACCGCCACGCTCGCCGTGCCGCGCTGCCGGTATACGTTCACGCGGAACCGGTCGCCGGAGCCGGTCTCGTGCGAGAAGTCGACGCTGCCGGCGTCCTCGTACAGGCGGGTCGTTCGCTCGTCCATGATCTGTCGGGCCAGGTTCAACACGTCGGCTGCGCCCAGAGGCGCCAGGTCGGTCGGCTGGACCTCGCCGTCGATTCGCAGGATGGGCGGCTGTCCGGCCTTCAGGTGGAGGTCGGAGGCCCGGCGCGCCAGCGCCAGACCCATCAGTGCCTCCATGTCGGTGCCCTCTGGATGCGACGCGTTGGTCATGTCTGTCCTGCCTGTAGGGGCGAGTCCCGGCGCGCCGGGGTCGCCCTTACCGCTGCCGCGCGTGGGTGAGGGCGACGCATACGTCGCCCCTACGGCCTGATCCGCCGGTCTTGCGCGTCAAACCGTCGGCCCGATCGGCATCCGAACGGGCACGCCGGCTTTCTGCATCGCCGCCTTCGTCTCGGCGACAGTGAACTTGCGCCAGTGGAAGATGCTCGCCGCCAGCGCCGCGTCGGCCTTGGCGCGGGTCAAGACCACGACGATGCACTGGCTACCGAAACGGTCGGCGGCGAGACGGACGAAGTCGGGGTCGCCGGCGTCCTTCAGGTTGAGGAACCGGGTCCCCTTGACCACGCGTCCGCTGTCGACGTCCAGGCACGGGATGATCCGTTTGGCCAGCACCGGCGCGCCCACTTCCTCCATCATCAGGCTGCGGATTATACGTCCCTCCCCGCCGCCGCTGCAAGGGAAAGCGCTGCGAGAGCACCAAGGGCCCCACGTCCGAAAGGGCGGCATCCTTGAGAACGGCGGGCCGTTGTCCGGGGTGAAAACCCTGGCACATGCCGCACGGCACCGTACAATCACGGTGAGGGTGACGCGAAACCGCACGACACGAGCGGCGGGAGGGATGAGCATGGACACGGAACTCGCGAAGAAGGTCCGGGCGGCGGCGGCGGCGACCTGGTGCGTCCTGATCATCGGCGTCGTCTGGATGACCGTGGCGTACCTCGTCTGGATGGCGTTCATGCACACCCGGCCGGGGTGGATGCTGACGCTGTGCGGCGGGGAGGGGTTCAACTGGGGCGATTACCAACTCATGGCGTTTGCCTTCTTCGGCCTCGTCAAACTCGGCCTGTTCGCCCTGGTGGGCGCCGCCATCTGGCTGACGCTGTTCGCCCGGCGGCTCCAGCGCGACGGCTGAGACGGCCATCGGCCGCCACACGTCCCGTTCGCGCGACGCGCGACTTGCTCCTGCGGCAAAATCGTCGGAATAGCACTTGCAATTACGGCAGCAGCGCGCGATACTTTACGGAGATACAAAGTATTATCGACGCGCGAGAGGCTTGCCTTGGGGGGAATGCCATGGCTGTCCCCGTTCCGCAGGAGGTCCTGGACCGCACCACCGACTGTCCGTACGACTTCGCGTGCCTGTCGGGCGATTCTCGGCCGGCCTGCACGGTGGTCCGAGCCGACGGCCAGGACGTGCTCTTTGTCGTTCTGGACGACCCGCCCGTCTGCCCCTACGTCCTGCACTGGGGAGGCGGCGCCATGTGCCGGTGTCCTGTGCATTTCTATCTTCACCAGCACCAGGGCGCTGAGGCGTAGGACAGGCGGTGCGACCGCGGGCACGCACGTGGGGTAGGCCGGTCCGGTTTTTCCTTGAAACGCGACCGTCGGCGGCAGGATAATCGGGTGTCGCGGCCGATGGGAGTGTGCGCCGGGTCCGGCCGGCCGGTCGCAAGTCGACAGGAGGGTTCCATGACGCCTGAACACACGAGGCACGCACGCGATGCGAGGTCCCGGTCGCCGCTGGGTCGCCGCGCGGCCGCCGTCCTCTTGGTGGCTGCAGTGGCTTTGGTGGTGGTGGGGTGCGAGGACCCGAGCCTGAAGTTCAACCAGGCCGGCCTCCAGGCCTACCGCCAAGGCGACTACACGCGGGCGCGGGCCGGGTTCGAGGAGGCCATCCACCACAACCCGGACATCGGCATCTACTACTTCAACCGCGCCATGTGCGAGCAGGCCATCGGCAACCTGGCCGAGGCCGTGTTCAACTACGAGATGGCCACCAAGCTCGACCCCAAACTCGTCCAGGCCTACAAGAATGCCGCTACCTGCCACATCCAGATGGGTAAGCCCGAAAAGGCTCTGGCGGCTCTCGAAGACGGCACACGCGCCAACCCCTACACGGGGGAGGCGTTCATCAACCTCGGCAAGTTTCATGAGAGCCGCGGCGATATGTTCAACGCCAAACTCTCGATGGCCAAGGCCGTGGCCGCCGACCCTGAAAACCCCGCCAGCCACCGCGAGTACGCCCAGATCCTGATCCGGACCGGCGACCGCGAAAAGGGCATCGAGCACCTCCACAAGAGCCTCCAACTGCAGCCTATCCAGCCCGGCGTCTCGGCCCAGGTCACCGACCTCGATCCCTCGGGCGACCAGTTGCCGCCGCCTAAGCAGCAGACCGAATGAGCACGCGCCGCGCCGACGACCACGTCTTGCCCGTACGTCCTGATTCGCAGTGCGCCACCGGCCGGACCTGCGCGGGTGCCACTGGCCGCTTGCCCGCCCGCGGCCTGTTCAGGGGGCTCGTGCGACACGCTGGCAGGCAAGCTGCCAGTGCCACCCGGCCGTGTTTGGCCGTCGCCGGGACGGCAACGGGCGCGGGCGCCGACACTCCAACGGCTAAACGGGCGGGTGCGATGCTTTCGCTTGGGACGGCTTGCGCCGGCCTCCTCCTGTCTGCCTTCGTCGCCCCCGCCTTCGGCTGGAGCCGCACGGGCCATGCCCTGATCACCGAGGAGGCGGTCGCGCGTCTGCCCGAACCGCTCCGCGCACGGTTCGGCGAGGACACGCTGCTTGAGGCCCTCAAACGGGCGTCCGTCGCGCCCGACGGCTGGGCCGAGAAGGAGTCGGACCATGATCGGCCCGACGAGCGGCCGCGCCACTTCCTCAACATCGACGCCCTGACCGACCAGCCGTACCCCTTTAAGGGTTTTCCGCGCGACCGGGCCAAGGCCGTCGAACGGTTCGGTGCCGAGGCCCTCGCCAAACACGGGTCCGTGCTATGGGCCGCCGCCGACGCCCTCGCGCGCCTGACCGACGCCCTGACCGCCGGCCGCACCGCCCACGTCGTCCGCGAGGCCGGCATGCTGGCCCACTACGCCTCCGACCTCCACATGCCGCTGCACACGACCGCCAACTACGACGGCCGGCAGACCGGCAACCACGGTGTCCACAAGGCGGTTGAGGTGGGCCTGGTGGCGCGGTTCGAGGACGTCTACCGCCGGGAACTCAGGCGCGGCCGCCGACAGGAACGGTTCCTCGCCGATCCCCAGGACCGACTCTTCGACTGGCTCGTTGCGGCGCACGCTTCGGTCAAGCCCATCCTCGAAGCCGACTCCGTCGCACGCCACCGCGCACGGTACAACCCGGCCCAGCATATCGAGGACCTCGACGACGTGACCTCCAAGCGCGCCCGGCCGTACTACGAGGCCCTGCGGCAGGAACTGAAGCGGCGCGGGTCGCCCGAAGCCGCCGCCATGCGCGACGCCGCCGCCCACCTGGCCGACCTTCTCTACACGGCCTGGGTCCGAGCCGGCAAGCCGCCCGAGCATGCACCGCCGCCTCAGCCTCAGGACGAGCCGATGCCGATGATGGAGGTCCTGGTCCTCGGCGCAGCCGCCGCCCTGCTGTTCTCGCTCCTCTGGCCGCGCCGGCGTCCCCCCAAGCCCGACGGCGCCGGACCGAACGAACCGCCACGCCGGTAGCGGCGAGACATGCCTCGCGCTAACGCCCGGCTATCTGCAAACGTGCAAAATGGCCACGCGCCCCACGATGTTCGAGGTCGTCTCCTTTGGCTGCAAGGTCAACCAGGCCGAAGGCCGCGCCCTCGCCGCACGCCTGCGCAACGCCGGCCTCGTGGAAGCCGACGCCAAGGTCGTGGAGGATGCGGCGCGGCGCCTCGTCATCGTCAACACCTGTGCCGTGACGGCCGAGGCGGCGCGACAAGGGCGCCAGCGCATCCGCCGGGCCGTCCGCGACGGGGCCGGCGTCGTCGTGACCGGCTGCGCCGCCCATCCGGCCGCCGGCGCGGACGCGCTTGCCGGGATCGGCGATGTCCGACTCGTCGAGGCCGACAAGGACCGCGTTGTCGAGACGCTCCGGCGCGATGAGGTGTCCTGCACCGCACGCGCGGGGCCTGCCTCCGCGGAACCAACATCCGTTACGGCGGGTCTTCGACAGGCCCCGCGGCTCACCACGACGCGCAGCCGCGCCATGCTCAAGGTCCAGGACGGGTGCCCCGACGCCTGCGCCTACTGCATCGTGCCGCTCGTGCGGCCGACCGTCCGTTCGACGCCACCGGAGGAGACCGTCCGGCAACTCGCGGCCCTGGTGGCGGAGGGCTACCGCGAGATCATGATCTGCGGCATCCATCTGGGTCTCTACGGGGCCGACCTCACACCGCGCACCCGTCTCGTGGACCTGTTGGAGCGGCTGCTGACGGTGCCGGGCCTCGGGCGGCTGCGCCTGTCGAGCCTCGCGCCGCTGGAGGTCAGCGACCGGCTGCTCGCGCTGATGCAGGCGGAGCCCGAGCGGCTGTGCCCGCACCTTCACGTCTCGCTCCAGTCGGGCGACGACGGGGTCCTCGCGCGGATGGGCCGGCCGTACACGACGGGCGAGTTTGCAGGCGTGGTCCGTCGTATCCGCGACGCGCTCCCGCTGCCGGCCGTCACGACGGACGTCCTCGTCGGCTTTCCGGGTGAGACGGACGCCGCTTTCGAGAACACGCTCCGCGTCTGCCGCGAGGTCGGCTTCTCGCGGGTCCACGCCTTCCGGTTCTCGCCCCGTCCCGGCACCCGCGCCGCCGACATGCCCGACCCGGTACCGCCCGACGTGATCCGCGCCCGCCGCCGGGCCGTGTCGGCCCTCGGCGACCGTCTTGCGGCCGCCTACCGCGAGTCGCTCGTCGGGCGCACGGCTCGAGTCGTCGTCGAGGCGCTTCACGGCGACGGCTCGGCCGACGGCCTGTCGGAGCGCTACGTCCGCGTCCACGTCCGCGCCCCCCTCCCCGCCGGCGCGGCCCGGCGCGAGATCCTGCCCGTGCGGCTGCTTTCCACCGCAGGCGACCGCATCGAAGCGAAGGCGACGTGATGCGACCCTGAAGTTCCGCGACAGCCGGGCGGCACGGCAACGCGTAAGCGTGGCCGTGGTCCGTGTCTGAGGCCCACGGCGGCTGGGCCGCTGCCGTGCCACCCATGGCGCTTGCAACGGGCAGCGTCGGCCGCTACAGTCTCCCGCATGTCTGCGCGCGAGATGACGCCAGCCGGGGGGCCGGTGTGCGGCACGATTCGGCCGCCGGGGTCGCGGAGCATCACCAACCGGGCCCTCGTCGTGGCGGCCATGGCCGAGGGCGAGTCGGTCCTGGAGGCCGTCGGCCTCTCGGACGACACGCGAGTCTGCGCCGAGGCCCTCCGGACGCTCGGCATTGGCGTCGAGGTCGACGAGGCAGGGCGGCGCATGCGCGTCTCCGGCTGCGGCGGCAGCGTCCCGGTCGGGCCGACCGAGATTTGCACCGGCGAGTCGGGCACCGCTACGCGGTTCATCACGGCCCTGGTGGCGGCAGGACGCGGCACGTACCGCGTCGACGGGGCGCCGCGGATGCGCGAGCGGCCGATCCAGGACCTTCTGGACGGCCTAGCAGCCCTCGGCGTCCGGGCGCGGAGCGAGGCGGGCACCGGTTGTCCGCCCGTTATCATCGAGACCTCGGGCCTGGCGGCCGGGACGGTCAGCCTGAGCGGCGCCATATCGAGCCAGTACCTCTCGGCCCTGCTGATGGCGGCGCCGACGGCGGCCGGGCCGGTGACCGTCGAGGTGGCGGGGCCGCTCGTCTCGAAGCCCTTCGCCGACATGACGGTGGCGGTGATGGCAGCGTTCGGTGTCGAGGTCGCCCGCGACGGCTACGCCCGGTTCGACGTGGCGGCGCCCGCGCTCTATCGGGGCCGCACCTACGCCGTGGAGCCCGACGCCGCCAGCGCGAGTTACTTCCTGGCCGCCGCAGCCGCCACCGGCGGACGGGTGACCATCGACGGTCTGACGCGGGCGAGCGTCCAGGGGGCGGCCGGGTTCCCCGATGTTCTCCGCGAGATGGGCTGCGAGGTCGAGTGGGCCGACGCGGGCGTGACCGTGACCGGTCCCGAGCGTCTGACGGGCATCCGGATCGACATGAACGCGATGCCCGACATGGTGCTGACCCTGGCGCCGCTGGCGCTTCTGGCCCGCGGACGGACCGTCATCGAGAACGTGGCGAACCTGCGGGTGAAGGAATCCGACCGCTTGGCGGCCCTGGCCGCCGAACTGGGGCGGCTGGGGGCCAAGATCGAGGAGCATCCGGACGGCCTGTCGATCGTGCCGCCGAAGAGGCTTCAGCCTGCCGAGGTCGCCACGTATAATGACCACCGCATGGCGATGGGGATGGCCGCCGTGGGCCTGGCGGCGCCCGGTATCCGTATCGCCGACCCCGAGTGCGTTGCCAAGACGTACCCGGAGTTTTTCGAGGACCTGGATCGGCTGGTGGCCGGCCGTTGAGCCCTCGCAAGTCCTTGCGGGAGGAACAAGTTGAAGTGACGTCACCGGGCAGGGCGACAAGCGTCCCCCGCCGCTGTAGATGGACGAAGGAGTTGTTGGAAGTGACCGCAGCGCGGAGAGTCAGCCTGGTCGTGCTCCTTCTTGCGGCGGGACTCTGCGCCGGTTGCAGCCGGGGCTGGCGATGGGGTGGCAGGCAAACGCGGCGCGACGTCTACGTGAACCTCATGACGCCGGTCCAACGGTCGAAGTACCTGTTCATGGAAGCCGCGCGGCGGCCCGTGAGTTTGAGAATGGCTTACCTCCAGGGAATTGGGGTTTATCAAACGTGGTCTGAACAGCCGAAGAACGTTCAGGATGCCGTTCTGCGCCGTGAGGTGCTGGAGGGTATGACGCCGTTTCAGGTGCAGATGGCCTGGGGGATCCCGGAAGAACGCCGGGACGAAACCCTCCCGGCCGAACGCGCTGCGGACCACTCACGCATCATCTGGGAGTACGGGATCCGGACCCAGAAAGTCGGCGGGAGCAGTTATGAGCGAAGCGTGTGTTTCTTCGATGACCAGGTCCTCTGGGTCCGTTCGTCTGGCTGATCTCGCTCCGGCGCCTCCGTTGCGTCTGCTTGTTGTTGCCGACCGCCCCGACACCGCTGCCGACTTCGCCACCGCCTTCGATCCCGCGTGGCTCACCGTCGCGGTCACAGGCGACAGCGCCGCTGTCGAGGAGTTCGGCGCCGACGCCGTCCTGATCGACCTCGTACCCGACGATGCGGGTGCCCTGGAACGGGCCGTTGAGACAGCGGTGCGTCTGCGCGAATGCCCGACGCCCGCGCTGGTCGTCAGCGGCGACCTGCGGCGCGAGGAGCGCATCGCCCTGTACCGTGCGGGCGCGGCCGGCTTTGTGGACGCCGCCGCCGACAGCGAGGAGCTTGCGGCACGGATCGGGAGTCTGCTTGCCACGAAGCGGGCCGCCACCCAGGCGCTGCGGCGGCTGCGGGACCACTCGCAGCATCTGGACGAGCAGGTGCGTCTGGCCCAGCGGTTGCAGATGGATTTTCTGCCGCGGCGGATGCCGGTTCTCGGGTCCGTCCGGTTCGCCGCCCGGCTTGAGCCCGCCGCCTGGGTCGCGGGCGATTTCTACGACGTCTTCCGGCTCGACGAGCAGCACGTGGGATTCTACGTGGCCGACGCCGTGGGCCACGGCCTTCCGGCGGCCCTGCTGACGGTGTTCGTCAAGAAATCGCTCCAGACGAAGCGCATTCACGGCAACGAGTACCACCTGATCCCCCCCGGCGAGGCCCTGCAACTGCTGAACGCCGACCTCTTGTCGGCCGACCTCCAGGAGGCGCCGTTCGTGACGATGGTATACGGCATCTACAACGAGGCAACGTGCGAGTGCACCTATGCGAGGGCGGGCCATCCCAAGCCGTTGCTTCTGAGCCCGAGAGGCGACCTCCAGCAACTGGAAGGCGAGGGACCGTTGCTGGGGATTTTCCCGAACGCCACGTTCTCAGCCTGCCGCCGACGCCTGGAGCCCGGGCAGCGGCTGCTGCTCTACACCGACGGGGCCGAACGGGTTGAGCCCCACCGCGACGCCAGCCCGGGGCGCCTCTTCGAGATCATCCGGGCGGCGTCACTGCTTCCGATCGAGGCGCTTCTGGATGTGATCCTCGACGCCGTGCGCGGCGCCACGGGCGGCCATCGCCTGGCCGACGACGTGACCCTGGTGGCGCTGGAAGTGACGGTCAGCGAACCGGCCGAATAGACCTCGCGCCTGCCTTGGCTCGCCGCTCCCACTCCGACGACGGCTCACGGTCTCTCGACCAACTCGGCCGCCGCTTCGCGCAGACGCCGCAGGGCGTCGGGGCTCACGCGATCGTAATGCGGTGTGCCGGCGTCTTCGGGGTGCGTCCGGCGGACGGCCCCGCGCAGGTCCACGTAGTGGTCGACGAAAGCGCGGATGCGGCTGGGCGTGAGGCCGCGCCTTCGGCGCAGAAGTTCGAGGTACTCGGCGGCCTGCTGCGCGCTGCGGTATGCAGCCAGGCGCATCGAGTGGCGCACGGGTCGCGATCCGTCGGGCCCGTTTGCGAAGATGAACAGCCCCAGTTGGTCGGCCTTCGTCATGGCGGAGCCGCTCTTGTTGACGGTCTGCCACGGCAGGATGCCACACGCGCCGCCGCGGTACGCTTCGAGGGCCCACGCCTCGATGGTGCGATTCGTCTGCTCCACCCGGTTGCTGGTGCCGTAGACCCAGATGCGTTCGCCGGTGCGCTCGGCCCGGTCGCCAATGAGGCGCGGGTACGTGCGGAAGGCGGCGCTCGATACGACCCACAGGTCGCATTTGCCGAGGAGTTGGCCGCGGTCGAACTGCGGTCGCGAGATGTCGATCCGGTACTCGAGCGCCGTGCCGGGCGCCGCGCGCGTCGCCTGGTGTACCAGGTCGCCGTAGTACGCCAGGGCACGGTAATCCCAGTAACCGACCGGCTCGTCGAGCGTCCAGGGCGCGCGGCGGGCGTCGCCGCGCTGGGTCTTGTTGTTCAGGTACACCTGGAAGCCGGTCTTCTGCCAGCCTTCGCGCTTCGCCACGTTGAGAAAGTCCTTCAGGACGGCCACGAACGTCCGAGCGTACTCAGGCCGGGCCTTGAACGTTTCGTAGGCGTCGAGACGGCCGCTCCAGAACTCGCGGACCCGCAGCGGCCACGACTCGTGAAACGTCAGGTAGAACCCCCGGGCCGGCACCGGGCCGCGATGGCCGTCTTTGAAGTGGCTGCCCGACAGATACGGCCCGAAAACCTTGGCGAACTCGTCCCAGTACCCCTTCGTGTCGCCGGCCTTGACGGCGTTGTAGCGGTTCTGGTCCATGCGGCGGCCGTCGGCCATGAGCATGTTCATCGACGACTTCACGGACCGCGGATCGGTCGAGCGGTGACCGTACGCCAGGATGTTCACGTGAACGCGGTGGTCGTAGGCGACCTCTTGCAGGCGATAGAAGTCGCGGACCGTGTCGGGCAGACCGTAGGCGTTCATCTCGCAGGCGAAGGTCACTTCGCGCGGAATCGCAAACGGCCGAACCGTCAGGCGCACCGGCAGCGCGCGACCGTCGGAGAGGGTGACGGCGCCTGCGACCTCGCGCTCGGCGAAATCGAACGGCACGAAGACGTCCACGCAGACGGGCGTTGCCTCACCCGGCGAGAGGGTGACCTCGTCTTCGAGCGGCAGGAGGGGGTCGGGGATGCGGCGGCCGCCCTCGGCCCCGACGTACACGGCCCGCCACAGGTCGGTCCGCAGGCCCGGCATCCGGCACGTCACCTTGACCTTGCCGTTGCCCTTGACGAGGGCCTGAAAGCCGACGACCTCGCCGCGCGCGGCCGCCAGGCGGATCGTCTTGCCGTCGAAGACGGCGTTGCGCCGGCGGTGGTCGGGGGGGAGCGTGCCGACCGGCCTGCCGGCGGCGTCGTACTTGTCCTGGAGGGGGATGACGGCGAGGCCTTCGGGCGGCGCGCCGGCAGCCGTGACGTCTGGCACGTCTGGGAAGGAAATCGCCGGTGGCGCGGGGACCGTGGCGTCGAGCGTCGCCGGAGCCGACCGCTGGCCCGTGCGGCTGACAGTGACGACCTCGATGTGGACCGAAGCGCCCGCGCGCAAGGGCAGGTCGCGAATCGGGATGACCTGCCGCTGGCCGGGCCGGGCGAAGGGTGTGTTCCAGCGGCCGAGGGGCTCGCCGCCCACGGTGACTTCGTAGGCGAAGCCTCGCGGCGGAGCGCGGAGCGTGAGCCGCAGGGCGTCGGCGTCGCCCGCCATCTTGAGTTCCTTCGGAGGCTGGGGCGCCGGTGCGGTGCCGCCTGCGAGTTCGACCAGAAGGTACGGCCGCGCGCTCGCCTGCTCGCGCGAGGCAATCGTCGGGTTCCGCGAGTAGTCGGCGTCCCACTCGTGCAGCGTCAGGCCATAGGCGGCCCCGACCGCCAGGGCGTGGACGAGGTCCGGATCGACCTCCCAATGATACCGCCCGTCCTTGACGACGCTCGGCGCTTGGCAAAGGAGCGAGAACGCATTGCCGCCCGTCACGGCGGGGAAGCGGGCGCCGGCGTGGCCCCAGCCGTCGCCCGGCCCGACGCCGGAGGTCAGCGCGTTCGACTTGTGTTCGTCCCACGGGGCCATGAGGGTCGAGATTGTCAGGCCTGAGATATCGGCGGCGCCCTTGCGTGCGACGAGCGTGGCCGACTTGACGAGGCGGCCCCGCAGCGGCGCGCGGTCGAAATCCATCGCCACCATGTGCTGGTTGCCCTTGATGCGGATGTGGGGGAGGCGTCCGCCGTTGATCCGCCACTCCCGGTCCACCAGGACGATGGAGTTGTCGCGCGTGGCCTCGACGCGCACGCCGCTCTCGGCGGCCGGCGCAATGCATGCCAGAAGGACCAGCAGACAAGCGGCGAGCGGTTTCATGCGTTCCCTCTCCAAAGGGGCGTGCGACCGACGCGCGGACCGGCTACCGGTTTGCCTGCGTTGACTGTATGATGGAAGGGGACGCGTGACAAGGAGAACTCGTGATGCGGAAGGCCCTCTTCGCCTCGGTGCTGGTGCCGGTTATCGTCGTGTCGGTCGCGGCCGAGGACAAGGTGCGGCCGACCGAGATCAAAGTCGTGCCGAACTTCCACGCCGCCAGCGTGTACGCCTTCTTCGACGGCGACGCCAACAAGAATGCCACCGTCCGGATGGCGTACCGCGCGGGCGGCGCGGCGGAGTGGCGCGAGGGGCACCCGCTCTCGCGCACGGGGCCATCAAAGTCGTACAAGGGCGGGCGCTTTGCGGGGAGCATCTTCTATCTTGAGCCCGACGAGCCGCTCGAGGTCCGCGTGACCTTCGACGACCCCGACGGCCTGGCCGACGAGGCCGGCGGCCGCCTCACGGCCCGCTCGCGGACGCGGAGCGGCAAGTTCCCCAGTGGCAGCGGCAAGACGTACTACGTGGGCCATGACGGCGACGACGCGAATCCCGGGACGGAGGAGAAGCCGTTCAAAACAATTCAGCACGCGGTCAACCTGGTCGAGCCGG
>CAZEBQ010000002.1:0-34063 GCA_964510295.1 uncultured Anaerolineales bacterium | reverse complement strand
GCGGTGAGCCTGGCGGCCGGGCCGGGGTGCGTGGTGCGGCATAACTGGATCCACGGCTGGTTCAACGGCATCGCGCCGGCTACGTGGGGCGACCTCCACAACGACGCCGTGAACTCCGACATGGACATCCACCACAACACGTTCACCGAGATGGGCGACGACCCGATGGAGCCCGAAGGCTCGTGCATGAACGTGCGGTTCTGGCATAACGAGACGTTCAACACGCTCCAGGGCATCTCGATCGCCCCCGTGACCGTCGGGCCGTGCTACGTGGTGCGGGACCGGTACGTCAACTTCAAGCAGGGTGCGGTGAAGGTGAGCATCGATTCGGCCGGCGTCGTGTTCCTCTACCACGTCCTCGGTTTCCAGAACCGGCCCGACCGGGTTGCCACCAGCGTGTGTGGGCCGTGGGACAACATGCACTTCCGCAACTCGATCTTGCGGGGCACGCGGTACGCAGTCGAGGACGCTCAGAAGCACCCCATCGGCTGCTCCTTCGACTATTGCTGCCTGTCCAACACGCGGGACGGCCCGCTCGTCAAGTGGTCGGGCAAGCGGTACGCCGAACTCGCCGACCTGCCGCGCGACGCCGGCTTCGGCCCGCACAACGTGCGCGTCGAGCCGTACACGGCCATCGACGACGGGCGGCCGAAAGACCTGGCCGACGGCCTGATCGACGCGGGCGTCCGCATCCCCGGCATCAACGACGACTTCAAAGGCAAGGCGCCCGACATCGGTCCGGACGAGGTCAGGTGACGGCTGTCGCGGCGGCGCCGGGTACCACGCTCTTGCTTGCCAAAGTGTGCTTCCCCGAAGCGCCGAGAGCGCACGCTTTCGCAAGCGAAAGCATGTCACCCGACCGGGGAGGTGCCTCGGGCAAAGGCCGGGCGGCGGCCGGCAGGGAACTCCGACCACCGCCTTGGCCCGGGCATCGGCCCTCAGGCACGGTCTCGTGCCGTCAGTTCTCGTGGGGCTCGGGCGCCGTGAGGTACGCCCGGGCACCCGCGGCTTCCGTGTTCGCTTCGGCCAGCCGGATGGCTGCCACCAGGTCGAGCGCCTCGCTGAAGGCCGACCGCATCTCGGTCCGCGAGAGGGCCGACGCACACCGCGCGATCCACCACAGCGAGACGTAGTCCAGGTCGCCCCACATAAGGAGCGCCCGCAGAACCGCCAGGGTCAGCCGCATCCGTTGATTGGCTGAGATCGCGGCAGCCATCGCGGCACCATTCCTTTCGTGCGTCGTCCCCGGCGCCCGGCTTGCCGAGTCGCCTGCTCGTCCACCCTATTAGACGCTGCAGGGCGCTTGTGGATTCATGGGAAAGCGCGGGCATCCTCACGGCGCCCGCCGCGGCTCCGGCGCGGCGGGCCTCCGGACCCGCCACGAGCATGCGGCGCGACGCGCAGTGGGTGAGGACACCCACCGCGCATCACGCGCACGACGAGCGCCACTGAGTGGATATTGCAGCATCGGCACGCGTCTAATCCAACAACGTGGGGGGACAGGTGAGATGAACCGTGATGAGACGACGGGCACCGAAGGCGACCTTCCGGCAAACCGACCGGCGCTGTTCGCGCTGCGGCCGCCGGGGCCCGGTACCGGAAACGGCGTCTGATTGCCGAGCAGTGCCCAGCCTGCGGCAGGGAGTGGTTGTACGTGGTCAAGCCGTTGCCGGCCCGGCGGCGGGCCGGTCCGCCGGTGCGTGTCGGACTACTTCACATTCGGCCGCAGGGGCACTTCCGACAGTTTGTACGCGCAGAAGTGACGGGCGATCTTCTCGGCGAATCCCTCGACGAGGTCCTTCTCCTGGCGGCCGGGCTCGTCGGCCACGGCATCGGGCAGGGCCTCGGCCGTCACCACGCGTGCGGCCGCCAGGACCGGCCACACTTGCTTGGCCGTCTCCGGGCTGACGATGCGGACCTCCGCTTCGGCATAGCCGTGGTACACGTTCGAGTTGGGGGTGTCCTTGAGGCGGAACTCGAACAACTCCACGTGCACCACCAGGTCGGTGTTGAAGTACTTGCCGACCTGGGCCACCGACCATTGCTCGAAGCCTCGCTCAGTCCGCCGCACGGCCTCCACGCTGTGCTGCGAGACGACCGGACCGCAGGCGTTGCTCTTGGCCAGGAACTCGCCGATCTCGTCCGCCAACGACATGGGCAGGCGCGGCAACTGCGTGGCAACCAGCGGGTCCTTCACGTCCACCAGGACGACGACGCTGCGGCCGGTGAGGTCGTACTCGGCCGCGTGCTTGTCCTCCGGCACAAACGGCCCCACCGTCTTCACGAGGAGGTACGCAAACTCCTGGCATCCGGCGCCGCAGGCGGCCATCAGCGCCAGCAGGGCCGACATGGCCAGGCATCGTCCCAGACGGCCTCGGAGAGCGGATCGATTCACGGCCTGCCCCCTTCGTCCTTGACCTCGTGATCGTGGAACTTCCGGATGACGTCGCGGGCGAAGAACCGAGTCGTGGCTGCTCGTATCTTTCTCTCGCTTACTTCGAGCACGCCGACCGGGCGGTCTTCGGGGAAGACCGTCTCGACGGTCGTCTCGTAGACGGGATTGCGCTTGGCCTCGGCCTTGATGACCTGGACCCGGGCCACCATGCGACCGCGGAACAAGTTCGCCGACCGCTCTTCGAGCATCGTGTACCGCTCCAGTTCGACGTACAAGACCGTGTCGGCCTGGAACGTTTTGGCGATGTCCTCGAGCGCCATGTTCGGCCATTCGAGGTTCGATTCCTGCCACCGGACCACTTCGACCGGATGAACGATCGTTTTGACGCGGTCGCTGCAGTGCCCCATCAACTCGTGGATGAGGTCTCGGCTCACCTCGATCGGGACCGCCGGGTAGGTGAACAGGATATCGGTGCCGGTGTACGGCACGATGGCCAGTCGCTCGGCGGCCAGTTCGTATTCGGCCTTGACCGTCTTCTTCGGATGCCGCGGCGCGACCATCCACGCAAAGAACTGTGCGGGAATCTCGCACCCGCTCGCGGTCCACACCAGCGCAAGCGCTGCGAGCACCGCCGCCTTCGGGAACCGCACGGCCTTTGCTCTGGTCATTGGTTTGTGGCCTTCTCTTCCGCCGCGTGCCCCGCACTGCCTCGACGCCGGAGGTGCCCCACGATTCACAGACTCATCCACTTGTACGCCCACGAGAGCAGGGCGAGCATCAGCAAAACGACCGCCGGGACGGCTACCCCGTAGACTGTCAGGACGGGCACCCAACTGCGGCGCGTCACGAGCGTTGCTGTCGTCACCAGGATTCCCGTGACCGCCAGCACGAAACACATCAGCCCAAAGGGCTGGTTCACCAGCGCGTCGTAGAACCGTCCATGGGCCGCCAGAACGAACGAGGTCGTCACCCCGCACGTCGGGCAGGGGCGGCCGGTCGCTGCCAGCATTCCGCACGGAGGCAGCCCGAGGGCGCAGTGCGTACCCGTGCCCGTCGGGGACGGCTCAAGCGCCAACCCCAGCGCCAGCGCTGCCGCCAAGGCAACCAGAACGCTTCCCTGGAACAGTCGTTCCGCGCCTGAGGGGCGCGGCCAGGTGGGCCTTGCTGCAGCGCAGCCCTGTGGCGGACTCTCTGCCCTTGCGTTCGTCGCCACATGGCTCACCGTACCGAATCCCTCGTCCGTCCGGAGACTCGCCCAATCCCATCCCGTAAGGCCCTTGATGGTACCGCCGCGCGGCTGTCGCGTCAATCACCTGTGGTTCTGTCCGAAGACTCGGCCGCCGGTTGGCGACGGGGCGTCGCCTGGAAGTTCGCCACGCCGAACAAAGTGGTCAAGACCTGTCCCACCCTTCGGGACAAAACCAGAAAACCCTGAGAATTGTAAGACCTTGTAGGTGATGTACTTACGCGCTTCGCCACGGGCAAGAAGCAGCCGGAATCGGCCGGAAAACGGACCGCGCCAGCCTTTTGTGGAGGGACCAAGCCAATGCGAACACGACCGCTGGACCGCTCGAACCGGTACCACCGAACCCCAGTGGGAGCCCCATGATGAGACTGGACTTCACGAACTTCGCTGACTCAGGCCTCGATGAGGCGTTTGTCGAGCACCTGGTTCGAGACGAGGCGCCGGACCGGACGCTGCACTTCGGCCGCCTCTGGGCCTACTACAAGAACGACCTGACACCCCTCGGTGTCGGCCTGCCGCAGGGCACGTCCGACTTGGATTGGCTGGCCTCGTCGCGGCCGTACTACCAGGCCCAGGAGTTTGGCCTGCCGGCCCGGATCACCGGTCGCTCGCACCTCGGTTACGGTGGGTCCGGCGTGCCCGAGCCGGCCCTGAGGCGCAAGGAAGTCGTCATCGAGAACGACATCGGCTGGCGGATCGACACCGGGGTCCACTTTCTGGCCGGCAAGTCTGTCACGATTGAGAGTCTTGCCCGGCGGCCACAGGACGCCCGACACATCGAGGCGGCGCTCATGGCCGTGTGGGAATCGAGCGGCGGCGTGTCGCTCGTCCAGGAACTGGCCCTCTTGGGGGCCGTCTACGGTTATGTGGACCTCGTGATCCGCGTGCGCCCGGACAGCGGCGACGCAGCCGAGACCCGCCCCGGTAGCGAGAGCGGCAACCCCTCCTCCACGTCTCCTGCAGACACACGTGCCGCTCTCCGCGCCGGCCGGGTTGTCTCGGTCGAGGTCGTCGAGGCGCCGCGCGTGCTGCCCGTCCTCGACGAGCACAACTACCGGCGCCTGCGGTACTGGATCCAGGTGTTCCACCGTCAGGCCAATCGCCTGGCAGAGGGGGGCGTCCTCGCACGCCTGCTCGGGCGCGGCGGACGACGGGCCGACGAGGTCGAGGTTGTCGAAATCCTCGGCCCTGCCTGGTGGCAGCGGTATGAGGACGGACGTCTCGCGGCCGAGGGGCCGAACCCGCTCGGACGCATCCCCGTCGTCCACATCCAGAACTTCGCCAACCCCATGCACTACGAAGGTGCCGGCGAGGTCGAACCGCTGATCCCCCTTCAGGACGAACTCAACACGCGGTTGTCCGACCGGGCGAACCGCGTCACGTTCCAGAGTTTCAAGATGTACCTCGGCAAGGGCCTCGAAGGATTCATCGACCGCCCGATCGCACCCGGCCGCATGTGGGCCACCGATAACCCCGACGCAAAAATCGAGGAGTTCGGCGGTGACGCCGAAAGCCCCAGCGAAGATGCCCACATCGACGGGCTCCGCCAAGCCATGGACAAGGTGAGCGGCGTGACCCCGCTGGCGGCAGGACTGCTGCGCGACTGCCTCGGCAACCTCACCAGCGCCACGGCTCTGAAGGTCGTCCTGATGGGAACGCTGGTGCGGCTTGAGCGGAAGCGCGTCACGTACGGAGCGGGTCTGATTGAGGCGAACCGCCTCATCCTCGAAGTACTGGACCGGTTCGGCATCCTCAAGACGGACCCCCAGGACCGGGCCACACGCCTCCACTGGCCGGACCCGCTCCCCGAAAACGTCACGGAGAGACTTCAGCAGGCCCAAGCCAAGCGGGAACTGGGCGTTCCCGCTGAGGCGGTCCTCAGGGAACTCGGCTACGGCCCCGACGCCGCACAGTAGCGCCAACGTTAGCCGCCGGGCTTGCCCGGCGCGTAACCCGGAGAGTTCGAGAACTCACAGCAAAGGAGGACGCGATGTCCACGGAAGCACAAACCCAGACGGGGCAGCCCCGGCCCATCGGCGGTGACGCCGACGCGGTGGGGGAGCGGCAGGAGCCGCAGACGTTCATTCGCGAGAGCATCAAGTACCGACGCCGTGCCCAGGAGGCGGAACGCAGGGCCGAGGCCCTCGAGGCGGAAATCGACGGCCTCCGGCAGGCCCAGCAGGACCGCGAGGCGGCCCTTGAGGCCGAACTTGGCCGGACCCGAACCGAGGCCGACGCGCTCGGCGTGCGGCTGGCCGATCTCGAGCGGGACCGCAACCTGGAGCGTGAACTCGTCAAGGCCGGCTGCGCCGACACCGAGACCGGCCTCGCCCTGGCTCGCGAGCGCCTGACCGACGGCGAGCTGCCCGAGGACCTGGCGGCTTTTGCGAAGGCCCTGCTCGAGGAGAAGCCGCACCTCCGTGTCGCTTCCTCGGCGGGAGTGTTGCCCGCGCCGTCGTCCCTGCCGCCGCCAACGGCTGGCGCCAAACCGGCCGGTGATCCTGCACGTCGCCGCTCAACGCAGCGCCTGGCCGAACGGGCCCGCCAGACCGGCGGCGCTGGAGACGTCATGGCCTACATGAGGGCCCGCCGCGCCGTCGGGCCGTAGGTGCTGTCGCGAACCGAGCCGCGACCGGAAGGTTGCGACCACACGGAAAGACGCATCAACCCCAAACACGAAAAGGAGACCACCATGCCGTTTACCGGAAAAGCAACGTACTCCGCAGGCGTCAGCCTGCCCGAGATCGCCGAAGATGTCTCGGACCTGGTGGGGATCGTCAGCCCGTTCGAGACGCCCCTGCTCGATGCGATCGGCGACCCGCAGGTGGAAGCCCGATCCACCCATCACGAGTGGCTCGAGGACACGCTCCTGCCGAACACCGACACCGTCACCACCACGCCCACCAACCCCCAGACCGACACCGAGATCGAGGTGGATCACCCGGACCGCTTCCGCGTGGGCGATCAGGTCCGCTGCGGCGACTCCGAGGAACTGCTCCTCGTCACCGCAGTCGGCTCCAGCACCATCACCGTGACGCGCGGCTACGGCGGAACGACCGCCGAGGACATCGGCGCGAGCGACACGATGCACATCTTGGGCAACGCGTCGCTCGAAGGTCAGGATGCCGATGCCGCCCGGTTCACCATCCGCGTGCGGCGGAGCAACTGGACGCAGATCTTCTCGAAGACGGTTCTGGTGTCCGGCAGCGAACTGGCCGTGCGGCATCTGGGCGTGGCCGACGAACTGGACTTCCAGAAGGCCAAGGCCCTGCGCGAGTTGCTCAGGGACCTCGAGAACACCGTCATCGGCGGCATCTCGCCGGAGGCCGACCAGATCGGCTCCGACACCGTCCGCCGCACGATGAACGGCACCCTCCCGCAACTCGTGACCAACCGCTTCGTCCCCGGCGCAAACGGGTTTCCGACCGGCAACGACCTCGACGAGGCCAAACTCAACACGGCGCTGCGACTGATCTGGGAGCGGTCGAGCGGCCAGGTCGACCTGATCGCCGTCAACGGTTACCAGAAGCGGGTGATCAGCCAGTTTGGCGCGGGCTCCCGGGCCTACGCCCCCGACGACCCGCGGTTCACCAGCCAAGTGGCCATCTACGAGAGCGACTTCGGCGTCCAGCGCGTCGTGCTCTCGCGGTGGGTGCCGCGCGATGCCGTCGTCCTGCTCGACTCCAGCCGCATCCAGGTTCTGCCCTTGGCCGGGCGCAGTTTCCACTACCGGCCGTTGGCCGGCACGGGCGACTTCGAGAAGGGCCAAGTCCTGGGTGAGTACACGTTGGAACTCAGGAACGAGGCGGCCCACGGCGTCATCCGCGGCCTGACCACCGCCTGACCGCCGTTGGGAGGCGGGTCGGTCGCTTCGGCGGCCGACCCCTCCCGCCTCCCCCGCGGGGCGGCTGCGCGCAAACGCGGTGCCTCGCGGGTGAAGCGGGAGGGAACCGAACTTCGGCAGCAAGGAGATGTCCGATGACCCACTTTTCGACTGATGCGGACCTGCTCAAATGGGAACCCGCCCTCATGCGGGAGATCGTCCTCGACCACCAGTGCCTGACCCAGGGCGACGGCGCGTCGTCCCAGACCTTTTCGGTCGTCGCCGCCGGTGGGCTGTTCATTACCCGCAAGGTCCTTGCCGGGCACGTGATCCATCTCAGGAACGCCGACCAGGACGTGGACGGCTACTACGAGGTCCTCAGCGTTGAAGGCGAGACCGAACTGATGGCCGGCTTGGTCGGCGGACGCGGCGACGAGTGGGTGCCTTTGCCCACGGCCACGGACCTTGAGTTCCGGATCCAGACGTTCGACCCGCAGCACGAGGAGGCACGCTGGGCGCTCCTCGCCCGGTTCGGCCTGGAGACCGACGTCTCAGGCCAGGCCGAGGACCTGGCCCGGTGGATCGCCGATCACCGCAGCCTTCGCCGCGCCAGCGTCGCCCTGGTCCTGGCCACGCTTTATCGCGGCCAATCTGGCGACGGGCCCGAGGCAAGCGGCCTCGCGCGCAAGGCCGACCACTACGCCCGCCTCTACGAAGACGAGGTCGCCAAGGCGCGCGTCGTCCTGGACCGCGACGCCGACGGCCGGCCTGACGACGTCCGAACGCTTGCAAGCCATCGGCTCCGACGAGACTGAGGAGGGTGCGATGAACGTGGCCGACCTTGACACAATGGAAGCGATTCGCGAAACGCTCGCGGGCGTCTCAGGGCTGCGGACGGTCCGCCTCATCCGCACGGACGAGTCGGTCGAGGTCCCCCTGAGCCGCCTGCCGGCCGCCGTCCTCGAACCGTGTGGAACGGAGGACGTGACGTGGCCCGAGGTGCCGGCTGCCACGTACCACCTTGTGCATTGGCACATGCGCGTGCTCGACCGCGCGGTGCCCGGCTCTCGGGCTTTCGAGTCGCTTGTCTCCCTCGCCGAGGCTTGCCGTGACGCCGTCGAGGCGGTCCCGCTGCTCGGGGGGAGGGCCGAGGACGGCCCGCCGTCCCAGCGCGACGCCTCCCTCCGTCCTGCCGTGGGCGCGACGCGCCTCGGCGCCGTCCGGCTGTGCGAAACCGCCCCGGGTCGGCCGACCGCACTCGCCTTGGGTGGCGCGTCCGGCTACTGGATCGAGTCGATGGTCGGCGCCGCAACGCTGGACGACGAGATGCTCTTCTCTTCCGGTCCCCACGTCGTGATGATCGGCAGCCCGGCTCGCCGCGTCGTGGACCAGGTCTTCAACGGTCTGGCCGGGGGGCTGGCCCTTGATCTTGGCGACGGCCCGCGCGACATCCACCAGACGGGCGTCCTGTCGGCCGGCTCCGCGTCGGCCTTGGCGATGCTCGAAGCGGCCATCGAGGCGTTCATTGACGGCCGCGCCTACACGCTCACTACACCGCAGGGCGCCGATTGCCCAGAGTGCCGGCTGGAGCGCTTCGACCGCCTCGGCTCGCCCCGGACCGGGACACAGTGGCACCAGCCTTACAGGATCACGTACCGGCAACTCGTGAGGTGACCGTGTCTTACTCGACCGAAGGCATCACGCATGTCCGCGTTCGGCCCCTGGCTCTGGACATCGGGCCCGAGGGTGCTGCACGGGCTCCCGGCGCCGTCGAAGCCGCGTGGGATTCGACGCATGAGGACCGGTGGCACCAGGTCTACGTCAACGGCCTGCTGGCCGGTGTCACAGCGCAGCCGGCAGACCGGCGGCTGGCCGTGTCGGTGCCGGTGGGTCCGAACGGGCCCGTCGAGATGGTCCTCATTGAGGTTGTCGCGGTCGAAGCGGCAGACCGGTGGACTGACTTCGGCGGCCTTCTCAGTGGGTTCGGCCAGGACGCCGGCGCCCGGGTGCGGCTGACATGGCAAGCGGGTCAGTACCTGGACCCGAACCTCGAATCATTCGACGTTTTCGGCGACCGCCGCACCGGCACGGTAGACTACGACACGCCGCTGAACGAGTCGCCCATCCCGGCTCGGCCCGGCGGCCTGGCCCCGTGGGGATACGGCTCCGGCGGCTATGGCATGGGCGGCTACGGCCAGGCGGCCGCAACGTACGAGTGGACGACCGACCTGCTGGAACCCGGCATGTGGCGCCTGGCAGTGGTCGCCGTAGACGCCGCGCACAACCGTCTGGCAAACGCCGCCGAAACCCAGGTCACCGTGGCGCCGCTGCCCCGGCCGCCCGACGACTTCCGCGTCATCGCCTACGACGCCCAAACACACACGGCAACGCTCGCCTGGCAACCGAGCCCGGACCTGTAAACACCGGATACGCAGAAAAGGGGACGCGACATGGCTTCAACCTACACGGCGAACCTGAACCTGGAGAAACCCGGTCACGGCGATCACGTCGGCGACTGGGACGAGGTGTTGAACGCGAACTTCGACACGATCGACGCCGCCGCCTGGCTCGTCCCGGTGCGGACCGACGACCCCGCCTCGCCCGCCGACGGAGAACAGTGGGTCCGCTCCGACCTCGGGCAACTGCGGATCCGCGTCGGCGACACCACCCACAAGGTGGACCTCGAAACCGTCTAGGGACAAGACGATCATGCTCACATTCCGCATGGACGAGACGAACTTCGCCGACGGCGACCGCGAGGGGATCCGGATCGCCACGGGCACCGGCCTGAAGGTGGACTTCGACGAGTTTGCCACCGACGGCGACACCCTCGGCCTCTGGCACCTCCACGACGGCGCCTGCCAGGGCGAAGGGACCGGCCTGGAAGACGACTCCGGCGGCGGCCACGACTTCTCGAACAACGGCGCCGCGAGTGTAGAGGACGGCTACCAGTTCGTTCGTGCCGACGGTGATTACATGGACGCCAACTTCGCGGGTCAACCCGAGCGCTCCCAGGTGACGCTCGAATGTTGGGTTCGAGACTTTGGAAACGCGCTGGGACAAACCGGCCAGATTGCAGGCTATGGCCCTGATGATCAAAACACCCTCTCAATCGTCGCTGGGCGAAATACTGATCCTCTTCAGTCGTTCATTATTGCCCGTCTGGATATCGGCGGCGTTCTGGTCGGATACGCACGTTGGTGGTGGACGGCCGCGGAAGTTGATGCGTTGCTGGCGGGAAGTGCACCCTGGCACGTCGCCGCCGTTCTGGACGCCACGGCGTCGCTGAGGCTCTTTGTGAACGGAATCCTGCGGGCCACGGACACAGTAGGCATCGTGGCTTTGCCGGCCGGCGACTGCCTGCTCAGGCTCGGACGCTATATGGCCATCTGGGCGGGCTACGATCTCTCGGCCATCCTCGACGAGGTCCGCCTGTCCGCGGCGGTGCGATACGCGGCAGACTTTACGCCGAGCCGCCTGCTTGCCGCCGGCACGTTCACCTCACCCACCTTCGACGCCGTCCGGCTCCAGGCCGACTGGATGGACCTGGTTCGCACCCAGACCGTCCCGTCCGGCTGCGACACCACCTGGCAAGTCCGCGCCGCCGACGAGACGGACGCCGGCGGCGCGCCGCAGGCCGTCTGGCAGCCATACTCGGGCGACCCGCCGACACTCCCGGACGGACGGTACTTCCAGTGGCGCACCTCGCTCGAGGCCGACAGCAACCATCTCACATCACCGACCATCGAGAGTGTCGAAGCCCTTGCAAGCGAGGCCGGATACAACCTCTACCACGCAAGTGGCTCCGGGCCCGAGTGCCTCGACTACGACGAGCCATGGGGCCGGGTGGGACCGGGCGTTACCGAAGTGCAGACCGACGCGCTCACCGTCGAGACCGTTCACTGGTTCGGCATCCGCCCCGTGGATGCCGATGGACGGGAGAGTCCCATAGCGCAAGGCGAGGTCCGCCTGGAGATCGACGCCCAGGGAGAACAAGAGCCGGACCGGCCGGCCGGGGCCCTTGCCGCTGCCGCAACACCGCTTCCCCTCGGCGCAGCAAGGCTCCAGTGGCGGTACCGGGTCGGGCTGGGCGGCGTTCTGCCGCAGACTTTCCGGGTCTTCGGTGACGGCGGTACCGGCACGATCGATTACGAAACACCCCTCGGCGAGGTGCCATGGCGCGAGGGCCAGGCTTGGTATGCGTGGACAAGCGATCCGCTCGCGCCCGGCGTCGAACACCAACTGGCCGTCCGCGCCGTGACGGCAAGCGAGGTGTGGGATGAACAACCGGCCGTTGCCCGGATCACTCCCGACGCTGTACCCCCTGGCGAGGTGGATGTCCTCGAAGCGGAGACCGCCCCATGACCATTCAGCCGAACACCGCAGCATTCTTCGGGTCTTGCGCCGCCGGCGCGCCCTTGGCGCCGCCCCACGTCCAGGTTCGGATCGACGGACAACTGGAGCCGCGTATCCGCCTTGACTATGTGGAGTCGGAAATGGGCGCTGCGCCGAAGGCGTGGTTCTCGGTCGGCTTCGGGCGCAACCCGACAACCGGGGACGATGTCCGCCTGGAGGACGTGGCGGCCTCCGTACGCCCTGGCCGGGCGGTTCACGCCACGTTGCTTCGCGGCGGTGTGTTTCCCGGCGCCGACAGCGAAGACCTCGTTGTGTTTGAGGGCCGAATCGGACGGCTGGAGATGGACCTCAACGGCGACGGCGAGAGCCTCCGCTTTGAGGCCGAGGATGCGGCCAACGAACTGCTCAGGCGGCGCGTCGGCGGACGGAGGGCCTGGACGGCCGAAGGAACCGCCGACCGCGTCGAAGGCCTGGCCCTGGTGTTCAATCCCGACGGCCGACCCAACGCCTCGGATCAGCCCTATGACCCGGGCACCGGCGATTCGTACAAGGTCTTCGCATCCGACGGGACCGATGCCTCTGCCTGGACACTGGACGAGGCCATCGCGTACGTGCTCGGCGAACACGGCGCGGCCGATGACGTTGACGTCCCGTCGCCAAGCGAGATCCGTGCTGCGGCCTGCGCCCTCGTGATCCGGGACGTCTCGCTCGAAGGGCGAACGCTCGCCGAGGCACTGGGCGCGCTGCTGGAACTCGTCGGTGGCCGCATCGTCGTCACGGCCAAGGCACAGGTGGCCGGCGTCAGCCGCCGGCTCGAGATCTGGTATCCCGACCGCGCGCCGGTTGCTTGGTTTGCCCATCAGCCGCCGGGCGAACGGTATGACCCCGCCGCCACCAACCTCGTGGCACTGAGCGCCCGAATGCGATTCGACTCGGCGCCGCGGCGGTACGTGGCTCGCGGTGACCGAAAGGTGTACGAGTCCACGTTCGATTTGGTCGCCGGCTGGGACGATGCACTCGCGACCTACGACCCCGACGATTTCAGCCCGAGCGCCAACCCGGACTTCGACGCCGTCCGCGACGTCTTCCGCAAGTGGGTTCTCAACGAGGCAGGCGAGTACAGCGAGAGTCCGTACGAGCGCGGCCCGGCGCTTGACCTGTCGGCCCTTTTCGAGGGCTCGCCCTACGTCCGTCGTCACCGGTGTCTGCTGCCGTGCCTGTCGCGCGACGCCCTTGGGCGAAGCCACGGCGTCTACGCCGAGGTGTCGCTCGACAGCGGCGCTACATGGGAACGGTTGAGCCTCGGCGTTCGCGTTCTCAGGGGCGAGTGTGGCTTGTACCTGACTGACGACCCCCTGCCGCCGGGGTACCTTGCGGCGGCCATGCGGGGCCAGGTGTGCGTTCGGGTAACGGCCACAGTGGAGAGCGACGCGGTCCTTGTGGCGGAGTACGCAGGCGAGGAAACGACGGACGTGCCCGGCCGCACGCGGTATCTGAACGTTCCCGCCGGATACCGGTATCGCCGCGTCGCGGCCACGAGCCGCTTCTACGGCCAGGCCGACGCCGACGAAGTGGACGACTCGGCGAGGCTCGAGGATCTGGTCCGCGCAGCGTACGAGGCCGACCGACGCACGCCGACACCGACCCGCGTTGAGATTCCCTACCTGGCGATGGGCCACCACGTGGGCCAGCGCATCCTGGGCATCCGTGGGCGACGGCTGGACTTGGCGCGGGAGCACGGTGCCTGCGCCGCCGCGCCGGTGGCCAGACGCCTCCGTCTCACGTTTGCACCGGTGCCGCAAACGGAACTCGAACTGGAGTGAGATCGCCATCATGGAAACGGATCGACTGAGAATCTACGCCCCCGGCGCCGCGCTGGACCGCGGTGAGGGTCGCCAACTGGCAGCGGATCGGCCGAAGGACCGGTGGACGGAGATCAGTCCCGGAAATCCTCCGTACCGGCTCCTCTGGTGCCGCATCACGAGCGGCGCCCCCGGCAGCCCACCCGACGAGCGGTACTACGCTGATGAGGTGCGCCCGCAAGGCACCGACGCAGGAGGTCACATCGAGTGGGAAGCGGTGCCCGACGGGCTTGAGACGATCATCGTCCACAACACCGCCGAGGCTGAGGCGGGAACCCACCTGGTGCCCGAAGACACGGTCATCCCCGTTGAGGAGCGTCTCGATCGCAGCACCCCGCCCGAGATGGTGTACCTGACGAACGTTCCGGTGGCCCAATGGAGCCGGCGGCTCGCGCGGATCGTCTCCTACAGCGGTGGGACGTATACCGTCCAGCCGGTCCGCCGGGAGGAAAGCGGCTTCGAGAACGACGGTGACCCCATCGCCGGCGTGCCGAACATCGGCGAACTGTGGCCCGACGAGGCGGGGTACCTGGCCGGCCCGGACGGCTTCGACCGATACGTGCGGATCTTCTGGACCCCGGCGGGATGGACCATCCTGCTTCACCCGCCGCGGATGGTGTGAGGAGCAGCCCGATGCCGTGGACGCTTGGTCGATGGCCGCCCGATCCACGCGACGCCCTCGACACCGATTTCATCATCAACGAGGTCCGCGCGGCGCTGGCCGAGCGCGACGGACTCGTTCAGGCCGGATACGTGCCCGATGCGTTCAGCCGGTGGGATCCGCTCCGCGGCACGCCCACGGGCGGCGACCCGGACCCCGTGCCGACCGTTGCGAACTTCCAGTTCGAGATCCAGCAGATGCTGGACCTCACGTGGCCTCTACGCTGGTGGGACCCCAACCGCGATACGCTCTACGACCTCGCGAACCTGTGCCAGGACGCCTTCGGCGCCGACGGCTGGTCCTACGACCTGACGGCCCAGGACGGGCAAGGCAACCCGCAGAATCCCTGGACACCGCCGTATGCGACGATCCTCCAGGAACTCTACGAGACGGTCAATCGGCTCGACCGCGTCCGCATGCTGCCCACCGTCAGCGAGAGCGAGCGACGCGACAGCGTGTATCGTTTGACGTTCGGCATCAGCGACTGGCCCGGGGAGCGGGCAGCAACCTTTGCCCTGTTTGACGGCAACGACGACGAGCAAACCGTCAGCCTCTCCTACGACGTTGGAATGGGCGGCGAGGTGTTCGACGCCGGCGCCAGCGAGCAGTGGTTCCTTGAGTCGCGCGGTTTTCGCGTGACCTTCGCCACGGGCGCACTGGCAGGCTACACCGTTGAGCGAGCCTGGCTCGATTTCACGACCGGAGCGCCGGCGGGTTCGGCGGATTTCTCCGGCACGTTCACTGCCGAGGTTGCTGACGGCGAGGGTGCGTCGCTCGATTCGTTCGACTCGGCCGACTATGGACCCAAGCACATCCTGGTTCCCGCCGGTTCCGTCAACACGGGCGGCGACACGTTGCTGGTGATTCGTTCGACGCGCGGTGATTCGGCCGACCGTCCCGCATGGAGTCCCGCTGGGCCGGACTACACGAGCACCTACCGGGAGGGGCTGGCCGTGACCGGCCCCATCCGACTCATCGTGGAGGTGGACTTTGAGTACCACGGATAAGCGGCCGGCTGATGGCGGCCCCTATGTGTCGCGCGATGTCTGCGAGGCGTTTCGCCAGGAGCAGCGCGACGCCAACGCCCGTACGTGGCAGGAGATCCGGGGTCTCCGGCGTCTTGTGATCCTGCTCGTCGTGGGAGGCCAACTGTTCAGCGGCGGGCTGAACGTGGCCGGTGTCACGTACTGGCTCGAGCAGCGCGCCGCGCGGCCGCACCCCTCGGCGGTCAAGATGGTGACTGCCGCCCGCGACGAGGCGCGCCAGGACCTCAAAGACCTCCGCCGCGAGATGCACGAACTGGTGCTGTCGGTCATGCCCCGGCCTGGGGAATCCCCGCCGTGCATCGGACCCAACAAAGGAGACAGCGAATGAACCGCGCGCCGACGTTCTGCACGCTTGCCGCAGCAACACTTCTCGCCCTTGTCGCCGCAGGCTGCGGCACCCCCGCGGTGCTCCAGCGAAGCCAGAGGCTGCAACTGGCCGCTATGGTCCAGTACCGGGGCGAGATGGCTGCGTACCACGAGAAGGTCACGGCCCAACTGGCCTCGGAGAAGCGTGCCCAGTTGGACGCCGCGATGGCCGCCTCATTGGCCAGGTCAGCCGACGCTGAGGGACAGGTTGCCGTGGCGACCGCCATCGAGACGTTCGCCAAGCGTGCCGCTCTCGAAGACGAGTACCGCGCCGCGCTCGCCCGCCTCGACGGGGAGTTCGCCCAGCGCCAGGCCGCCATCGGGCGAGCCATCGAACTGGCCGGGGACACCCTCGATCTTGTGGCCGAATACGGACGCTTGGCCTCTTTGCTGCGGAGTCTGTTCGTACGTGAGGCCGAAGCCTGTCGGGTCATCGAGGCCTACGAAACGGAAGGGAGCAACAGCCATGCAGGAAGCGGAAACGAAACTGAAGCGGGCGGCGGTTGAGTTCCTCGAGGCAGCGGAACAGGTGGCCGGCCACGCAGACGAAGGCGACGCCGACCCCCTGGATGCCGTCTCGACCGGTCTGTTTGGACTCGGCGACCTTGAGCCCGCTATCGACCAGCAGGCCCTCGCGGAACTGAAACGCCGCCTGCGCAACGAGAGGCTGGCGCCCGAGGTCGCTGTGACACTCGTCGGCTTGGCTCGGCAGGTAGCCGCAGCACTGATGGGAGGGTGAGGCCTCGCAGGCCCCGCCACCCTCAACAGAAAGGACCGGGAACGATGACGGAACTCGTGAAGAGCAAGAAGATGATCCTGAGCCTGGTCGGCATCGCCGCCGTGGTTGGCCTTGTGCTGGCCGGGCACGACATTGAGACCGTCAAGTGGGTAGGCGGCTTCATCGCCGGCATCGTGGCCAGCCTCAACGTGGGCCAGGGCTTGGCAGACGGCCTTTCCGAAGGGCGCACCAGCGCCCTCGGCCGAGGACTGTGACGCCGACCGGGCGAGATGGGCCTGAGATGGCCTTTGGCCGTAACCGAACGCCCCCTGCCGCGCTAAATGACTCTGGGGCACCAGTCTTCTCTTGGCGCCGATGCGCGGAGAGCGAAAGTGGCGAAGCGAGTCGTTCTCATAGGCGCGGCCGCTGTCGGCTTCCTGGTGGCTTCGGCAACGTTGTGCGATGCCAGGGAGCCTTCGCACGCCGAGCGTCTGACGGGGAAGATCCGGAGTATCGAGAAGAAACTCCGTACCGAGAAGGACCCCGACGAACGCAGAGACCTGATCAACGGGCTCGAATCGGCCAAGCACGAACTCGGGCCGAAGGATTCGGCCGGCAACCGCATCACGTGCCAGGCCATGTGGCACGACGTGGCCCTGCGCGACCTAGACGCCGCCATCAAGCGCCTCGGTCTGCGTTCGCGGCCGAAGGGCGCTGCGGCCGTCGCTCTCGATGCACGTCTGGCCGTGCGGCGGATGGCCTCGACCGGCCTGGGGCGGGGCTGGTATCACAGCCGCACGCCCGACAAGTACCAGTTCGATGCCCTCGGAACCTATCTCTACAATAACCTGCCGTCCATTGACAGGCTCTTCGGCGAGGTGGCGACGCACCTCGTCAAAGAGAACGCCCCGATGCCCGAAGGCCCTCATCGCGATGCCATGCTCAAGGCCCTGAGCGAGGTCAAGGACGCCATCGGCTCCATGACCAAGGCTGTCGAGGACTTCAATACGATCGACGGCAGCACCTCACGAGGCCGCGAGAAGCGGATGAAAACCCTCCCGGCCTTTGTGGACGGCCTGCGCAGGGTCCACGAGGCCCGGCAGACACTCGCCGAACTCAGCGAGAGGATGAAGGCGGGAGAGGGGGCCGAGCAGATGCCGGCCGACGCCGACGCGACCGGATTGACGGCCGACGACAAGGCGTCCATCACAAGAACCTGCGAGATCCTCGCCTCCATCCAGGGCCAGGGATGGGAAACCATCCGGACCAAACTGCAGCAGTTCGTCACCCTCGCCGAGAGTGGCCTCAACATGCAGAGCAGCCGCAACAAGGCCGAGCAGTTGCTCCACGTCCTCACGCGCACGGCCGAGTATGTCAAGGAGTTGACGGCCAGCAAGTCGGCGTGCCCGGAATACGTGGCACGGCGGCAGGAATCGCTCGCCGAGACGCTCGCCTACCTTTCGAATCCGAGTCACCGGCGGCGCCAGATCTCGCGTCTGCGCCTCATGTGCAAGGGCGACAGCGACCGACGGGCGCTCGACCGCAGTCCCCTGAGCCCCGACGCATGTCAGGGTCTGATGCGAGCGAAGCGGTTCCCCGAATCCGCCTTCGGCAACGACTCGAAGGCGTACTACCAGCAGGACGCGTTCCAGAAGCACATGGAGTTGATCGTCGAGGTGCTCGGCAGGATCAGCCGGTGGCCGCCGCCCGACATGGCCGGCCAGCTCAAACCCCTCTGCTCGCAGTCGATCGCCGCTTTCCAGAAGGCTGCCGAGGTCCTCGGGAAGGCGCCGCGCGACGATATCGAGGCATTCCAGGAGGTCGTGTCGGAGGCCGGCGGATTGGCCGGGGACGTCAGGCGGCTCGTCAAGGCCGACGAGGCCGTCAAGGTCGCTGCCAGGTATGCGCCCAATCAGGCCGGGCCGCTCTACGGGCAACTCGTCCGGCGGATGGAGAAGATCATCCTGGCCCCGTCGGCCGACAACAAGGCGCTGCGCAGCGACCTTGATGTGTTCTTCGGCCCGTTTCAGGAACTGGCCGACCTCCGGCTGCCCGGGCCGGAGCACTCGCAGACGGCCGTCAATCTGGTAGGCCCCGCCTACAAGGCCGCCCTTAAGCACTTGGGCCAGAACCTTACCCGGAACCTGGCCTCCGCCGCCAGGGGGAACGCCACGTGGCTCGACGCGTCGCTCGAGGCCCGTTCGATGTTCCACGTCCTGCGGCATCGCGCCGTGGCCCGGCAGATGGGGCTTGCGAAGATCGGTGTGGCCAACCTCGACGCATTCTCCATCCCGGACAAGCCATGGAGGCAGTTCGTGGGGGCTCTCGATACGCACCTCCGGCAGTTGTTGACCCAATACGGCGGCATGCGCGCGTCGAACAGAACGGCGTGGCAGGATCTGTGGAACTGGGACAAGGTGTACTGCGCCGTCGAGGCCGCCCGGCACCTGACACCCCCGGCCCGCCAGCCGGACGAGACCGAGATGGACTTCCTGATGCGGAACCTGGAACGGGCGGCCGATCCGAACCCACCCGACGAGGTCTGGCTGCCTTGGGCGGTCGGGTACCACTCGCTCGAAGCCGCCGTCTGCCTGGCGTCCGGATACGACGAGACGGCTGGGTGGCATCTCTACCAACTCCGCACCCTCCGGCGGTACCAACGGTTTGAGACGGAGTTGACTTGGCGCGACCTCGACCCGCCTGAGGAAACGCCGTAAGGCGCCCCCGGCAGGGTGGCCCGCGCCGCGTGTTCCCGCGATGTCGGCGATTCCCTTGCTCTCTCGCACGCTCCGCAGCAGCGCGCCAAGCCCCCCTGCGGCAGTCGCCGCCCCACGGGTGGCCGGAACGGAACGGAGACGTTTGACTTCCGAGGTTTTTTGGGGTATACTGCTACCGTGGGAGTCGGGCCGCAGCGCGTGTGGAAGCGGCTGGTGTGGCCCGTCCCGGGTGTGCCAATTCCAATACGTAGCGTTTGAGGGCGATCTCCGGGGGAGTCGGCTACCGGAGGCCGCCCTTGTTCTTGGTCTTCGTTGCCGGTGCAGGTGACGCTGTCTGCGAAAAAGGAGATAACCGATGAATCTGCGACGAGCATCTCTCAGCCTTCTTGTGGCGCTGACGATGGCCACGGCGGCAGACGCCGCCGGCATGGCCGAGAATCCGTACGTCATCGAGGCGTTCGCCTTTGAGCGACTCGAGTACGAGATCGTGAATCCTCCCGTCAGCACGGTCGGCGACATCGTCGCGCTGGTGATCGACATCGACACCGACCAGTTCTCCTGGTTCGATGGGCCCTGGGTGGACACGAACAACTCCTGGAAGGGGCAGATCCTCAACCCCACGGCGTGGGGCCAGGCCATGTTCACGGAGGTCGGGTTTTCCCAGACGTTCGACCTGACGTGGCAGCAGTTCTTCGGCGGCATGGCCTACCCGTACGATGCCAACCAGCCGGCCGCTGGCTACTGGGTCGGTTACAGTGAAGTCGGGGGCCAGCCGGGGACCTACGCCTTTGACAGCCCCGGCTTGGCCGTCTCTCCCGGCGAGAGCCTCGATGAGTTCTACGCCTACGGCAGCATGCCTTGCTCCACTTCTTACCTGGCGCACATCGACGACGCCGGCACCGACACGTTTGACGAGAACGGGCTTCCCTCGGTATCCGGAGAGGCGATTCCGGAGCCGGCGACGCTCGCGCTGGTGGGCCTGGGTGTGCTGGCGCTGGTGCGCCGGCGCAGATGACGGTTGGCACAATGCGTGTGCTGCGGCTGGCGCGCCCCTCAACGGCGAGGCGCGGTCGCGGCACACGTTTTTCTGCCGGCCGGCCCCCTTTTCTTGTTGACATGTCTGCCGCCGCGCGGTAAGAGAGCATGCGGTGGTGCCCTCCTGCCGACGCCCCGTTCGGTGCCTCGTTCCGGCTGCCTGCAACCTGACCCGCGCGCCGCAGTTCGTCTGACCCGGAAGGAGGTCTGTGGTGTACCGTCATATCCTGAATCTGCTGTGCGAGTTCTTCGGAGACAGGGCGGAGATGGTTCTGGCGGCCGGTCTGGCCGCGCTCGCCACCGCCGTCCTGCTGCTCCTGTCGACATCCTGGCGGCGCGGTGTGGCGGAAGCCCAGGCGTGCGGCGGCTGGCGGGCCGTCGTCATGGGACTCGCCCACGGCCTGATCACACTGCTGGTGGGCGCCACGCTCGTGGCAGGCCTCGGCGGCGCCCTGCTCGTCCAGTCCGGCCTGTTCTCCGAACACCACGGACAGGTGACCGAGAGAAACGCCTACACCATCCGGTCCCTATGGGGCCCGGCCCACGAGCAGCGTGAACTGGCGGTTGGCCACTATCTTACGGAAGAGCAGACGGTGCTTGTCTTTCCCGACGGCAGGGAGATTGTCGAGGAGGCGGGCCAAGCGGAGAACCTGCCAACGGGCGAACAGGCCCCCACGCGCATCAAACGCAAAGTCCGCAAACAGATTCCTCAGAATTCGATCGTCCGAGGTCGCGTGACCATCGACGTCCAGGCGCGCTACGTGAGGCTCGGTTCGGCCTACTACACCGGATACGAGGACACGTGGACGTTTGATTACACCGTCAGGAACCGCAGCGACAAGACCACAGAGGCCGAGTTCTCTTTCCCGCTGCCGTCTGAGCAGAGCGACTACAGGGATTTCAAGATTCAGGTGGACGGTGACGACTGGCGACAAAGGCTCGTCGTCCGAGGCGGGGCTCAGACCTGGAAGATGACGATGGCCCCGGACCAGGAAGTGCACGTTGTCATTGCCTATTCCTCAACAGGCACGGAACACGTCCGATACACCATGGCCCGCATGGCCCATCGCGACGACTACCGGGTGACCCTGCGTCTCTTCCCGGATCTGAACAGCGGTCAGAGGCAGATTGTCTGGCAGGACCTGCGGCCGCTCGTCGGCGGCATGAAGCCCTCGAACCGTGAGGTGCTACTCGGTTGGGCGCCGCAGAACGACGGTGACCCCATTGTCCTGGAGTGGGCCCTGTCGTCTTCGTTGGTCGCTTCCGACATGGGTGTTGTGTTACCGAAGATGACCCAGCCGGGCTGGTACGTGGCGCGGCTGCTGCACGAGGCGCCTCTGGGGCTGATGCTCCTGGCCGCCGGGTTGGTCGTCACGTGGCTGCTCCTGGGCCGGGAGACGCACCTGTTCAGCCTGGGCGTCCTGGTGGTGGCGTACTACCTGTTCTACACGCTCATCGCGTACCTGTCGGACCACCTGACGAGTTTCACGGCGTGCTTCGTCCTGTCGGCACTGGCGACGCTTCTGCCGGCCGCCCTGTACCTGTGGCTGGGCTGGGGCCGCACCTTCGCCGCCCATCAGTCGTTGGCGCTTGTGACGGCCTTCACGGTCTACTACCCGTTGGCGATCGTGCTCGACGATTACACGGGCCTGATGGTCCAGATCCTGTACTGGGGTCTGGCGGTCTACGCCGCGATGCTGGCCGTCGTCTTGCTCTGGCGCCGCCGCAGCGCTGCAACGTAATGTCCTTGCGCGTGGTGGGTCTCCGGACCCACCACGCCGACCTCTTCCCGGAGCACCGCCGGCCTGGTACAATCCCGGCCGTGCGGGACGCCGGGAGATGAGGCAGATGACGGTTCTGGGCCGCAAGCAGCGCAGCCGGTTCATTCCCGCCGACCCGCTTGCGGTCCTTGACGGCGGTCGCCCTTCTCGGTACGTCTCCGGCGAGCGGCTTGAAGAGGGCCTCGTCATCAGCCTCGACGGTATCGGCGGCTACAACTGGCTGCCGCGCCTCATGCGGCGAGGGCTGGACCGCGGCGGTGTCCGTGCCGCCATCGTCATCTACCATTGGTCGGTCGGGCCTCTGGGTCTCTGGGTGACGGATCTCTTTGCCGCCGACCGTAATCGCGCCGTTGCCACCGACCTCGCCCAGGCCATCGCCGCCTATCGCGACCGCTTTTCCGACCGTCCGGTGACGCTCATCGGCCACTCGGGCGGGGGCGCTCTGGCCGCCTGGACGCTCGAGGCGCTGCCCGATGGCTGCCAGGTTGATCGGGCGTTGCTGCTCGCGCCCGCCCTCTCGCCGCGCTATAACCTGGCACCGGCGGTCCGCGGCGTGAGGGATCGGCTGTTCGTCAGTCACTCGTGGGGCGACTTCGCCCTGATGGGGTTGGGGACGATGCTCTTCGGCACCATCGACCGGCGGCACACCCCGAGTGCCGGATGGGTCGGCCTCCGCCTGCCGCGCGCCCTTTCGCCCGACGACCGCCAAGCCTATGGGAAGGTTCGCCGGATCCGATGGCGTCCGGGCATGATTGCCGACGGACACATCGGCGATCACGTGGGCTGGACGGTGCCCCGCTTCGCCCGCCGCTTCCTGGCCCCCATCGTCCTGGGCCGGAGCGACCCCGGCCGCCCACTCGTGCCGTAACGTCGGCGCGTGAGGAAAGCCGTTGCCACGTCCATGCCGGGTCTCGTCAGGGCGATGGCGTGTGGCGAGCGGCGGGACGTGGTATGATGCTTGCCTGGTACGACAACGCCACTTACCGCGCGGCGGGTCTCCGGGCCCGCCGCGCCAACGGCGCTGTCGCATGCAAGGACGCGGGTGTCTGCGCGGTGGGTCCAGAGACCCACCGCGCAAAGGCCCACGCGGCGTTGTCGGAGCAGGCCGAATGAGACGACTCCCGTACCTGGCGATCCTTGCGGCGCTCGCCCCGTTCCTACGCCGGCGCCGACGGTCCCCGGAAGAAAGACATCTGGCAACTGGCCGTCCTGATGTCCAACGAGATGCAGGATGACTGGGCCTGCGAGATGGTCCGGCGATGGGTGATGAACACCGAGACGGGGTTCGTCGGCCCGGTTCCGCTCGACGTCCGGCCGCCCGACTGCCCGGAAAACGGTGTCTTCGCCGTCTCTTCCATCAGCACGTGGTTGGCGGTCGAAGGAATGTTCCGGCACGGCTGCGACGCCGAGGCGGTTTATTGCACGCTTGGCCATATCGGAGGCATGCTCAAGGATTACGGCTACCCCGTCGCCCCCGAGTGCTGGGACCCCGGCTACAAGCCGTGGGGCGATATGTACTACAATTGGGACGGTGCCATGACTGCCCTGCTCATCGAGCGGCTCGCGGGAGTGCGTTACTGCATCCCGGAAGGGTCGTTCACCGTAAGCGATCACCTGCCCGATGCCTGGCGCTTCGTGGAAGTCTACGCCCCCGTCGTTCTGAACGGAAAGACCACCTGGACCAGGGTGAAGGTCGACCGCGGGGTCCGCGACGGGCGCCTGACGAAGCGGGTCGCCGTGGAAGGATGCCCCCTTCGGACGCTGATCGTCCGGCCGTGGCTGGAGGACCGGGAACTCGTTTCCAGCGACCCGGCAACGGACGGCCCGGCGCTGACGGGCCATGCGGCCTTTCGGTTCACGGGCGCGGGCGACCGGTCCGTCTCCCTCGTGCTGGGCAAGCGGAAGCGGACGTTCAACACCCTCGCCTATCTCACGCCCCACGGTCGCGAGTTCAAGGAATCGGTCACGGTCGGTGTCCGGAACCTGATGGAGGCAGCGACGCTGCGCTACACGACCGACGGCAGCCCTCCGACCCGCTCCTCCCCCCTCTGCGATGGGCCGCTGACCTTCACGAAAACCACAACGCTGACCGTCCGCGCCTTCTCGGACGACGGGACCGTCTTCACACCCATGACGGCGACCTACACGAGGTCGAAGGCCGAGTAATACGCCAACGCTACTTTGCGCGGCCCGTACGCACCGCCCTATGCCCTGCCACAGTCGAACGTGAACTGGTCTAGCCTCTTGCAACGGGTCGTCCATCATGGTAGAACTCCCGCTCCGCTTGGCAGGGATGCCGCGTCCGGGGGCGTTTGCCGGTCGTTCTCCCGATGCATCGAGACCGCATTGACCGTGACGCGGGGTGTCGCCGGAAGCGTCGGCGCCGCTTCGACCGGTGAGAATGGGACGGATGGGGACACTGGCAGAGAGGCTTTGCCGGTCGAAGAGAGCGACCCTTGTGAACCGCCGGCGTGCCCTCGCCATCGAACGAGACGTCTGCCGGCGTTTGGGAATCAAGGAAACGAGCCAACGTCTCGCGCGGCTTCAGGTTGCCTTCAGCACGATTGAGGGCGGGAGACGTCAGGTTAATGTTGTGGAGGTGCGCGAGCCGGCCGGCGGGGACCCGCCTCTCGCTTATGGGATCAAGACGCCTCACGGTTCGGAGCCCTGGGGCGCCGAGGTGGCCTCCGAGGTCGGGATCGGTCCGGCAGTGCTCGACGTTTCGCAAGACGGCGTCATCGTGGAGGAGTTCTTTCCGGACCGTCTGAACATCCGGTACCGCCGGCCGGGGCCGAAGGAGTACGGGCCCTGCGCGAGGGCGTTGAGTCGTCTGTTCCTCGCCATGATCCGTACGGCGGAGGGCGAACTCCTCTGCCACGGCGACGAACGGCCCGAGCACCTGTTCATCCTCGGACGCGGGAAGGCTATTCAGGTTAAACTGATTGATTGGGGCCGGGCCGACACGTGGCCCCTGGACCGGTTCCCGGAGTGGGGCAAGGACCAGTTCTACTGGTTCTATGAACATCTGAGTTTCCGTCAGCCGGGGATCTGGAAGGGCTTCACGGCTTCCCTGACCGAGGGGTGCCCGGACCCTCCGGGACGTGCGGCCCTGTCGGACGCCTACATGGGGTTTGTGGCGTACCAGACGTTGGAAGTGGCGGATGCCGGACAGGAGCGATTGGCCGCAAGGTTCCTGCAGTTCAGCATCGAGTGCGGAAGGCTTGACCTCGACCTCGGATGGTTCAACGCCTTCGTCGAGGAGTGCCGGGACTTGGGCGGCGGGGAACTGGTTCAGGCCTACCGGCGCCGGGAAGCATCGGCCGGCGGCGCCGCCGAAACCGAGGCGCCGTAGGGGAACGCCATCGGGGCGGAATCACGGGGAGCAGGTCTCCCCGATAGGCGGTTGGGTGAAAGAGCCGAGAAGCGCAAGCGCAAAGCAGAAGGAAAGGGTGACATGACACGAATGATATCAGCGACGCTCAGGCGCGCAGGTCAGAGACTCCGGGAGTTCGTCCGGTCGCGGACCGACTCGGGCTCGTCCGAGGGGCTGCGCCCGCTCGCGGGCGAGGCCGGCGGGTACCTGGAGCGCGGCTGGGTTATCGCGAACCATAAACTGGTTTCGTTCCACGCGGCGTTCGTCTCGTCGGTGTTGAGCCTGCCGGTGAAGGAACTGGGCGAGGCGGCCGTGGCCGGCGCCAACCTGAAGTTCGAGGTCCTTCGCTTCATGTTCCTCTCGTGGGAGACGGCGGTCTCGGCCACCATGCTGTACCTCTCGTGGCACGTGGGTATCGCGATCCACGAGATGGGCCACTACCTGACGGCCGCCAAGTTGACCGCCCTGAACCGGGATTCGCAGGACGAGGCCGACGCCGTCCTGGCCAAAGGCGCACCGGCCAAACTGGCCTGGTATGCCCGGATGCTGATCACGATTCCGTGGGGCAAGTTCGGCGGCGTCAAGAAGGAGGCCGGCAACTACGCCCCGGACGCGCCGTACAACCTGGCCGTGGCCGCCGCCGCACCCGTCTGGAGCGGGTACCTGGCGGCGGTGTGCCTGCCGCTGGCGGCGGTGGGCATCGGCGTGGGCCTGCTCACGCACTCGGAGTTGGCCATCTACGTCGGCCGCCTGTTCCTGTGCCCGGGGTTTGTGGGCCTGTTGGACCGGTTCCTGGCGGACCGCGGCAAACTGGCCCAGTTCCGCACACGCGAACGCCGGGCCGCCGAGAAGGCCGCCCGCGCGGGCGCCGCCAGGGCCGAGGGCACCTGGCTCGACCGCGTCGCCGAGGTCAAGCAGCGGCTCCTGACGACCCGCATGCAGACGGTCACGCTGGCCGACGGCACGAAGGTGAACGCCCCCTGGCAGTTCCGCAACTGCGCCATGGGCGGACGCCACACCGAGAAGGAGTACCCCGAGAGCAACATCTCGATGCAGGAAGGTATGTTCATGCCACTCTCGGCCAAGACGTACGAGGACGCCCAGGAGATGACCGTCCGCCTCCAGACGCGCCTGAAGGAGATCATCGAGTCGGCCCCGGGCGCCAAGGTCATGGGCGTGGGGCTCGAGGGCGGCATCGCCCCTTACGTCGACAAGGAACCCCAGGACCAGGTCCCCGAACAGCGGATGTGGCGGATGATGCGCCAGGCCATCCTCGACTGCGAGTACACGCCCGGAGTCGACGTGGCCATCGCCCTGGACCCCGCCTGTAGCGAACTCGAAAACCTCTACCGCGAGGAAACCGAGCAGCCCGACTCGGTCGGCATGTACCGCTTCTGGCGCGACAAGGGCAAGGTCGATATGAGCCGAGACCAACTCATCGAACTCTACCGCCAGACCATGGAGCAGGACGACGTCCCCGTCCTCTCCATCGAGGACGGTCATGGCGAACTCGACCACGCCGGCTGGCGCCTGATGATGCACGGTGACCCCGACGCCGGCATCGAGGGGTTGGGCGATAAGATCTTCATCATCGGCGACGACCTCGTCACCACCAAGGACTCGACCATCGAGGCCTGTGCCAAGAGCGGCGAGATCAACGCCTCGCTCATCAAGGCCAACCAGATCGGCACACTCAGCGAGACGGTCCTTGCGATGCTCACCTCGCTGGCCTACGGGTGCGACCTGGTCGTCTCGCACCGCTCGAAGTCGCCGAACGACCCGTTCGAGGCCGAGATCGCCACCGCCATGAACACCCTCGGCCTGAAGGCGGGCGGCGGGGCCAACACCGAACGCCTCCAGAAATACGGCCGGGTCATGGAGATCCTCGCCCTGGCCGAGGCCACCAGCCGCGAGGTCACCGACTCCGAACGCGCCGAGGCCGAGAAGAACCTGACGGAACTCGCCAGGACCCTCACCGGCCGCGACGATGTCCAACTTGCTCCCGACGCCGCCGGCGCCGACATCACCAGCCTCATGCTCCGGATGCTGGCCATCGAGGCCGTCAGCGGCACCGAGGTGGCCACCAACGCCGGCATCCCCTCCGGCCGGGCCACCCTCTTCCTCGGACGCAGCGGCATCATCCGCTACGACGGGGCCACCCCCCTCGGCACCAGCGCCGGCGTCGACGAGGCCATCCACTACGTCGACAGCATCATCGAACCCGGCGACCTGACCCGGAAGTACACGGACCTGTTCGAGCCCGCCGGCGACGGCACCTTCCGGTTCGCCAAGACCGTCAGCGCCGACCAGGTCCGGGCCAAGAACGACGACGCCCTCTCCGAGGCCTGGCGCCGCGCGGGCCGCTACGAGGGCAAAGGCTGCATGGCCGCCGCAGAGCACATCGAGCAGATCCTAGCGGCGGCCTTTATCGGCAAGCGGCTGGCGGACCTGGGCACGCTGCTCGAGACCGACCGCGAACTGCTCGAACTCGAGAGACGAGAGGCCGTCAAGGCCGGGCGCATCGCCGAAGACGCTCCCGCCGCCGACCAAATCCTGGTCATGCAGCGAAAGGGCGTCCTGGGCATGAACGCCATCCTCTCGATGTCGCTCGCCCTCGGCCGCGCCATCGCCGCACGCGACGGCAGAGAACTCTGGCAACTCATCCGCGACATGGCCGCCGACACCATGGCCCGGTTCGTCGCCGCCAATACCACCGACGACGACAAGAAGAACGCCGACAAACTCAAAGAGATCGACTTCGAGGAACTCAAAAGCCTGTTCCGCGAGACCGCCAAGGGCGCCATCGAGCAGGACAAAGCCATCTACGAGTTGCTGCGCGAACAACTTCCGGTTTACACGACGACGTAACGCGAACGTGCGGTCGATGGAACGGCACTCGTTTCCGCAAGGAGTCGCCAACGCCATGCCGAACACCATCGGCCGTATCCACGCACGCGAGATTCTGGACTCGCGCGGCAAGCCGACGCTGGAAGTGGACGTCGAACTCGAAGGCGGCGCCTTCGGACGGGCCGCCGTCCCCAGCGGCGCCTCGACCGGCGAGCACGAAGCCGTCGAACTCCGCGACGGCGATAAACGGCGTTATCTCGGCAGAGGCGTCACCAGGGCCGTCAAGAACGTCAACGTCATCATCGCCTCGAAGGTCGTCGGCATGGACGCCCGCGACCAGGTGGGCGTCGATGAGACGATGATCGGCCTCGACGGCACCCCGAACAAGGGCCGCCTCGGCGCGAACGCCATCCTGGGCGTCAGCCTGGCCGTTGCCAAGGCCGCCGCCCTCGAGGCCCACCTGCCGCTGTACCGGTACATCGGCGGCCCGTCGGCCCGCGTCCTGCCCGTGCCGATGTGCAACATCATGAACGGCGGGGTCCACGCCGACTTCGCCGCCGATCTCCAGGAGTTCATGGTCATGCCGTTCGGCGCCGCATCTTTCCGCGAAGGTCTGCGAATGGCGTGTGAGATCTTCCAGGCCCTCAAGGGCATCCTCAAGAAAGAGGGATACGCCACGACCGTCGGCGACGAGGGCGGCTTCGCGCCGGTCCTGCGCGAGGGCAACGAGGAGGCCTGCAAACTCATCCTCAGCGCCGTCAAGGCCGCCGGATACAAGGCCGGCAAGGACGTCTGGATGGCCCTTGACCCCGCAACCAGCGAACTCTACAGGGCCGGCAAGTACCACCTCGCCAGCGAGAAACGCAACCTCTCGGCCGCACAGATGGTCGATTTCTGGGCCGACTGGACGGCCAAGTACCCCATCCGAAGCATCGAAGACGGTATGGCCGAGGATGACTGGAAGGGCTGGAAGACGCTGACCGACCGCCTCGGCGACCAGGTCCAACTCGTCGGCGACGACCTGTTCGTCACGAACACGAAGCGGCTGGGGCGCGGCATCCGAGAAGGCGTCGCCAACAGCATCCTCATCAAGCCGAATCAAATCGGGAGCCTGACCGAGACGCTCTCCGCCGTCGATATGGCCGGCCGCGCGGGCTATACGGCTGTCATCAGCCACCGCAGCGGCGAGACCGAAGACACGACCATCGCCGACATCGCCGTCGCCACCGGCGCCGGCCAGATCAAGACCGGCAGCCTCTGCCGCACCGACCGCATCGCCAAATACAACCGGTTGCTCCGCATCGAGGAAGAACTCGGCGACACCGCCCTCTACGGGAGTTTCCTGTGGAAGAAGGCTTAGGCGGCCGGTGACCGTCTGCGGCAGCGGCCCGAAAGGGGTGCCTCAATGCGCGGTGGCTCTTCATCGCGCGTCGCCAGAGCAACACGGGTCGCGTGTCTCGCGTGGCTTTGCCTGAGTCCGGTCTGTTGCCAAGGTAAGAGGGGGACCTCGCCACGTCTCTCTCCGAGCGAGTTCGAGTCGTTGGCCATCTACGATCTGAATGCCCTTCGCGAGCCCGTGCTGCAGGCATCGCGACTGGCGGCGGTACCCCATGTCCAGTTGGGGCCCAAGCGTACCCGACGGCTGCTTGCGGACTTCGAGTACCACCGTGGCAACCCGCCATGGAAGGCGTCGGGCTATCTGGCAGTGGCCCGCACCGCCGATGGCCGCGAGTTCAGACTCATCATCAGCGTGTATGGAGCCTTCTTCGCCGTCCAGGGCCAGCGGGGGTTCTACGATTTACAGGGCTCCTCCTGGGCCGAGTACGAGTGGGATCTTCGCCTCGCTCTGCTGCGAGTCTTCATTCCGGCGCGCATGCGGGCGGAAGCCCAGCAAGACGCGAGTCTGATACCGGTGGAGAAGGGCGGCAAGTACGGCTACGTTGACCGGTCCGGTGCGGTTGCCGTTGAACCGCGGTTCGACGACGTGATGCCTTTCTCGGAGGGTCTGGCGGCCGTCCGTGTGGGCGGACCCGACGAGGGCAAGTGGGGCTACATCGATGCCTCAGGCGGTTTTGTGATCGAACCTCGCTTCGCTGGCGCCTCGTTCTTCTCGGAAGGCTTGGCCGCCGTTACGGTTGACGACTTCTTCGACGGCAACCAGGGCTACATCAACCGCCAGGGCGCGATCGTGGTCGAGCCCCGGTTTGAGGTGGCTTGGCCTTTTGTCAATGGCGTAGCGGTGGTGTCTTTCACCACAATGAGTGCGAGTATCATGGAGGCTCTCCACATAAATGCAAAGGGGCAGTTGGTCGCGCCTCCCGATCGGCGCTGATGGTCTGGTGCCCCTGGGCTCAGGATGTGTCGGCGGGGGAGGCATCACCGTCGGCGTGTTTCCCCCGCAAGCCCTTCTCGATAGCCTTGATCGACGAAGACAAATCGTTGACACGCCGCGAGATCACGTTCATCTGGAACTCGATGGTGCTGAGGACCCAGAACTGGAAGTGATCCACCTTCGTCTGCGTGTGGATCATCCAGATGATCTTCAGCGACACGAGCAGCACGGCGACCTCCAGCACGAGCGTCGTCGGCAAGTAGGGGATGTTCCACTGCATGACGTGCCGCAGGACGTCGAACAGAAACGCCGCCAGGACCAGGATCAGAAACAGGCCGTTGATGATGGTGTGCACGCGCCGGCTGGTTTTGCCGCCGACCTGCCCCACGATGCTGCGGATCTTCTCCTTCTCGGTCCGGTAGTGCTCCAGTTCTTCTCGCAGAGCATCCAACTCATCCATCGCGCCATTCCTTATGCGGACCCCGGCCGCATGGCCGGCGCACCTTTCCCATAACCGAAGCCGCCCGCCGTTGCAACACCCTCTTGGTGCCCCGGCCGCGGCAAAAAGGTTCCAGGATCCTTTTCCCCGCAGGGCCCGGAGGGTGCTACGCAGAAAAGGTTCCTGGAACCTTTTTGCCGCATGGCTGATTTCACAGTCTCCCCCCGCGCGACACGCACGGGCCGCTGCGATGTTGCAGCGCGACCGGCCCTCTGCTACACTCCTGTCCCGAGTCCGGCTTGTCCGACCGCCCGGTCCACGATGCAGGAGGCGATTGCGGTGCGGAACTTGGTCTTGATCGTCGTGGCAGGAGTCGCCGTCATGGCCACATCCGTCGCCGGTGCCGAGACGGTGGAGCGATGGGGCATCTTTGAACTCGCGCTCGAGGGACCCCAAACCGGGAACCCCTTCGTCGACGTCAAACTCAGCGCCCGGTTCAAACAGGGCGACCGCACGGTCTCTCCGGAAGGCTTCTACGACGGCACCCGCCGCCAGGACAACGTCCGATGGTACTTCGGCGACGCCGACACGCCCGCCGCCCTCGACCGGACGACCACCCATGCCGTCGGCCCCACCGGCGCCGGAAGCGGCACGCTCACCATCGGCAACTACAACGAGACCATCCACGGTCACGGCACCGACCGGCAGTTCCGCGGTTCCTTGCGCGGCATCCTCATCTTCGGCAGCCGCATCGGCCCCACAGGGGCGCTGCCGCTCGAAACCATCCGCAAGCACCAGGCCGCCAAGTAGCCCCGGGAGAGGCTGCCGCTATGACGCAAGAGTCGCATGACGAACAGGTGACGGCGCTGCTGGCCTTGGCCACGGCAGGGCAGTTCGACGACCTCGAAGCCGCCTGGATGGGCGCCGTCGAGGATCAGACCTTCGCAGCGGACGCCGCCTTGGCGATCCTCCAAGCGGTCGCCGAACGCGAAACGCCGAAGCCGCTCGAGTCGCTCGTCTGGCTCCTCGTCTCCACGTGGACGGAGGGAGGCCGGTCCGCCGAGGCGCGTGCGGTGGTTCGGCGTGCGGCCGGTCTGCTCCCGCCGAGCAATGTCCTCCGCGAGGAGATCGCGGGTCTGTACCGGCAGGCCTGCGGCGACGCCGACGGCATCGGCACGCTCATCGACATGACCCTCGGCCGCGACGGCCTTCCCCTGGCGACGGCGCTTGCGCGGCTGGAGAAACTGGTGGCCCTGCCGCCCGGCGCCTTCATCGTCGATCCCCGCCGACGCCATCCCGGATGCGTCCTCGGCGTAGACCCGCAGCGCAAGGTCCTGAAGGTGTCGTTCGGCGAGAGCGAGCGAGGCTACGACGCGGTCTCGATTGAGAACGTTGAGGCGGGGGATCCCGAGGATTTTCGCGCCCTTGTCGCCTTTGGCCCCGAGCGTCTTGCGGACCTTGCCTCCGATGATGTGCCCGAACTGGCCCGACTCGTCCTCAAAGCCTGCGGTCCCGAGATGAAGTTCCGCGACTTCAAGGCCGCCCTCGAACCGGTCATCCCCGCCAAGGCGTGGTCGAAGTGGTGGTCCAAGGCACGCGACCGTGTCCGCCGGTCGCCCTACATCGAGGTCTCCGGCGGCACGCAGCCGACGTTCACCTTGCGGGCACGGGCGAAATCATTCGAAGACCGTGCTCGCGAGACGTTCGACGAGGCTGGGTCGTCTGCGGCCCGGCTCGCCTTCGTCCTCGCGTACCTTGGCGAGACAGGCCACCATCCCGACCCCGAGGCCCAGGTCCTGGCCCATTTCGCCGCATCGCTCGCTCGGCGGCTGGATGCCGGGGCGCAGGCCGACCCGGCGGAGGTCCTCGGTACGCTGGCGGTTCTGGCCGAGATGCACCGCCGCCACCCGGACGTCGTCGGGCGGGCGGAGACCGACTTCCGGACGCTTGCACCCGAGGCCGACCTCGTGACCGCCATCGCTTCCTTCCGCGATGCCGCTCTGGCCCGGTGTGTCCTGTCCTACGTCCGGGAGACGGCGCCGGATGCGTGGCCGCAGACCTTTGCCGAAGCGCTCCCCGCCTGCCAGCCCGACGTGTGCGCTTCCCTGGCGGCGGCCCTCTCCGAAGCCGGTCACGATGACATGCTGGCACAGGCGGCCTCCGAGATCATGCGACGACCCGACGAGTGCCGCGCCGCCATCTTCTGGCTGTGGACCGCCGCCACCGCCGACCGCTTCGGCCGGGCCTTCGCCGACATAGATCGCACGTCGCTGACGATCCGTTTTCTCCTGGCCGCCGACAAGATCGGCCAGGATGCACGCGACGACCGGGGCTTGCGGCTGCTCGTCGCCGACATTCGAAGCGCCGTCGGCGCCCGCGGCGGCGGGCCGCTCCGGGCCGTCCTCGAGGCCTCCGACGATGCCCAGGCCAAAGATATCCGCGCCGCCGTCGAGCGGAACCGGGCCCTGACCGACGCCATCCGCTCACGCGTCCTCGACCTCGTCCGCAAAATCCACCCGTCGCACTTCGCCATGCCGACCGTCGAACTGTGGGAAGACGAGGACGTCATCTACACGACGGCGGTGGCCCTGGGCCGGCAGGAGGAGGCCTACGGTGCGTTGGTGACCGTCCAGATTCCGGCCAACGCCCAGGCCATCGGCGACGCCGCCGAACTCGGAGACGTAAGCGACAACGCCGAGTTCATGGCCGCCCTGGAAGAACGCGACCGACTCGCCGAACGGGCCGCACGCATGCAGGCCGACATCGGCAAGGCCAAGATCTTGATGGCCAGCCTCGCCGCCGGCGACACCGTGACCGTCGGAAGCGCCGTCCGCGCCCGCCGCCTGCCCGACGGCGAGGAGCGGACGTTCCGATTCTTCGGCCCCTGGGACTCCGACATCGAGAACCATATCTACTTCTACCGCGCTCCGCTGGCCCTCGCCTTCATGGGCAAAAAGGCCGGCGACGTCGTCACCTACGGCGAAAGGGCCAACGAGCAGCAATGGGAGATCCTGGAGGTCGGGCCGGGGCTCTGAGGATTTTCGATTTCAGATTGCGGATTTCGGA
>CAZEBQ010000001.1:75502-82306 GCA_964510295.1 uncultured Anaerolineales bacterium | reverse complement strand
GGCCACCACCAGGTCCGTGCCGCTGATCCGGAAGCGTCCGCCCGCGTCGTCCAGGAGGCTGAACGTCAGGCTATCACCGTCCGGATCCACGCCGCCCAGCGTCCCGACCGTTATGCCGTCGGCCGCGTTCTCCTCAACCGACCGGCCGCTGAGTGAAATGTCGGTGGGGGCAAATTCGTTGACGTTGATCACGCGGATCGTCAAGGTCTCGCTGCAGGTAAACTCGCCGTCGCTCGCCCGCACCGTGACGTTGTGACTGGCCGACGACTCATAGTCCAGCAAAGCGCCGTCAGCCACCACCAGGTCCGTGCCGCTGATCCCAAAGCGTCCGTCCGCGTCGTCCAGGAGGCTGAACGTGAGGCCGTCATCCTCCGGGTCCGTGCCGCTTAGCGTCCCGACCACCGTGGTGTTGGACACGTGCTCCAGGACCGAGTCGCCGCTGAGCGAGATGTCGGTGGGGGCCTCATTCTCATCGGTCACGCCGATCGTGAGCGTCTCGCTGTAGGTGAGGCTGCCGTCGCTGACCTGCACGGTCACGTCGTGACTGGCCGCCGCCTCGTAGTCGAGCAGAGCGCCGTCGGCCACCACCAGGTCCGTGCCTTCGACAGCGAACCGTCCCCCGGCGTCTTCCAGGAGGCTGAATGCGAGGGCGTCGCCGTTCGGATCGGTGGCGCTCAGGGTCCCGACCACCGTGCCGGCCACGGCACTCTCGGAGACGACCGCGCCGGTGAGCGAGATGTCCGTGGGCGGTTCGTTGAACCACATTCTGGCCACGAACGCATCGTTGTTGCCGTCGTAGAGGGGGTCGAACCCGGTGGTCGCCCACCCCGAAGAGTCGGTACGACCCGTCACGTAGACATTGCTGGCCGCGTCCAGGGCTACGTCGTACCCGTCGTCACCGCCACCTCCGCCCAGGTAGGTGCAGTACTGCAGTCTGCCGCCTGTGCCGTTCAGTTTCGCGACAAAGACATCATAGTCCCCGTTGTGGGTGGGGTCATACGCCCATCCGGTCGCCCAGCCGGCCGACTCGGTTCCGCCCGTCACGTAGACACTGCCTGCGGCGTCGACGGCGATGCCGTAGCCAAACTCGTTGCCGTCCCCGCCCAGATAGGTGCTGTACAACAGGTTGCTGCCGGTGCTGCTTACCTTCGCGACGAAAACGTCATAGCCGCCGTTGTGGGTGGTGCCGTACGCCCCGTCGGTGGCCCAACCGGCAGAGCGGGTATGGCCCGTTACGTAAGCGTTGCCCGTCAGGTCGACGCCGATGTCGTAGCCATCGTCGCCGCCTTCGCCGCCCAGGTAAGTGCAATACACCAGGCTGCTGCCGGCAGGGTTCAGTTTCGCGACGAACACATCCGTCTCGCCGTTGTGGGTGGCGTCATACGCGCCGGCGGTCGCCCAGCCGGAAGACTCGGTCCAACCCGTCACGTAGGCCTCGCCTGCCGCGTCGGCGGCAATGCCGTAGCCATACTCATAGCCGTCCCCGCCCAGGTAGGTGCTGTACAGCAGGCTGCTGCCGGTGCTGTCCAACTTGGCGACGAAGACATCGTACTCGCCGTCGTGCGTGGTGTCGCAGGCGCCGGCGGTGGCCCAGCCGGACGACCTGGTGTGGCCTGTTACGTAGGCGTTGCCGTCCGGGTCCACGGCGATGCCGTAGCCATACTCATTGGCGTCCCCGCCCAGGTACGTGCAGTACAGCAGGCTGCTGCCGGTACTGTTGAGTTTTGCGGCAAAAACATCATAACCGCCGTTGTGGGTGGGGTCGTATGCCCCATCGGTCGCCCAGCCGGCAGAGCGGGTCCTGCCCGTCACGTAGGCGTTGCCGTCCGGGTCGACGGCGATGCCGTAGCCATACTCATTGGTGTCCCCGCCGAGGTACGTGTAATAGAGAAGGCCGCTGCCGCTGCTGTCCAACTTGGCGACGAAAGCATCGTACTCCCCGCTATGCGTGGTGTCGCAGGCGCCGGCGGTGGCACCGTTGGGAGACCGGGTGTAGCCTGTTACATAGACGTTGCCTGCCGGATCCACGGCAATGCCTTTACCGCCGTCGTTGCCGGTCCCGCCCAGGTAGGTTGCCCAGGCCAGGTCCGGGTCAATGACCAGTTCGCGAGCCGGGTCGTGAGGCCCCGTGATCTCAAAGCCATAGGTGTCGGCATCCACGAGAACGAATCTGCCCGGCACCTCGACGCGCTCGCCGTTGATCTGCTGGTAGATCAGCGGCGGCTCATCCGCCAGTTCGCCCAACGCCGTCTGCACGCGAAGCGAGCCATCCTCAGCAACGAACATCGCCTCGATGCCCTCGTAGGAGATCCGAATCGCCCTGTAGTCGGCGCCCGGGGCCACGTGGAACTCGTATTTCAGACTGTCGTGCCGGCCCCACGTATAGAGGTCGATGCCCTCGTACAGGCCCTCATACGCCACCGTCTCGAACGTCGGCACACCCGACCGCCATCGCGACCCCTCACCCACGAAGTAGTTGTACTGGGTCTCGGACCGCTCCCGCCCTGCCGGGCTCATCTGCCGGGCGCCGTCGAACGTCACCGAAACCGTTGTGGACACATAGGCCGGGGGCTCTTCCGTCACACGCAGACCGGGCAGTGACGATGCGTCGTCGGCCAACCCGTCTCCCGCGCGCTGGTGAAGGCGCAGGACGAGGCCGCTGTCCGTGTGCAGGACCGTAGCGCCGGCTCCCTCGAAGGCATAGCGCACCGACTCGTCTTCCCACTGCCCCTGGTTCTCGACAAACAGGGCGGGGGAGGCCTGGAACAACTGGATGGCCTGTCCTTCGAGCGTCCCATCCAATAGCAGGCGCTGCTCGAGCACCTCGAACAGGGGGCTCGCTTCAGGCCGGTCGGCATCGTTGCGGTTCATGCTTCCCTCGTTCCCAGGACCCCTTGCGCCGCAGGAACCACTGGTTGCCGACAAAGCAACCCACCCGCGCCGCGCTGCCGCCCGGTCCGGCGCCCGCTAAACCGTGCGGCGGCGGACATCGGCAGACTCCCTGCGGCGCGGCACCTGCAGGCGCGCACGCATCGCTGCGGAACAGGGCTGTTCGACCTGGACGTGTGCAAATCACGTGCCGGGCTCGGGGGCGGCTCCGTCCTGTCGATGGGGCCGTGCGGCAAACGGCCTCACCGCAGCGCAGTGGCAGGAGAGGTTCCGCCGGCGTTCGTGCCACACCGGAGAACTGCGAACGCGGTCACTCGCAGCCATTCCGGGGCGGGGTTGAATGGATTGCGGGCGTAACTACTTGCAGACAAAGAGGTTATGGGCGTGTGCCGACCCGCCCGTTCGGCGCTGGTTCCCAGAGTCTGCCCGCTGGCGGGGTGGCGTGCAGGCATCAGTTCCGCAAGCCACCGCGCATCGAGGCGATGCCCCGGGGGATCCCGGGGTTTCGCCGCCAGCGCCGGAGGAACTCGTGCATCCCTCAGCAGGGCCAAAGTTCTGTACGCCGTGTCAAGGAATTGGCCGCCCAGTGTGTGGATGGGGCTGACTCAAGGGAGAGGCTGCCAGATGCGGTGCGGCTGCCCGTCACGATGGCTTGCCGAAACCGTCATGCCCGGGATGCCTTCAGCGCCCCTGCAACTGCCTGCCCACCCGCCTTCTCCAACGTCGCCATCCGCGCATTTTGAGCGCGCGGTTACCCCGGTACGCCATTACTTGCCATCACCTGCCAGGATTGGAAGTCCGGTAACGCAAGTGGCGGCAGGGGCGTAAGTCGCGCACCTGTCGCCACTTGCCAAGACTTGTCAGTACCTAACAATGGTGCGCCCGGGGTGACTCGAACACCCGACCTGCGGTTTAGGAAACCGCCGCTCTATCCTGCTGAGCTACGGGCGCAAGTGCTTTGACAAGAAACAGTTACAGATATGCGGCCCGAAGGCGATAACAACCGTAACGGCAACCGCCTGAGCCGCCAGAAACTTGTATCCTGCGGGCCCGTCCCCGTCAAGCGTTTTCGAGCCGAGCCATTTGCGTTGTGGGCGTTTGGGCAGATGGGGTGAGGCGTTGGGCGGGGGTCGGGTCGGCGTGGGAAGGTGAGCCGAGCGTCGCGAGGGAGCGAAGCGGCCGGGCCAAACGGGCCCGTACTGGGGCGGCCGCGACGCGGGGCCGCTCACGGTGCCGCCGGGACAGACCTGCCGCGCCGTCGGCCTCGGGCGTCTGTTTTTCCGGCGGCCGTCAGGCGGCCTGGGAAGGCCGCCGCGCGGAACGTAGCGTAGTCGTACTAACCCAAGACTTACAAACAGCGCAAATGGCTCGCTTGCGGTGCGAACTGACAACCCGGCGCGGATGGGGAGCAGTTCTTGATTGCTTATAGCACACTGCGCGGGGGTCTGGTGACCTGCCGCGCCCACAGGAGCGGGAATATCGACACGCGGGCGCGGTGGGTCAGGAGACCCACCGCGCCATGCCCTGCCGGCGTTGAACGTGAACTGCTACATCGCCGATTTTCACGGGAATATCCGCCACCTCAGCCCCCGCCGGCGGTTACAGTCTACGTACACGGGCACGGTGTGTGGACTGCGCGCGTGCGGTCTGCGCACGGCCCTCGAAAGCGGGACGTTCAGGCACGTGCGAACTCCTAAGCGGAGGCCGATAGATGACTGACACACCGAAACCGGGCGCAGAGAAACCGACGGTGGCTCCCAAAATCACCGAGGGCGACGACATCCAGGCCGTCAAGGCCCTCAACACCGCCTACAAAGACATGACCGAGCAACTGGCCCGGGCCATCGTCGGCCAGAGCGAGGTCATCGAGCAGATCCTCATCGCCATCTTCTGTCGCGGCCATGCGCTGCTGGTCGGCGTGCCGGGCCTGGCCAAGACGCTGATGGTCAGCACCACGTCGCAACTGCTGCACCTGACGTTCAAGCGTATCCAGTTCACGCCGGACCTGATGCCGTCGGACATCACGGGCACCGACGTGCTGGAAGAGGACAGGACGACCGGCAAGCGCATCTTCCGGTTCGTCCGCGGCCCGCTGTTCTCGAACATGATCCTGGCCGACGAGATCAACCGGACGCCGCCCAAGACGCAGGCCGCCCTGCTCGAGGCCATGCAGGAACACATGGTCACGTGCGGCGAGACGACCTACACGCTGCCCGAACCGTTCTTCGTGCTGGCAACCCAGAACCCCATCGAACAGGAAGGCACCTACCCCCTGCCCGAGGCCCAACTCGACCGTTTCATGTTCAACATCATGGTCGATTATCCGCACGCCGACGAGGAAATAGCCATCATCAAGCAGGTCACCGGCACGTACGAGGCCGACCTCGACGTGACGCTCACCGGCGAAGACATTTTGCGGCTGCAGGACATCGTCCGCCGCGTGCCCGTGGCCGACCACGTGGTCCAGTACGCCCGGGACCTGGCGCGGGCGTCGCGGCCGAACCGGCCGGAGGCGCCGCCCTTCATCAACGAACTGGTCCAGTGGGGCGCCGGGCCGCGAGCCGGCATCTACCTCATCCTTGCCGCCAAGGCACGGGCCATCCTCCACGGCCGCTATCATGCGACCACCGAGGACGTGCGGGAGATCGCGTTGCCGGTGATGCGGCACCGCGTCATCACGACGTTCAACGCCGAGGCGGCGGGCATCTCGCCGGACGAGGTCGTCGAGCGGCTGCTGGCCGAAGTCCAGCCCGCCGTCGAGACCGCCATCGCCTGACGAGGCGCCGGCTGATTGGGGCGGTGCGGGCGCCGCGGCGGGTACCCGTTCGACAGGCTCAGGGCAGGCTCCGACCCGCCGCGCAAGGTAGCGTTGTCGAACTATGGGAGCGCCGTCCGCGCGGCGGCAGACCGGGTGAGGATCCATGGCACTGGCACAAGGTGACACCACTCGAGCGTACATGCGTCTGCTGGACCCGGAGGCGCTGGCCAAGATTCACCGGCTGGAACTGATCGCGCGGGGGCTGGTCGAAGGCTTCGTCTCCGGCCGGCACCGGAGCCCCTACAAGGGGTTCAGCGTCGAGTTCGCCGAACACCGGCAGTACGTGCCCGGCGACGACATCCGCAACCTCGACTGGCGCGTCTACGGCAAGAGCGACCGCTACTACGTCAAGGAATACATCGAGGAGACGAACCTGCGGTCGGTGATCCTGCTCGATGCGTCCGGGTCGATGCAGTACACCGGCCGGCAGGCGGCCGAGCACAACGGCCGCAGACTCTCGAAGTTCGAGTACGGCCAGTTTCTGGCGGCGTCGCTCGCGCACCTGATGATCAACCAGCAGGACGCCGTCGGCCTGGTGACGTTCGACACGAGGATCCGCCGGTACATTCCGTCGCGGTCGCGCGTCAGCCACCTGCGGGTCCTCCTCGACGAACTCGTCAACACGTCGCCGGGCGACGAATCGGCCTTGGCCCCGGTGTTCCACGACATCGCCGAACGGGCACACCGCCGCGGCCTGATCGTCGTCATCTCGGACCTGTTCGACGACCCGAAGGAGATTCTCAACGCCCTGCACCATTTCCGATACCGCAAGCACGAGGTCCTGATGCTGCACGTGATGGCCGAGGAGGAACTGACGTTCCCGTTCGAGCGCTGGAGCCAGTTCCGCGACCTCGAGGTCGACATGCGACGGGTCCAGTTGGACCCTCGGGCCGTCCGGGCCGACTACCTCGAACGCATCCGGCGGTTCGTCCGCGACATCGAAGTGGGCTGCGGGCAGATGGACATCGATTACGTGCCCCTGTCCACCAAACGCAACTTCGACATCGCCCTGGCCCACTACCTGGCAAGCCGCAAAACCAGAACGAAAGGATTGGGGAACCGATAGGAACTCGGGACCAGGCACGGGGCACGCGTGC
>CAZEBQ010000001.1:66194-75402 GCA_964510295.1 uncultured Anaerolineales bacterium | reverse complement strand
CGGGCTTGCGCAAGGGGGCCGATGACTGTTCGAGGCTGATGCACGGTTTGCTGAGGCGTCTCAAACAACAGGGTACGTAAGCCGGAGGATCACGGTCGGCGCCGATGGTGCGAGATGGCCCGTGGCTGGGGAGTGTGCTGCTGCCCGGTGCCCGGGGCTGAGTCCCGCCGTCCGGAATCCGCGGCGATGCTAACAGGCAAAGTCCTATGACCTTCCTGAACCTGGCCATGTTGGCGGGGCTGGCAGCGGTGGCCATCCCGATCATCATCCATCTGCTGAACCGGCAGCGGGCGACCATCGTCGATTGGGGTGCGATGCGGTTCCTCCTGGAGTCGCTGACCCACCGCAGCCGCAGAATCCTTATCGAAGAGATCATCCTGATGGCGCTGCGGTGCCTGATCGTGGCCCTGCTCGTCCTGGCCATGGCCAGGCCGTTCATGCCCAGCCGCACCACCATTCCGTGGGCGCTCGTGTTGCCGACCCTGATCATCGCCGCCATTCTGGCGGGAGTCGCAGCCGCTGTGTGGCGCAGCGTGCGGGCCCGCTGGGTCCTGCTCGGCGCTGCCGCCGTCCTCACGCTGCTCGCCGTCGGCGCCTCGGTCGCCGAGAACTACCTCCAGCAGCAGCAGTGGTCGTTGAGCGGCGGTGAACGCGACGTGGCCATCCTCATCGACGGATCGACCTCCATGACGGTTCCGGTCGGCGGCAAACCGAATTTCGAGCGGGCGATTGAGGAGGCCCAGGCCGTCATCCAGGCCTGCCGCCCCGCCGACGCCATCAGCATCCTCCTCGCCGGGCCCGTGCCGCGCCCCGTCGTGCCGAACCCCATCACCGACCGCGAGGAACTCGCCCAGGCCCTCCACGACCTGGTTGCCACGGGCGGCTCGATGCGGGTCCTCGACTCCCTCGGCGCCGCCGCCACCAGCCTTGCCGAAGGGGCCAACCCCGCCAAGAAGATTGTCCTGATTACCGACGGCCAGGCCATCGGGTGGGATACCCGGCACGAGGCCCGCTGGAAGTTTCTCGGGACCGGCCTGAACGCCTTCCCCCTCCCGCCGCAGATCATCTGCCGCACCCTCGACCTGCCCAAGGAACTCCGCAACGCCGCCATCGGCGCCATCCGCGTCTCCCGCAAGGTCGTCGGCACCGACCGCTCCGTTCGCATCGACGTCACCATCATGAACACCGGCACCACTTCCATCGAGCCGCTCACGGTGGAACTGCTCGTTGACGGCGTCAGCGCCTTGCGGCAGGACGTGGGGGAGATGCAGCCGGACGCGGCCGAGACGGCCCGCTTCGATTACCGGTTCGGCGACCCCGGCCCCCATCTCGTCACCGCCAAGGTCCTCAGCGAAGACGAGATGCCCAGCGACAACGAGGCCACGCGGGTGCTGCCGGTCATCGACACGTTGCCCGTTCTCATCGTCGAGGGCAGCCCGGCCACGCGTCCCCTGGACGGCGCGTCCGCCTTCGTCGAGATCGCCCTGACACCCATCGACGAAGAGGCCGAACCTGAGGAGCCGCAGCCCGAGGAGAAGGAGGCCGACGCCGAGCCCGCCCTCGGCCAACTTGTCGAGCCCACCGTCGTGCCGGCGCCCGACATCGCCTCGGTGACCGATTTCAGCCCGTACAATCTGGTGATCCTCGCGAATGTGTCGCGGCTGCCGAAGGCGACCGCCGACCGACTCGTGCGGTTCGTCCGGGCCGGAGGCGGCCTGCTCATCGCTCTCGGCGACAGCGCCGTCCCCGGGTTCTACGGCAGCTGGACGAGCGAAGGCGGCCAGCCGTTCATGCCGGCCGGGCTCGCCCAGCGCCGCTCGCTTCCGGATGCGCCGGCCCATTTCGGTCTGAAGACCCTGAGCCACCCGGCGCTGGCCCTGATGCGCGACACCACCCAGTCCGACGTCGAACGAGCCCTCATCACCGCCTTCTGGACGCTCGACGTCGATGAGAAAGACCAGACCGTTCGGGTCGGAGGACGGCTCGACACCGGCGAACCGCTCCTGGTCGAGCGGCGGGTCGGCAAAGGGTACGTCCTGATGACGTCGATGTCGCTGGACCGGCGTGAGAGCAACCTGCCGTCGCTCAAGTGCTTTGTCCCGCTGGTCCACGAGTTGGCGTACTACCTGGCCGCCCCCGCCCTGGCCCAGACGAACGTGCAGCCGGGGTCGGAGTTCGTCATGGAACTGCCCGCCAAGTCGGCCGGCGCCGCCAAGAAGGCCGAGCAACTGGCCAAGACACCCGCCGACGTCCTGACCCCCAGCAACCGACGGGTCCGGGCCTCCCTGGCCGCCGTGCCCAACGGCCTGCGCGTCACCTTCCCCGGAACGTACGAGCCCGGCCTTTACCGGCTGACCGTCTCCAAGCAGGTGGGCGAGCATTTCCAGGCGCCGGCGGCCGCCACCGGCAAGGGCTTTCCGTTCGTCGTCCTCGGCAATGCCGCCGAGGGGAACCTCGTGCCGCTCTCCGACGCCGAACTGGAAACGGCCGGCCAACACGTGGACCTCTTCCAGGCCGACAGCACCGCCCGGCTGGTCGAGGCCGTCACGGGAAGCGTCCCCGGGGAGGAGTTGTGGAAATACCTCGCCATCGCCCTGCTCGTGAGCCTGTTGGCCGAGATCGGCCTGGCCCGATGGATCGCCATGCAACGCCGCATGCACATGATCGATACGGTTTCGTTCGGCCCCGAATCCGTGGACATCCGGACGTTCCGCCAGCGGGCCAGGAGCCTGTTGGCCGTGCCGAGCCAAGAACCTGAAGGTGCATCCAAGGCATGATCCCAACCACCGAACTGCATTACGTGTTACCCGAGTCGGTGCCGACGGTGCTGGTGTATCTGATGGCCCTTGCCGCCGCCGGGGTGTGGATTCTCGTGCACGTCCTGTGGCGGCGTCCGGGCGGCGCCGGTCTGTGGGCCGTCCGGTTTGCCGTGCTCACGGCCGTCGGCTTCGTCACGCTCCTGGCCGTCTGGCAGGCGCTTCAGCGCGGGCTCGTCCTGGCGACGAACTGGCCGCTCTGGCCCATCGCCCTGCTCGGCGCGCTGGCCGTCGAGATCGTCCTCGGCCTCTACGCGCTGGAGCACCGCACTATCTCGCGCGGCGCGGGGCTCGCCCTGTCGGCGCTGCGCGTGGCGATCGTCATCCTGGTTATCGTCATGCTCGCCCAGCCGGTGCGTCCGTGGAACCTCGACAAGACGATTCAACGGTGGGTGGCGGTCATGCTCGACACGAGCGCGTCGATGTTCGTCCCCGACACGCAACTGGGGGCCGCCGAGAAACTCCGCCTGGCCGAGGCCCTCTCGGTCGAGGGCGTCCACCGCCCCTTCGCGCTGGAGCGTCTCGCGGAAGAACTCGACAAGATTCGCCGCGACCTTTCCGCACAGGGCGAGTGGCTCGCATCGCTCGGCAACCTCGACGCCGAGGCCCGAAAGCAGCAACTCGAGGCCCGCGCGGGCGACATGAACCACGCCTTCACCCAGGCCGACGAGGCCCTCGGCCAAAAGGCCGCCTCGGTCGCCGAACCACTCCAGGCCTCCCTCAAACTCGGCGACGCGCTCGTCAAAGGACTCCAGGAAATCAGCCAAAAACTCGCCTCCCCGGTCCGCGAGCGGCTCAAGGAAGCCATCGCGCTGACCGGCAAAGACAACGCCAACCGCCTCGTGGCCGAACACGGCCGGCTTCTCAAGACGGTGCGCCAGGCCGCCACCGAACTGGGCTCGCTGGCATCGAAGACGGCGGCCGTGGCCCAGGCCCTCGACGAGGCCGCCCACGCGTCGCTCGACGCCGACGTCAAGGCCAAGGTCGACGGCCTGGCCGGCAAGAAGCGGCTGGCCCTGGCCCGCGACGTCCTCCTGCACGCCCCCCCCGCCGCAGGCAAGAAGCCCGGCGATGAGGGCAAGCGGGGCAAGAGCCTGCTCGACCGGCTCCGGGCCGACTACGGCGTCAAGATGTACACCTTCGCCTCCGAGCCGTCCGAGGTGGACCTCGACGCCTACGCCAAGGCGTACAAGGGTCCCGACGAGCGTCTGCCCGGCGACGCCGCCGCCCTCCCCCCCGAGCAGCAGCAGACCGACTTCACGGCGGTCTTCGAGAAGGTGATGACCGAGATGTCGGACGAGCAGTTGTCGGGCATCCTGGTCCTGACCGACGGCCGCCACAACGCCACCAAGAGCGTTGAGCCGCTCGTCCGCCGGCTCGGCATCCAGCGGGTGCCCGTCTCGTCGATCGTTCTGGGCGGCGAGAAGCCGCCGATCGACGCCGGCATCATCAGCGTTGAAGCGCCCGAGGCCATCGCCACAGGCGACCGCATGTTCGTCACCACGCAGGTCAAACTCGACGGCCTCGCCGGCAAGGAAGTGAAGGTCACCCTCAACGACGGCGACAAGACGGTCGATACCGAGACCGTCCGTGTGCCGACCGACGCCTACCGCGCCCGCGTCCAGTTGGCCGACGAACCCAAAGAGGCGGGGCTCCACCGCTACGCCATCCAGGTCGAAAAGTTCGACGGCGAGGTGCTGACCACGAACAACGCCTATCCGCTGGCCGTGAGCGTCTCTGACGACCGGACCCAACTGCTGCTGATCGAGGGCCGGCCGCGTTGGGAGTTCCGGTACATCAAGAACCTCTTTGCCGGCCGCGACAAAACCGTCCACCTCCAGTACGTGCTGCTGGAGCCCGACCGGATCGAAGGCGTCCCCCGGCCGCCCACCACCCATGCCTCCGCCTCCCGCGACGTCGAAGAGGTTGAAGCCGCGGCCCTGCCGAAGGACGAGGTGGAGTGGATGAAGTTCGACGTCATCGTGCTCGGCGACGTGTCGCCGGAGACCATCGGCGAGGAGGAGCAGCGCATTCTCCGCAGGTTCGTCACGGAGCGAGGCGGCACGCTGATCGTCATCGCCGGGCCCCTCCATACGCCCCACGCCTACGGCGACGCCGACATCGCCGACGTTCTGCCGGTCATGTTCGAGAAATCCACCGAGCCCGTCGTCGAGCCGCCTGAGAAGCAATTCCACCTCGCCCTCACCGCCGAGGGATGCGAAAGCGTCATCATGCGACAGAAGGTGAACCCCGACGAGAACCTCGACGTCTGGGGCGGTCTGCCGGAGATCTACTGGCGGCACCCGATCCTGCACGCCAAACAGGGCGCCACCGTGCTGGCCTACGCCGTCCCTCCCGACCCGCCTGATTTCATGCCCCGGCCCAAGGCCGACGGCGCACCGCCCGACGACGTCCCCGACGAGGAGACCCTCGCCAAACGCCGCATCTTCCAGCGAGAACACGCCCTCATCACCCATCACAACGTGGCCATGGGCAAGGTCATGTTCCTCGCCTTCGACCGCACGTGGCGGCTGCGTTACCAGGTGGGCGACACGCACCATCACCGGTTCTGGGGCCAGGTGCTGCGGTGGGCCACCGCCAACAAACTGCCCGCCGGCACCGAGACCGTCAAACTTGGAACCGACCGCACACGCTACGCGCCGCACGCCTCCGTCCGGGTTCAGGCCAAGATCGCCAAGAAGGATTTCACGCCCATCGTCGACAGCAAAGACGTCTTCGTGAAGGTCTACGGCCAGAACAAGAAGGAGCCCGACCGCCATCCCCTCACGTACCGCCCCAACTCGGCCGGCATGTACGAGGCCGACATCGGCGAACTGCCGAGCGGCACGTACCGCGCGGAACTCGACGCCCCGGCCGCGAGGCCCATCCTCGCCGCCGAGAACGTTGACAGCGTCTCGATCGAGTTCTCGGTCGATCCGGCCACGCCCGCCGAACAGGCCGAACTCACGCCCGATCGCGGCCTGCTCAGCCGCCTGGCGACGCTTACGAACGGAACCGTGGCCGATCCGGCACGGGCCGACCGCGTGCTCGGGGCCCTCGGACCGGTCACGGAAGTGGAGATTGAGCGCCACGAGTACGTCATTTGGGACTCCGTACCGTTGTTCGTCCTCATCGTCCTGATGGCGACGGCCGAGTGGCTGCTCAGAAAGAAAGTGGGGTTAGCGTGATGACCGACACCACATCACCGCTGGCGGCTGGTGCCATCCCGCAGCCGATTGCCAAGGCGCTGCGTCGGCTGATTCACCGCGTTCGCGGCGTTATTCTGCTGCGCGGCGTGTCCGCCGTCGTGGCTACGGGCATCGGCTCGTTGCTGCTCGTCATGGCCGTCGACGCCGGATTCACACTGTTCTCGCAGACCTTCCGGTGGGTGCTGACCCTCTCGGCCCTGGGCGCGACGGCGGCGGTGGCCATGTGGCTGCTCGTCCTGCCGATCGCCAAGACCATCACCCTGACGGGCATCGCCCGGGCCATCGAGACCCGCCACCCCGAACTCCAGGAACGTCTCAGTTCGGCCGTCGAACTGCTCACCAGCAGCGACATCCCCGAGATTCGCGGTTCCGAGACCCTCATTGCCGCCCTGGTGGCCGAGGCCACCCAGGACGCCGGTCGCGTCAGGCCACGCACGGAAGTGCCGCTCAAGGCCGCCCGGCCGTACCTCGTGTCGGCCGTCGGCCTCCTCATCGTGTTCGGAGCGTTGTGGGCGCTGTACCCGAGTATCACGTCGCGGCTGCTGAAGCGTGCGGTGGCGCCGTTCATGAATCTGCCCAACATCTCGGCCGACATGCTTGTGGTAACCCCCGGCGACGCCATCCTGGCCGAGGGGCAGCGTCTGGAGATCCAGGTCGAGGTCCGAAACACCGCCGTCAAGCGGTGCTCGCTGCGCAAGACACTGCCCGACGCCACTGAACGGTCGGCCTACATGACGCTCCTGCCGCCATCGGAAGAGGGCTATCCGCGTTTCACGATCACCTGCCCGCCGGCCGCCGAGGACTTCAGGTACCGCGTTTACGCCGGCGATGCGCTCAGCCAGTTCTACGACGTCAAGGTCGTGCCGCCGGCCATCGTCAAACGCCTCGACGCTCACTACGTGTATCCGGCCTACACGCTGCGCAAGGCCGAGACCAAGGACAACATTCCCGGCGACATCCGCGCCGTCGCGGGCACCAAGGTCACGGTCTCGGCCACGACAAACAAGCCGATCAAGTCGGCCGAGGTGCGGCTGAACGGCCGTCCCGCCAAGGGCATGGCCACACAAATCCTGCCCGGCCCGGACGGGACAAGCGTCTGCAAGTTCCAGGTTGAACTGAAACCCCGCATGCGGGGACGGTGGGCCCTGGCGATGACCGACCAATACGGTTTCAGCAACACCTCGCCCGACCGGCCGCTCGTCGCCCTGCCCGACAAGCCGCCCTCGGTGAAGATTCTGACCCCCGAGGTCAAGCGGCTCCGCCTCAAGCCGACCGACCAACTGCCCGTCCAGTTCTCCATGGCCGATGACTTCGGCCTCTCGAAGGCCGAGTTCGTCGTGGCAACCGACACCCGCAAGGGCGCCAAGGTCGCCGTTCCCCTGCATCAGGGGCAGGATGCCGCCAACCGAACGGCGGCCGGCCAGGTGCCGCTGCTGCTGTCGAAACTGCCCCTCCGGGGCGCCAAGCAGTTCACCTTCCGCCTCCGTGCCGCCGACAACCGACCCGCCGAGTTCAAAGGGCCCGGAGAGGCCGCCTCCAGAATCATCACCGTCGAACTCGACCTCTCGGCCGAGTCCTACGCCATGCAGACGCTCAAGGCCCAGGAGGAGACCATCCGCCGGGCCCTCGAAAGAATCCTCGACGAACTCAAGGAAACCAAGGAAGACTCCGTCCCGGTCAAGGAACAGGTCGCCAAGACCGAGCAACTCAGCAAGGCGCTGGCCGAACGCGTGGACCGCATGCGCGAGCACCTGGCCGAGGCCAAGGCCACGGCCGCCGACATCACCCCCAAGGCCGCCGAGAGCGCCTTCGCCGGCCTCGAACCGAAACTCAATGAAATGGGCGCCGAGGTCACGGGGGCCGAAGACAAGACCGGACAGGTTAAACTCGCCGACACGCCGGCCGACCGCGGCCAGGCCGCCGCCGAGGCCGATCAGCACGTCGACAACGCCATCCAGTTGACCGAAGAACTGCTCGGACAGATGGATCAGATGGCCGAGGCCCTCCAGTTGGCTCAAGCCCTGACCGACATGGCCGCCCAGGAGGCTGCTCTCGCCGCCGAGGCCGCTCAGGACCAGATCCCCGGCGAGTGGCAGCAGGCCCAGGAGGCCCTCGCCGGCGACGTGGGCGAACTCGTCGCCGACACCCCCGCCGCCCAGCAGGCCCAGTTGACCCGCGACCAGCAGGCCGCCCAGAACCTCGCCGCAGACGCTCGAGCGCTCCAGGAAGAGCAACTGGCGGTGGCCCAGGAAACCGGCCAACTCGCCGACATCGGCAAGATCGACCAGGCCCTCGAAAACCTCGCCGCCGAACAGGCTCAACTCGCCAAAGAGGCCGGCGCCCAGCCGATTGCCGCCGACCAACAGCCCGGCATGGCCCAGGCCGCCGAGAACATCCGGGCCGCAGACCTGCCCCAGGCTATCGAACAGCAGAAGGCCGCCGAACAGGCCCTCGCCGCACGGGCCGAGGGCCAACCCGCCGGACAGCAGGCCGGTGGTGAGCAGCCCGCCGGGCAGCAAGCCGGCGGGGAGCAGCCGTCGGGACAGCAGGCCGGTGGTGAGAAGCCCGCCGGGCAGGAAGCCGGCGGTGAGCAGCCGTCAGGACAGCAGGCCGGTGGCGAGAAGCCCGCCGGGCAGCAAGCCGGCGGGGAGCAGCCCGCCGGACAGCAAGCCGGCGGGGAGCAGCCGTCAGGACAGCAGGCTGGCGGTGAGCAGCCTAGTCCGCAGGAGATGCAGACGGCCGGCGGACTGGCGGCCAAACAAGAGGACATCCGCGAGCGGACCGAGCAACTCCTCGCCCAGCGGAACCAAGTCGCCCAGCAGATGAGCGAAAGCCAGATGGCTCGCCTTCAGGCCGCGCAGGCCGAACTCGCCCGTGAAGCCACCCAGTTGGCCGAGAACGTCGCGCCGATGGGCGGTCAGCCGAGCCAGCAAGGCGAGCAGGCGGCACACGACGCTCAGGCCGCCTCCCAGCAACTCCCGTCCGACGTCGGGGCCGCCGCCGAGAGCGCCACGAGCGCCGCCGAGCAACTCGGTGGCCTCTCCGAGAATCTCGGCGCCCAGGCCGCTGAGCAGGCCGGCGGCGAGGCGTCATCCGGCGAGGCGTCATCCGGTGAGGCATCATCCGGTGAGGCGTCGTCCGGCGAGGCGTCGTCCGGCGAGGCGTCGTCCGGCGAGGCGTCGT
>CAZEBQ010000001.1:0-66094 GCA_964510295.1 uncultured Anaerolineales bacterium | reverse complement strand
GAGGCGTCGTCCGGCGAGGCGTCGTCCGGCGAGGCGTCGTCCGGCGAGGCGTCGTCCGGCGAGGCGTCGTCCGGCGAGGCGTCTTCCGGTGAGGCATCTTCCGGTGAGGCATCTTCCGGGCAGCCCTCAAGCGGTCAGCCGTCCGGAGGCGAAGTCGCCGAGATGGCCCAGCAGGCCGGCGACCTGGCCGAGCGGCAGGAACAGTTGGCCGCCGAGATGCGTGCCCTCGCCCAAGAGAGCCCGCAGCAATCGCTCGCCGCCGCCCAGGAGGCTGTGGCCGCCCAGGCCGGCTCGCTTCAGGAAGCCGCCGCCGCACTCGGTCAGCGTGCCGAGGCGATGGCCCCCGCCACTGCCGCCGCAGCAGGCAAAGCCACCGAGGCCCTCGGCAGCGCCGAGCAATTCGCCGAACAGGCCGCCGGCCAACTCGGTCAGGAAGGTGGTCAGCCCGGCCCCGCCCAGCCGTCGCAACAGAGCGCCGCCGAGGCGCTCGGTCAGGCCGCCGAGGCCCTGAGCGGTCTCGGCCAGGCGTTAGCCCAGGCGGCCGAGGGCATGGCCGCGCCCTCGCCAGGCGAGGCCGCCATGGGTCAGCCGATGGCCGAAGGGTACAGCGCCGCCACCGAGGCCGCTGCCGGCCAGTCGGCCCCGTCGGCCGCCCAGTCGGCCCAGGCGCTGTCGCAGGCCGCCAGCCAGGCCGCCGCCATGGCCCAGGCGATGGGCGCCCAGCCCGGCATGGGGATGGGCATGGCGATGCAGCCGGGGATGATGCCCACCCACACGATGAACTCCAAGTTCGGCATCGGGCCGATCGGCATCAGCCTGACGGCCGCCAAACTCCAGGGACTCGGTATCAAACTGTCGGACTGGGCACGGCTGCCCGGCGAGTTGCGGAACCAGATTCTTCAGGCCGCCGAGGAGGGCGGACCCGAGGAATACCGCGTCCTCATCAAACGGTATTTCCAGAAGGTCGCCAAGAAGGGCGGCGAAAAAAGCGAGGAAGCCAAATGAGAGCCCCTCGACACGGCAACACCCCACGCCGACGCCCGACCCGCCGCGCCCTCGCCGTCGCGCTGGCGGTCGGCCTGTCGGCCGCTCTCGCAGGGCGGGCGGCGGCCGACAAGGCCTCCCCGGCGCTCGCCAAGTACCAGGAGCGGGTCGACAAGTCCATCGACCGGGCCCTCGCCTGGCTTGTCAAGGAGCAGAGTCCCGATGGGTCGTGGAGCAAGAACGAGCACTCGCGCAACGCAACCGGCATCACCTCGCTCTGCCTCATGGCGCTGCTTGCCAAGGGGCACACCCCCGGCGTCGGGCCATACGGCAAGGCCCTCGACAAGGGGATTGATTTCATCCTGAAGAACCAGCAGTCCAACGGCATGCTGACCCGCGGCAGTTCCGGCCACGGGCCGATGTACAGCCACTGCATCTCGGCGCTGATGCTCTCGGAGGTCTCCGGCATGGTCGAGGCCGAGCGCCAGGCCAGGATCGACAAGGTCCTGGCCAAGGCCATGAAGTTGATCCTTTCGGCCCAGCAGATTCACAAGGACGAACGCAGCACGGGCGGCTGGCGGTACCAGGGCGACAGCCGCGACAGCGACATCTCCTGCACCAGTTGGGCCGTCATGGCCCTGCGGTCGGCGCGCAACAACGGTGCGGCCGTCCCGACCGAGGCCATCGCGCGCGGCATCGGCTACGTCATGAAGTGCCAGGTTCGCCGCGACGGCGGCTTTGCCTATCAGCCGGGCGGCGGCTCCGGGTGGGGCCGGACGGGAACCGCCCTGCTCTGCCTGGAACTGTGCGGCCGGCATCGCGACCGCAGCGCCCTGATGGCCGGCGAGTGGCTCCTCAAGAACCTGCCCACCCACTACGGACGCGGGTCCCACTTCTCCTATGCCATGTACTATTGTTCACAGGGCATGTTTCAACTCGGCGACGATTACTGGGACCGGTGGGCCTCGCAGATGTACGAGGTCATGCTCACGGCCCAGCAGAAGGACGGCAAGTGGCGATCCTCCGGCGAGAACGTCGGCGAAGGCGGAGACTACTACTCCAGCGCCATGGCCGTTCTGGCCATGAGCGTATCGTATCGCCAACTTCCCATCTATCAGCGGTGAGATTCCGTGCGGGCACTCCGGCCGCGCCGCCACCAGGGCCAGGTGCGCCCGCATCGCCGATTGGGGCAATTCTTTCTGGCGATCACAGGCGGTTGTAGCGCCGGGCTTCATGCCCGGCGGCCGTTGGCGGCGGCGCCGCCCAGGATGCGCCGGGGATAAACCCCGGCGCTACGGCCAAGCCGCAGGAAATCGTCCCATGCCAGAAATCGTTGCCACACCCGCATCGCCGATTGGGCGACGTTTTCGCTTGACACGCCGCCACGCGGGCGGAGAATGGGCCGTTCGTCGGCCGGGCATTTGTGCTCGGACCAGCAGCGCCGTACGGCTGGCCGTCGAGACGCGGGGGCGTAGCTCAATTGGATAGAGTTCCGGACTGTCGATCCGGTGGTTGCGGGTTCGAGTCCCGTCGCCCTCGCCATTTGAAGACAACGACCGCTTGACTTCTTTAGGTTCCGTGCACCTGATTCAACACCACAGCGCCACCTAGGCATTTCGCGCGGTGGGTCTCCGCACCCACCGCGTGTAAAGGGCCATTTGCGGGGCTGCGCGGCGGGTACGGAGACCCGCCGCGCGCGAAGTGGCGCTATAGTGTTAATCCCACCGCCTTTGATGCGGCGAACTTTCAGTCACGCCGCTTACCAGACGCGTTCGACCCAGCCGGTGTCGACGCGTGCGGCGTTGAAATCGGGGTTCGACATGATGTCCATGTGCAGCGGGACGGTGGTCTGGACGCCCTCGATGACGAACTCCGAGAGGGCCCGGCGCATGGTCACGATGGCGGCGGCGCGGGTCGGCCGGTGGACGAGCAGTTTCGCGATCATCGAGTCGTACTGAGGCGAGATGGTCCACCCCTGGCAGCAGTGGGTATCGACGCGGACCCCCGGCCCGCCCGGGACGCAGAACCGCTCCAGGACGCCCGGCGACGGGCGGAAATCGTTGAAGCAGTCCTCGGCGTTGATGCGGCACTCGATGGCACACCCTTTCTGCGGCACGTCCTTCTGGCGAAACGGCAGCCGCTCACCGGCGGCCACGCGAATCTGCTGCTCCACGAGGTCGATGCCGGTCACGAGTTCGGTCACCGGATGCTCGACCTGGATGCGGGCGTTGACTTCCAGGAGGTAGAATCTCTCATCCTTGTCCACCAGGAACTCGACGGTTCCGGCGCCGGTGTAGCCGGCCTCCTTGGCCATCCGGACGGCGGCATCGCAGAGTTTGGCGCGGGTGCGGTCGCTGATGGCGGGCGAGGGCGATTCCTCGATCAGTTTCTGATGCCGGCGTTGGCACGTGCAGTCGCGTTCCCACAGATGGACGCAGGCGCCGCGCGAGTCCGCGAGAATCTGGACCTCGATATGGCGGACGCCGTCGAGGTACTTTTCGAGATAGACGCGTCCGTCCTTGAAAGCGGCATCGGCTTCGGACTGTCCCTGTCCGACGGCCTGGGTCAGCGAGATGTCGTTGTGTGCGATGCGCATGCCGCGCCCGCCGCCGCCCGCTGCCGCCTTGACGATGACGGGGTAACCGATCTGGCGGGCCAGGCCGATGGCCTCGTCCACGTTGTCGAGTGCCCCGTCGGAGCCGGGAATGGTGTAGATGTTGGCGCGGCGGGCGAGTTCCTTGGCCTGGACCTTGTCGCCCACGAGGCGCATGGCCTCGACGTTCGGACCGATGAACTCGATGTTGCACGAGCGGCACACTTCGGCGAAGTGCGGGTTCTCGGCCAGGAAGCCATACCCGGGATGGATGGCGTCGACGTCGGCCACCTCGGCCGCCGAGATGATCCGCGAGGTGTTCAGGTACGACTGGGCCGGCGGCGCGGGGCCGATGCAGATGGTGTCGTCGGCCAGGTCGAGGTACCGGGCGCCGCGGTCGGCCTCGGAATAGACGGCGACGCTTTCGATGCCCATCTCGGTGCACGCCCGGATGATGCGCAAGGCGATTTCGCCGCGATTCGCCACCAGGATACGTGAGAACATGCTCTCTCCCCGGCCGGCCCAGAGACCGCCTGGTTCCTTGGGTGTCGGGTTTGCCCGCTCGGCACCCAGGCTCGGCCACCCCTCTCGCGGCACGCCGGCAGCCCCGCCGCGCACGCTCTCGGGCAACTGCTAAACGGGGCGGATGACAAACAGCGGCTGGCCGAACTCAACGGAGTCCGCATTCTTGATCAGAATCGCCTCGATCGTGCCGCTCTTCTCCGCCCGGATCTCGTTGAACACCTTCATCGCCTCGATGATGCAGACCACAGTGGACTCGTCCACGGTGTTGCCCACCCGGACAAACGGGTCGGCCTCCGGGCTGGCCGCCTCGTAAAACGTGCCGACCATCGGCGAGTCGATCGTCGGCAGGCTCTCCTCATCGGCTTCGGCCTCGGGCGAAGCGGCGGCGGGTGCCGGCGGCGGCGCGGCAGCAGGCGCAGCGGCGACCGGGGCCGCAGTGCTCGCGCCGGCTTTGCGCAGGCGCACGGCCATGTCTTCGTGCTCGATCTCCAGTTCCTCGAGGCCGTGCTCATCCATCAATGTCAGGAGTTGCCGGATCGCGTCGAGGTCAACCTTGCCGGCGCCGGATTCGGCCCCGTCCGCTGCCTGTTCGTCTGCCATAGCCGTTCTCCTGCTATCGGTCGTCCAGCCGCCGTGTCCGGCAGCCACAGGGTCACTCGGTGCAATCTTCTCTCGACTGACGGCGAGACATGGCCAGCCCGTACGGCGGCTACAGGATCATCTGGTCGATATCCTTCTCCACGTGCGTCAGCACGGTGCGCCCGGTCGGGGTGATCAGGACGTCGTCCTCGATGCGGATGCCGAACCGGCCTCTCAGATAGATGCCCGGCTCAACGGTGACGACCATGCCCGGTTCGAGTTCACCCTTCACGCCCCTGGGCGCGAGCCCCGGCCCCTCGTGGACCTTGCGGCCGATGCCGTGCCCGGTGCCGTGCCGGAACCGCTTGCCGAAACCAGCCTCCTTGATGACGCCGCGGACGGCGGCGTCGACCTCGGTGAACGCGACGCCCGGCCCCGCTCGGGCGATGCCGGCGGCCTGCGCATCGTACACCACGCCGTACACGCGGCGAACAAAAGGAGAGATTCTACCGGCAAAGAGGACCCGTGTCAAGTCGCAGACATACCGGTCAACCTTCGCGCCAAAGTCCACCAGAAGCACCGACCCGCGCTTCAGGCGCGTGCGGCCCGGGATGGCGTGGGGTCTGGCGGCGGAGGCGTCGATGGCCACGATCGTCGGAAACGCGCAGCCGTCCGCCCCGGCCAGGCGCATCCGGTGGTCGAGGTCGGCGGCCAGTTGATGCTCGGTCATGCCGAGACGGATCGACGCGCGGAACCCCGCCCAGGCCTCTGCGGCCACGGCAATCGCCCGGCGGATCGTCTTCAGTTCCGTCGCATCTTTGCAGAGCCGGAGCCGGGTCGCGACGTCCGGCACTCGCACCAGCCGCACCCCCTTCAACCCTTTGCGCAGCCGCCCGAGCAGCGCCACCGACACCGCTTCCGGATCGTATCCCAGCCGCCCGAGGCCCTTGCGCCGCACGACCTTCGCCAACGCCTCGACCAACGAACCTTTGCGCACCGTGATGGCCAGGGCAGGGCAATCGACCTGGGCCTGCTCCGCGAAACGCGAGTCCGTGAGCAGCCACCCCTTGCCCTTGCCGACCACAAGCCAACTGTCCTCACCCGTGAAACCCGACAGGTAGCCGACGCCGACCGGATCGGTGATCAGCATGGCCGGCACGTCGCGCTGGCGCAGGATGCGGGCGAGGCGTGCGCTGCGGATCGCGGCCCGTGAAGTCCGCCGTCGTTTCGCCAAGGACCACCTCCTGCGGAAAAAACTTTCGTCCGGCCCCGACAAACATCGCGACGTAAGTTCGCCCCCGACAACGAGTTAGGACTCTGTTAGGCTTTTTCGGCCAGAAAAGGTCAAGTTTTCTCGCCCTCAGGCCGATTTACCTCTTGACGTTAGGGCGCTGTTAGGATACCCTACCGCCCATCATGACGGGTGTCGTACTCGGCTCTTTGACAACCGTTTTTCGAGAGCAGCCAAAGCGCTTATAGCGGTCCTCGGACCGGAGTGCAAGCAAACTCCGCACGCCCGATTCGACGGCCGCCGGTCAGTGACCGGTTTGTCGACGGCGCTTGCGCCGCCCGATGCCAGCGAACACGTGGGAAGAGGATCGGGCGCGGTCGAAGGGCAACCCGTGCCCCCCTCGGCCCGCCCGCCTCCCCCCGCGCTGGCACGCCGGCCGGCCCAGGACGCAGCCGACGCCATCTCGTGGCCGCCCTGCCCCACAGGCGGCCATCCCCACGACCGGTCAGCGCACCCAACGTCTCGCCGCACACCGATGGCCCGGCCGAGGTGTCCCCCACGCACCCCGGCCCCGGCCGCGCGGCAGGACGAAAGCCAGCGGTCTTTGGCGTCGCCGCCCCCACCGGCGGCGCGAGACCACGCGGGGCCGGAGCACCGATTGGGGGGCGCTCCGGCCCTCCCCTCCTTCGTCCGCGTTTCGTGCTGCGAATGTGCCGTGCCGGCCAAGCGCCACGGTTCGACCCCGCCGCGGTTCGAGCCCGCTGCGGGAGCAGCGGGGCACGTTCCCACGGCATCGTACCTGCCGCGCGCACGACGCCTGTCACATACGGGCACCATCGAATTCCGGAGGAACGCCATGAACCTGACGCGTCGCCAACATGATATCGTCGTATTTATCCGCGACTACGTCGCGGAGAACGATTATGCGCCGACGATGCAGGAGATCGCCGACCACCTGGGCGTCTCCCGGCCGACGGTGTTCGAGCACATCGAGGCGCTTGAGGCCCGCGGCGCCCTGCGCCGCCGGCCGACGCTCAGCCGTGCGATCGAACTGGCGCCGGAACTTTCCGGCCGGCCGACCGCCCTGCCGCTCGTCGGCCTTATCGCCGCCGGCAGCCCCATCGAGGCCGTTGAAGACGCCGAGATCCTCGACCTCGAGGAACTCTTCCGGGGCCGCGCCGGCGAGACCTTCGTCCTCCAGGTTCGCGGCGACTCGATGATCGACGAGCAGATTCGCGACGGCGACTACGTCATCGTCGAAAAACGGTCGCAAGCCCGAAACGGCGAGACGGTCGTCGCCCTCCTCGATGGTGGCGACGCCACCCTCAAGACGTTCTACCGCGAGAAAGGCCGCATCCGCCTCCAGCCCGCCAACGAAAGGATGAAGCCCATCTACGTCAAGACCTGCCGGATTCAAGGGGTCGTCATCGGCGTTTTGCGGAAGTACTGACCCGGGGCTCACGCGACACGAGGTGCTGCAATGACATCGGATTTGTCCGACAACGATATTCTCGAATACCAGCGGGCAGTTGCCAACAGAATTACAGTCAAGCTCAACGCTGTGCAGATTCCATGCTCTGTGGCAATTGCCATGGAGATGATCGCGAGGCGCATCGTCGCGTCCGGGAATTCCTTGGCCGTCCTTCGGAACAACGCTGTCCCCGACTATGGGTTCGATGCGGCATCGATTCTTCGAAGCATATACGACGCGATGCTTCAAGGGCTATACATCATGGCGGACCCGAACAGACGAGACGAGCGAGCAGAACTGTTCTTGGACTTCAGGGATGTCGAGCGAAAACGCCGTATCGATCTGATGGACGCCAGCAGGACAGCCCTCGCGAAGCGGGTCAGGAATAGCCCCAAACGGCCGAATGCGGAACCGGAAATCAAGAAGCGTTTTATGGCGGTGAAGGCGAGATACTCGAACAAGAAGGGCAAAGTGCGCAACACCTGGTACTCTGGCAGCCTCCGCGACCTGGCCAAAGCGGCTGGTTTCGAATCGGAGTACGAACTGATCCAGAGATTCCTCAGCGGAGTTGTTCATTCCTCTCCGCTGACAATCGAGGAGGGTCCCTTGGTCACCGATTTCCTTTTCATGGACTGGCACTGGCGGTTTGCGTTTCGTATTCTCGGGGCATATGCCGAATACAAGGGGGTTGTCTTGGATCAGGCCGAGAATGACCTGATTGACTCCTCTCGCCAGAATGTTTTCAACCTCCCATGATGCAGGTTGTCGGCACCCTATCCCCCTCGGCAGGCTCGGTGCAGGTGGCCGGCAGTCAAGCCTTAGGCCAGCGCGCTTTGGTACGACTGTCGCGGCGGGTACGGAGACCCGCCGCGGCCGGACCTCGAAGAACTCCGGTCAGCCCGCTTCGCAGGCTGCTCTACCGGGCCCGGGCCTTGGGGCGCTTGCCGCGTGTCAGGTCTACCATGCGTCCGTTCTTGATGACCCAGACGGGCGTCCCGGTTTCCAGGCCCTCTCGCAGCGCCCGCTTCGCTGCCCGCCGGAGTGCCGCCATCGAACCGAGAATGTCCGGGTCTTTCGTTCCGATGATCTTTCGAGTCATCGATTGTCTCCCGCCGCCAGGAAGCGCGGCGTCGGCCCGGAGTTGTCGTAGAGCACCCAACTGTTGACAAGCCCCTGGTGCACGGGGAATCCGGTCCCTGCGGCGCCGTGCCCGGCTACTTCCAGTTGCGGGCGGCCTGTTTCAGTTCGTCGACTTTGCGGAGTTCTTCCCAGGTGAACTCGGGGAGTTCGCGGCCGAAGTGGCCGCCCTCGGCGGTCTTGCGGAAGATGGGACGCAGGAGGTTCAGGTACTCGATCATCTCGCGCGGCTTCAGGGGGAACACGTCGCGGATGACCTTCGCCAGGGCGACGTCGGGAATCTTGCCGGTGCCGTTCGTATCTGCGCGGATGCTCAACGGATCGGCGACGCCGATGGCGTAGGCAAGTTGGACCTCGCATTCGTCGGCGAGTTCGGCCGCAACGAGATTCTTTGCGACGTGTCGAGCCATGTAGGCGGCGCTGCGGTCGACTTTGGAGGGGTCCTTTCCGCTGAAGGCCCCACCGCCGTGGCTTCCCTTGCCGCCGTAGGTATCGACGATGATCTTGCGTCCGGTCAGGCCGCAGTCGCCCTGGGGTCCGCCGACGACGAAGCGGCCGGTGGGGTTGATGTGGCAGATGGTGTCGTCGTCGAGGAGTTCAGCGGGGGCAACGGGCTTGATGACCCGCTCAATGATCTCGCGTCGGATTTCCTCGTTGGAGACGGTCTTGCCGTCCACCTGGTCGGCGTGCTGCGTCGAGACGACGACCGTGTGGAGCCGGACGGCCCTCCCGTTCTCGTCGTACTGGACGGTGACCTGGCTCTTGCCGTCGGGCCGCAGCCAGCGGACCTCGGCGGCTTCGCGAATCTGCTTGAGGCGAATGCACAACTGGTGTGCCAATTGGATGGGCATGGGCATCAGTTCAGGTGTCTCGCGGCAGGCGTAGCCGAACATGATGCCCTGGTCGCCGGCCCCCTGCTCCTTGCCCTCCGAGGCATCGACACCCATGGCGATGTCGGGGCTCTGGCGGTCGAGCGCCAGGAGCACGGCGCAATGTTCGAAGTCGAAGCCCATGGCAGCGTCGGTGTACCCGATGTCGTGGATCGTGCCGCGGACGACGTCGCGGATATCGACCTGCGCCTTCGTGGTCACCTCGCCCGCCACGACGCACATGCCGGTGGTGACAAGGGTCTCGCAAGCGACGCGGCTGGTCGGGTCCTGGCCGATCATGGCATCGAGGACCGCGTCGGATATCTGGTCGGCCATCTTGTCGGGATGGCCCACCGTAACCGCCTCACTTGTAAAGAGGGTGTGGCCTTCCGGCAGGCTGAACGCAGGGTGCGAGGTTCCGTCCTTCTTAGCCACGCCTGTGCTCCTTCCGTAAAAAGTAGTCTGGGTTGGCGTTAGTCGGCGCTCGAAACCATCAGCGCCAAGGCTGGCATTTTAGGTCGGCAAGCGGGGCAAATCAAGCCCAAAGGGGACGCGTGGGCCGCACGGTCAGTTCACGCGGACCCACGTCTGGGTATATTCATGATGATTGTCGAGATCCACCACCGTCAGGAACACGTTGTAGAGGCCGGGCCGGGTGTAGGTATGGGTGACCTCGGCCCGGGCCGAGACGGTGTTGTCGCCGAGGTTCCAGAGCACCGAATCGACTCGTCCGTCGGGCGAGTCGGGGTCGCGGACGAGGGCGCGGAACCTGACCGTCAGCGGCGCCCTGCCCTTGGTGGTGCTGGCGTCGATGTGAACGGCCGGCCAGTGGTTGACGATGTTCAGGAAATAGCGTGCGGCCTCCACCTGGTTGGGGTCGTGGCCGCCCGGCAGGCGTCGGATGACGAAGTTGCGGAACCCCCTGACGGTGTACCAGAAGTTGGCGTCGCGGTTCATCTGATCGAAGCCAGGCAGGTCTCCGGCCCCGAAGAAGACGTAGACGTGCATCTGGCGCGCCCGCAGCGCCACGTCGTCGGTCACGAGGTTTTCCTTGAAGTTGGCGGCGCGGCCGACGATGCAGCGGAACACGTCGGGATGGTTGAGCCCGATGTAATGGGCCGGATAGCCCCCGCCCGACCAACCGGTGATCATGAGCGCGTCGGGGTTGATGTTGTAGCGTGATTTCAGTTCGCGGATGATGGCTATGGCGGCCTTGTCGTCGCGAACGAGTTCGGGAGCGGGCCGGTCGTTCGGCACGCCAAGCCAGCCGGTGGCGGAATCGAAATCGGCCGAGCAGATGATCAGACCGTACCGCTCGGCCACGTCGGTCCAGCGGTTGCGCTGGCCGGCCGCCTCGTCGAAGGGGAACGTGCCCTGAGCCGTCAGGACAAGCGGATACTGGCGCTTCGGGTTATAGGTTCTCGGAACATAGAGATGGTACGTCCGGCCGGTGACCGGCTCTTTCTGATAGTCGATCTTTCCGGTGACGATGGTTCCGTCCTGGTTGCGCCAGGCCTGAGGTTCGCAGCCTCCCACCGCAACCAGAATGACCACCCCGGCCAGCGTCAGGGCGCCCGCCCCGAGCCATGTCGCCCTGACTCGCGTCACGTCACCGATACTCCCGCTGCACGCACAGAACATCCGAACCGCCCGAACCCGGGTCCACAAGTGGGGCAGTGTAGGCGCCGGGCCCGTTTCAGGCAAGTCAAAAGGCGACTTTCCCGCGCGCAACGCGCACTTTTTCTTCTTGACCGGCAACTGCGATGTGGCTAGACTGGGGAAGGTTGTAGAGGAGCGCGAGAGGTTTGTTGCCTGTCGGCCGCATCAACTCGTACCGGCCACGTTCACGTTTGGCCGTGTTAAGGCTGTGTGCTTGAGCCACCCGGCGGAGGTTCTCCGCTTGGCCGGGTGGTTTTTTTGGTGATTCGGAGTCTGGAGGTTTCAAGGCATGGCACGAGGCAAAGTCAAGTGGTTCAACGATCAGAAGGGCTTTGGGTTTATCGAACAGGAAGGGGGAGACGACGTCTTCGTTCATTACTCGAGCATCGCCGGCGACGGGTTCAAAACCCTCGCCGAAGGCGACGATGTGGAATTCGAGTTGACGCAAGGCCCGAAAGGCGCTAAAGCCGAGAACGTCACTCGCCTTCAGGTGTGAGGCCGCGCCGTCGGCCCGTTCGGGCCGGACGCGACCGTCCTGCGGCGGCAATCGTCCATTGCCTGCCGCCCGACCTTTCAAGTCAACCGGCAAGGTGCACCCTGGCCGCGCCGGTCACCGGCGAACGCAAGCGGCGCGGATTCCGCTTGCCATAGAGGGGAGACTTCGGGTATCTCTACCCCACTTGCCGCGGGCCTGTAGTCCGCCGTGGCGACATGCGAGCGCAGAAGGCACGGCGACCCCGAGCCAATCACAGACCCCTATCAGGAGAATACCATGGACCAAACCAAAGTTTTCTTGAGCGAAAAGGACATGCCGCGCCAGTGGTACAATCTGGCAGCCGACCTGCCGCACCCGCCGCTGCCGCCCATCGGGCCCGACGGGAAGCCCATCTCGCCCGACATGTTGGCGCCGGTGTTCCCCATGAACCTCATCGAGCAGGAGGTATGCACGGACCGGTGGGTGGACATCCCGGAGGAGATTCTGGGGCTGCTGTCGCTGTGGCGGCCGAGCCCGCTGTACCGGGCGCACCGTCTCGAGAAGGCCCTCGGCACGCCCGCGCGGATCTACTACAAGAACGAGGGCGTCTCACCTCCCGGCAGTCACAAGCCCAACACGGCGGTCCCCCAGGCCTGGTACAACAAGCAGTTCGGCATGGAGCGTCTGACTACCGAGACGGGCGCCGGCCAGTGGGGCAGCGCGCTGGCGTTCGCCTGTGCGCTGGTCGGGCTGGAGTGCAAGGTCTTCATGGTCCGCATCAGTTTCGACCAGAAACCTTTCCGCCGCCTGATGATGGAGACGTGGGGAGCCACGTGCATTCCGAGCCCGTCCCCGGAGACCAACGCCGGCCGGGCCATCCTCGAGAAGATGCCCGACACCCCCGGGTCGCTCGGCATCGCCATCAGCGAGGCCATCGAAGCCGCCGTCACCGACCCCACCGGCATGACGCGCTACAGCCTCGGCAGCGTGCTGAACCATGTGCTCATGCACCAGACGATCATCGGCCTGGAGGCCAAGAAGCAACTCGAGTTGCTCGGCGAGAACGCGGTTGACGTGGTCATCGGGTGCGCGGGGGGCGGGTCGAACTTCTCGGGCCTGGCGTTCCCGTTCCTCGCCGACAAGATCGCCGGTGCAGACATAACGATTATTCCGGTCGAGCCCACGAGTTGCCCGACGATGACCCGTGCCCCCTACGCCTACGACCACGGCGACACGGCGGGGATGACGCCGCTTCTGCCGATGCACACCCTGGGTCACACCTTCGTTCCGCCGCCCATTCATGCCGGCGGCTTGAGGTATCACGGCATGGCGCCCCTGCTCAGCCTGGCCATTACGGAAGGCCTGCTCGAGCCGCGCGCCTACGAACAACTCACCTGCTACGAGGCGGCGGTCTCCTGGGCGCGGACCGAAGGGTTCATCTCCGCCCCCGAGACCGCGCACGCCATTGCCGCCGTCGTCGAGGAAGCCAACAAGGCCACCGAAGAGGGCAAGGAGAAGGTGATCCTGTTCAACTGGTCCGGCCACGGACTGATGGACCTGACGGGCTACGACGCATTCTTCCACGGCAAACTGGTGGACTACCCGCTTCCGGAGGAGGAGATGCTGAAGAGCCTGGCCGCCATCAAAGACTTTCCGAAACCGGAGGACGTCGCCAAGAGCCTGTCCTGACGGCATCCGGCAAATGGTAACTCCGGGGCCGGCCGTCTCGAGGGCGGTCGGCCCCGCCCCGTTCGGTGGAGCGCCGAGATGGCCGACGAAATCACCGCGCACGACGGCAGGCAACGCCGATGCCCCATGCTCGGCCACGACGTCCCCTTCTCGTATTGCCGCGCGCCGGGCCGCCGACTACCGTGCGGCCGCATCGCCGACTGCTGGGGGGAGACCTTCGACATCGCCGCCTTTATCCGGCGGCACTTCAGCCAAGACGACATCGCCCGCATCCTGGCCCCGCCGAAGGACAAGGCGGCCAGCCTCATCGAACTGATTGAGAAGGCACGCAAGGCGAACGAGTCCGGGCCGTAGAGCAGTTCACGGTTGCGCGGGCGCTTTGTGCGGCGGGTCTCGGCACCCACCGCGCTTACCGGCCCACATTCGCGGCGGGTCCGGAGACCCGCCGCGCACCAACTCCAAGGGGGCCACGTCGGACTGCTCAGGTCGGCGGCCCCGCACGCACCACCTTCACGAGCGCCACGGCGGCGCCGATGGCACAGACCACCACCAGCGGCGCCACGCCAACGAGGCGGCCGACGACGGGGCCACCGACCGCCGGGGCTAACCCGTTCCCGACGAGGCCCGACGCCGGTCCGATGGCAAAGCCCGCGCCGATCAGGCTCTCGTGCGACCCGCCGGCGTCCACCGCAGCGTTCTTGACGATCATCGCGTAATACAGCGCCGCGTAGTAGGTCATGCCGACCGCGGCCCCGAACAGGAGTTCGCCGCCGAGCACCGTCGCCATGTCGCCCCCGAACAGGGCCATGAAGAAGCCTGCCGGCAACCCAACGATCACCAGCGCCAGCGGGACGCTGCGGCTGTGCCAGCCGCGCCACAGCCCCAGCGTCAGGAACGCCAGGAAGCGGAACACGTCGAGCAGGCCCGACAGGGCCGTCGCCCAGGCCACACCCACGCCGAGCCCCTCGAACACGCTCGGCAGCAGCGCCGCCAGGATCCACATCAGCGAGTAGCCCGTCAGCATCGACCACCGGGCCGAGACGAGCAGGCCTCGGTACCGGGCCATCCCGCCGGTGTTGGGCCGCTCGGGATGGTCGTGCGGCAGGTGGACGAGCCGCTTCGGCAGGGGCCGGGCCAGGACCAGGCTGACGATGCTCAAACATCCCGCCGCCGCAAACAGCGCCTCCGGCCGCCACGCGATCAACGGGCCGGCCGCCACCAGCCCCAAGGGCACGGCCCCCGCCCACGACAGGTTGAAGCGTCCGAGTGCCCCTGCCTGGTCCTTGGGGGTGCGGCCGGCGGCGACGTAACTCTCCAGCACGGGCCATTTGAGGCCCGCGATACAGCCGATGGCCATCGCCAGGGCAACCACCGCGACCGGCCCGGCCCACACGCAGAGCACGGCGTGGCCGATGACCTGACCCAGGAGCGTCAGGACAAGCAGCCCCTTCTCGGAGAGGCGTTTGGAGGCGCCGTGGCTAAGTTGCGCTCCGACCACGTATGCGACGCCCCAGGCGAGTGCCAGCCCAAGGTTCTCGGTGCCCGTGAAGCCCAGCCGCTCGTGGGTGTAGAAGTACAGGCCACGTTCGATAAAGATCGTCGCAGCGCTCTCGAAGAACGCAACGGCCAGGACTCGGACCGATCGAGACACAGCACCCCTTCCCGGAAACGCCTCGGCGCCTTCGAGGCAGACCATACGTCCGGTTTCGTCTGAGTGCAAGCCCTCGTCGGGAATGCCCCTTGACCGGGCCCGCCGCCGCCCTAGGATACGCTGGAGGCATGGAAACGATTCCGCAAATCCTCGCCCACGGCGTCCGCACGTTCGGCGACCGTCTGGCTCTGCGAAAGCACGGCGACGCCGGGGCCCCCGCCTACACGTATCGCGGCCTCGGGGCACACGCGGCGGGCGTGGCAGACCGTCTGGCGACCTGCGGCGTGGCGAAGGGCACGCCGGTGGCCCTGCTCTGCGAGAACCGGCCGGAATGGGCCGTTGCCTACTTCGCCATCCATCTGCGGGGGGCTGTGTGCGTGCCCATCGACGCGCGCCTCAAGCGCGCCGAGATCCGCGGCATCCTTCGGCGCAGCCGCACGCACCTCCTCCTGGTTTCACGGCCCCTCGCCGCCGCAGCCGGCGACGCCGCGGACGGCTCGCGCCGTGTAACCATCATGACGATCGAGGACCTGCTCGCCGAAGCCGAGGCGGACACGTCGCCGGCGGTCCCGGCGGCAAGCGCGCCGGACGTGACAGGCGCCGACACGGCGGTCTTGAGTTTCACCTCCGGCACCACCGGCGCGAGCAAGGCCATCGTGCTGACCCATGGGAACCTCACGTCCAATGCGGTGGCCGGCACACAGTGGATGGACGTCCGGTCCGACGACCGGCTGGTCTCGATTCTTCCGCTGAATCACCTGTTCGAGCAGACGGCCGGCCTGCTCATCCCGCTCATCGTCGGTGCGAGCGTCACGTATCCCGGGTCGCTGAATCCGCGGACCCTTCTCGAAGCGATGCGGCGTTGCGAGGCCACGCTCGTGCTGATGGTGCCGGCGATGGCCAGGCTGCTTCGGAAGCGTATCCTCTCGGCGCTCAGGTCGGAGCCGCGATGGAAGCGGCTTCTCTTTGACGCCAGCCGCCGCGTGGCGCCGGGCGCGCGGCGTGTCGGCCTTCGGCTCGACCGGGTGCTGTTCCGGCAGGTTCACCGTGCGTTCGGCGGGAGGATGCGGTTCTTCATCTGCGGCGGCGCGCCGCTGGATGGGCGTCTTGCGCGATTCTTCTCACAGTTGGGGCTGCCGATCCTCGAAGGCTACGGCCTCTCGGAAGCGGCCCCGGTCGTCTCATGCAACACGTTGACGCACTACGCCTTCGGCTCCGTCGGCAAGCCGCTTCCCGGCGTGGAAGTGAGAACGCGTACGCCCGATGGCACAGGCGACGGCATCGGCGAGATCTGTGTCCGGGGGCCAAACGTCATGGCCGGGTACTTCGAGGACACCGAGGCCACCGCCGCCGTCCTTCAAGACGGTTGGCTCGCGACCGGCGACCTCGGCCGCGTGGATGAACAGGGCTACCTCTACGTGGTCGGGCGGCTCAAGGACGTCATCGTCAGCGAGTCCGGCAAGAACGTGTACCCGGCGGAGATCGAAGCCGAGATCGGCCTGTGCCCCCACGTCCGCGAGACGTGCGTTCTGGGCGTCCGCACGGGCGAGGGCGCCGGCGTGGACGAGGAGATCGTCGCACTGGTGGCCGTGGATGACGAAGCGCTCGGCCCGGAACACGCCGCGAACTGCGAGGACCTGCTCCGCGACGAGATACGCGGGGCGTGTGCCCGTCTGGCCGACTACAAGCGGCCGAATCGCTTCGGCGTGTGGCCGGGCGAGTTCCCCCGCACAACCACCCTGAAGGTCATGAAACACGAGGTCCGCCGCCGCCTCGGCGAGGTGACGCTCCGGCCGCTCTAACTCCCCGCCGCTGCGGAACGGGCCTTCAGCATAGCCCGCTGGCGCTGGAGGACGGCGTTGCGGCGGGCATCGGCGGCGGAACCCGCCTCATCCTCCGTCACGAGTTTCGCGAATTCCTCGATCGTCTCGCCCAGGTTGCGGCGGGCCTGGAGGAGAACCTGCGGCTGCCACGTCCACTGGGTGAAGTCCTCGCCGCACACGTCGCCAGGCACCTTGAGGACGGCCTCGGCCCGCGCCAGAAGCGGCCGCGCCTTTGCCGCAAGGCTCGGCTGCTTCGTGACCTTGTCTTTTAGCGCGGTCACGTAGTCGGCCAGGACCTGGTGGCTTTCCCAGTCCTCGATACCGTCGCGGATGTTCTCGAAGCGAACGCTGGAAAGCGGCCCGTCTCGGCCGGGATAGAAGAGCATGCCGTCGCCGTTCGTGTCGCCCCACCCGCGCGGGTAGAACGGCTTGTCGGGCCAGCGGCGGCCGTCCTTGTCGGGCAGGTTGTGCTGCCAGATGTTGTAGCAGTAGTACTCGAAGCCGGTGACGCCGAACTTCCAGGTCATCCAGAACAGGACACGCGAGGCGATGAGCGGGTCTTCCATCTGCACGTTCGGGCACGGCAGCATCGGGCCGGCGGCGACGTACCAGAAGAACTTCTCGCCCTTGGCCTGCGACTTGGCGATGAGCGGCTGCATCTGGTCGGCCGGCAGGCTGTAGACCTGATTGGTGCGGCGGTCGATCTGAGGATCGTAGATGTCGATGACCCCGTCGAGTTCGGTGCGCGGAAACGATCCGCCGATCATGATCATCAGTTCCGGACACACCTTGCGAATCCGATCGGACCGTCGGCGCATCTGGTTCCAGTCCTTGGTCTCGTCGCCGATGTAGACGAGGGCGTGGTCGATGAGGCCCAGTTTCTGGACGGTGTCGTACCGCCCGCGCAGCGCCTCGACGTTGCCCGTGAAGTTCCCCGAGAGATAGATCGTGTTCCCGCCGCGCTCGAAGCAGTACGGGATGTCCGGTGCATCGGGCGACAGTTTGTCCGCGTACTGCTCGGTCGGGTTGAAACGGTGGTCGAGCAGGAAGTCGATGTAGCGGCGCTTCAGGTCGGGCGTGATCTTCCCGTGCACCCGTCCGATGTATCCCCAACAGGTCTGGCCCATCGTGTGAAAGTTCCACCTCTCGGGAACCGAGTAATCCCAGACCTTGACCGTGAGGTCCACGTGGCGCGGCGGGGCATTCCGGGGCCTCACCGTAATCCTGCCGCGATACGTGCCGGCCTTCGTTTCTGGCCGCGTCCGGACGGTCATCCAGAACGGCGTGGCCACGTGGACGGGCAGGTCCGCGGGCCTGGCAGGCGCGAGCGGGTCGGGCACCTCGAAGTTCTTCCCGTGGAAGTACCAGTCCTTGATCTTGTTGTTGGTGTGGAGCCGGAAAACCTCCTGCAGGTGATACGTCACGTCTTCCTTCGGTATCTTCGCGCCGGTGGCGGCATCCACCAGGTCCGCGCATTCCAGAACCACGCCCTTCAGGTCAGCGACCACGGGAAAGACGAGTACCTGGAACGGCTCGAACTCGTTGCGGGCCATCGCCATGTCGTGCCGCGGCGCGTACGGGCCCCGGAACCGATACCGGCCGCTGCGGTCGCAGAACTTGCGGAGCGCGTGGGTGGCGGCGACCTCGTAGGCGACCTCAAGTGGCTCGACATCCAGAAGGAGTTTGGGGCGATGCGTGCGGTCCGGGCTGTCTGCCGCCGGAATGTCGATGGCCGTCCGGTTGGGAAACCGGCGGTCGGCCTGACCGATGGGTTCGAGCGCCACGCCGCGATTGGCGCGGGGGTCTTCCATCCATTTGCGCACGAGCGGCGTGACGTTGAACTCGATCCACTTCCCGCCTTCAGGCACCGCGAGGAACCGATAGCGGTGCGGGAAGTACCGGCCGTCGTATTCCCAGAGCGACTCCGAATCGACGGCCCCCGTCGGCCGGCCGCGCTGGTAGTCCGTCGTGCGGTCCGTCGTGCCGCCGGGCGTCTTCCACGGATGACCGGGCCGGGCACTGCCCCAGTCAGCGTCGGCCGTCCAGTCCTGGAGCACCTCGCGGCAGAGGATTTCGCAGATCATCCTGAGGTTCGCCGCCTTGGGCACGAAGACGGCGAGGCGGGCGCGGGCCACCTTCCTGGAGCGCAGCGACTCGGGCAACCCGAATTTCAAGAGCAGGCGATTCGCCGACCCGCGCATCGCAAGGACGCCCTCCCCTGCCACCGCCTTCTCGGCCGGTTTGGCTTTCGCGCTCCAGAGCGTATGCGTGACGCAGCCGTTGTAGCCGCCTGCCCCTTGCTGAAGTGTGAGCGTCTCGGCCCGACACGCGCCTGCGGCCACGAGCACCACCCAGGCCGCGAGCATTCTCGCACCCATCGACGGTCGCATGGTGTGCCTCCCCGACTGTAAAGGTCCCGAAAACGGTATCGCCAGTGGCGCCGGTTGGGAAGGGAAAACGGCGTCGGACCGACCTTCGGCATCCGGATGGCGGGGGCGGTGCCGGCGATTCTGCCGGTGATGGCCCTGTTCATCATGCTGCAGCGCGAGTTCATCAGCGGCCTGACGGCGGGGGCAGTGAAAGGGTAGCGCGACTCCAGGGCAGACAAGGCCCGTCGATCGCGGCGCAGGCGCTTGGCCCGTGCGCGTCCACAGCGCGTTCCTAATCTGACGTCTGGTAGATGACCGGCCGATAGCGCGGCGGGGGAATCGGCTTGCCTGCGTCGCGCGCCGCCTGGAGCCAAGCCTCCTTCGCACGCTCGACCTCGGCGAGCGCCTCCTCTGGGGTCTTTCCAAACGCCGAACACGACTCCAGGTCCGGAACGTCGGCCACGTACCCGCCGTCCTCCTCGCTGTAGAAAATGTTGATGTGATAGTCGGAGACGGCTAGTCCTCCAACCGCAAGTTATATCGCTCCACCAAATCCGGATGCACAAATTTGAAGCGTGCCCCTTGCCGTCACACGTCGCAGATCCCGACCGCCTGGCGGAGGCTGTCGAGCGGCGGCTTGCGCTTCGGGACGAACTCGTGGGCCACCCAGCCCTTGAAGCCCGTCTCGACGATGGCCTTCATGATGGCCGGGTAGTAGAGTTCCTGCGTCTCGTCGAGTTCGTTGCGGCCGGGGTTGCCGCCCGTGTGGAAGTGGCCGATGGTGTCGATGTTGTCGCGGATGGTCCGGATGATGTCGCCTTCCATAATCTGCATGTGATAGATGTCGTAGAGGGCCTTGAACCTCGGGCTGCCCACGCGCTTGATGACTTCGACGAGCCAGTCCGTGTGGTCGGCCATGTACCCCTTGTGGTCGACCTTCGAGTTCAGCAGTTCCATGACGATGGTCACACCCTTCTTCTCGGCCAGGCCGGCGACCTGCTTGAGGGCCTCGACACAGTTCGCCTGGCCCTCCTCATCGGAGATGTTGCCGCGGTTGCCCGACATGCATATCACGTTCGGGAAGCCGGCCTCGGCCGTCTGCTCGATGGCCTGGCGGAGTCTCGCCAGGGCCTTCTCATGGTTCTTCTTGTCGTTCAGGCCCTTGGCGATGCCGATGCTGCCGGGCGTGCACGTGCCCACAAGGCCGTACTTCTTCATCGTGGGCCAATCCCTCGGGCCGATCAGATCGATGCCCTTGATGCCCATCTCGGCACAGGCCTTGCAGAACTCGTCCATCGGAATCTTGCCGAAGCACCACCTGGAGACGGACTGCTTGATTCGGCCTTTGAGTTTGGCACCGGCCATGGCTTCCTCCGCCCTTGCTTGCCCGTTCACAAGTCCCATTGCCGCCATCGCGGCAGCACCGCCGGCCACGCCCTTCAGGAGGTGGCGTCGGCTGATGCCGGCCGCGTCGCGGTCGTGTCGTGTCTCCATCGCTCGGTTCCTTTCATGTTCACGGCGTTGCAGGTTCCCCTGGATAATACGGTGCTGCAGCCGGTGAATCAACGTTCTGCTCTCGCCAAGACGGACCGCAGCGACGACCCTCGGCATCGCGGCGGCGAAGCGGTCACGGAGGCGTCTGGTCCGGCTTGCCCTTCTTGGTCTTCCGCAATTTCCTTCGTTCGAGGCGTTTTTTCTCTCTGGGAGTTAACGCCTTCTGCTCCCACCGTTTGCCGCCGCTCTTGATCGGCTCGGCCATCCGGTCGAGCCAGGCGTCGTAGAGCCGGGTGAGTTCCTCCACCTTATCGGGCCTCTGCGCGGCGAGGTCGTGGGCCTCGGAGGGGTCCGCGTCCAGGTCAAACAGTTCCCGCATCTGGCGAATGGCCACCAGTTTCCAGTGGCCGGACCGTACGGCCCATTCGCCGGTCGAGCCGCCCTCGCTCCAGAACAGGTGTTCGTGCAACGTCTTCGCGTGGCCGTCGAGGACGGGCAACAGACTCTTTCCGTCGAACGGCTTGTCCGTCGGTGACCCGACGCCGGCCGCGGCAAGCGCGGTGGGCAGAATATCGAACGAGATGACGGGCACATCCACCGTTCGGCCGCCCGTCAACCGCGCCGGCCACGTGACGACGAACGGCGTGCGAATCCCACCCTCGTAATTCCATTGCTTGAAGCCGCGCAGCGGCGCGTTGTTCGCGTGCATCGCTTTGGACCCGCCGTTGTCCGTCAGGAAGAAGAGCAAGGTGTTCTCCCAGACGCCTTCCTGCTTGAGCGTGTGAACGACACGGCCGACGCCGGCGTCCAGATGCTTCAGCATGGCCATCAGGACGTCGCGCTGCGGGTCCCCCGTGTCGAACCGCTTGATGTCCTCTTCAGGCGCCTGGGCGGGCGCGTGGACCGCATTGTAAGCCAGGTACGCGAAGAACGGCCGGTCCTTGTACCGCTTGATGAACGAGACGGCCTCGTCGGTCAGACGGGTCGTGAGATACCCTTCATCCCTCACCGGCTCAAGGCCGCGGTAGAGGGGCGAGTCGGGGTCATCGAGTTTGAAGTAGTCGTGCGCGCCGCGCCCGAGGAACCCGTAGAACGTATCGAATCCGCGCGCCACCGGGCTGTACTCGCGGGTCAGCCCGAGGTGCCATTTGCCGAAGGCTCCGCAGACATAGCCCGCCGGCTTCAGAAACTGCGGGAAGATCGTCTCGGTCAGGGGCAGGCCCGAACCGCCCTCCCCCGCCGTGTAGATGCCGCAACGCTGCTGGTAGCGTCCGGTCATGATCCCCGCCCGGGTCGGCGAGCAGACGTTGCCGCTGATGTAGGCCTCTGTGAAGAACACCCCCTCGCGCGCCAGGGCGTCCATGTGCGGCGTGGAGACCTCCCGCGGATGACGCGGGTTGAAACTGATGTCCGCGTAGCCCTGGTCGTCGGTCAGAATGACCACAATGTTCGGCCGGTTGGGCTTCGGGGCGGCTGCGGCGGACCGGCACAGCCCGCAGGCCGCGGCGGCGCCCGCCGCCACCACGTGCAGGAAACCCCGTCGGTTCATGCCCCTGGAGGAGCCGTGCTCTTGTTCTCCGGGTTCATCCGGCACGGTTTTCTCCTTGGGATGCCTGGGAACGGGTTCCGCGGGCACCGCCGCCCTACTCGGCCGCCCGCCGGGGTGCGGCCGCCTCGACGTAATCGCACAGCACGCTCATGTTGGCGACGAACGTCTGACAGCGGACCCTCTTGCCGTCGTCCACCCATCGGCCTTCCGCGTCGAGGGCGGCGATAACGTTCTTGACGCGCGGCTCCAGATTCTTCGCCCGTTTCGCCAGGCCGGTGGGCGCCGGCGCCTTGGCGCGGCTCTTCGCATACACGGCCGGCCCGGTCTTGCGGACGCGCTCGTAGTAGGCCCTGGCCGACGCCACGCCGTACTCGCTCTGCCAGGAGTAGCCCGTCCGCCGCTCTTCGCTGATCTCCTGGAGCGTGTAATGGACCTTGCCGTCGCGGTCGCCGTAGATCGGCTTGTTCGTGCCGACCTCGTACAGGCGTGCCCAGAGGCCGGCCTTGAGTTTCGACCGATCGAGCCAGTCGAGCGCCGCCGGGATGGGGCCCAAGTACTTCGTCTCGCCCGTGTAGACGGTCAGGTCGACGAGCGTCCGGATATTCCGTGCGGTGGTGGTGCTGCAGACGGCGGTGGGCTCAAACGACCGGGCCTTCGCGGGCTTCAGGTCATTCGAATACTGCTGGGCCCAGCCCGTCTGCGGCGGCTTGACCTGCGACACGATGATGAAATCCCCGCCGCGCTTTGCGCCGGCGAGATATTCCTTCTTGCCGTAGCGGCGGTGGGCGTCGAGCAACACCCGGATGCAGTCGTTGATCGCGTTGTCGTTGAACGTGTAGTAGTCGTGGTACCCACCGCGCAACGGATACCACTGCGGCCACGCCCCGTTCGGGAACTGGCTGCGCAGGAGAAACCGCAGACCGAGGGCAACCCCGTTGTCCAGCCACGGCTCGTCGAGCGTCTCGTCGAGATCCATGAGGAAATCGACCGCGCCTTGGCTGATGTTGTCGTCGAAACTGCAGTGGCCTTTCTTCCTCTCGGGCACACGAGCGTCGGGCGTCAGGTGTGAGACGTCCACGCGGTGGTCCCATCCTCCTTCGGTCCGCTGTCCCCAGACGAGTGCCCGGCCTGTGTTGCGAGCGGCCGCCAGGTACCGCTCCTCGCCCGTGGCGCGAAAGGCCCGGAGCAAGGTCTTTCCGACGGTGGGCGTGCCGGGGGGCTGGACCCAGATTTGAGTCGCTTTGGCCTTCTCGTAAAGGCCCTCGCCCCACCGCTGCTTGAGGTCGAGGCTGTACATGCCCACCCATCCGCCATTTGTGGAGATCGACGTAAAGTAGTCCGTGGCCTTCGCCATCGCCTCGCGGGTGTGCTTCAGCAAGGTGTCGTCGGCCGCGGCGACAGACGCCAACAGGGCGGCGAGCGCGGCGGCCACAGGCAGTGTTCGTCTCACGGCGCGGTCCTCCCTCTGAGCCGTCCTTTCACGAGTAAACCCTTCAGGCCGCCCCACGCACGGCCCGACGCAAGTCATGTGCAGCAGAGTATCGGGGGCCTGTTGCCCAATTCAGCCTTGCTTCCGCGTGGTGGCCTTCCCCGGCCACCACGCCCTGTGCACGCCTCTCGCGGCGGCCTGGGAAGGCCGCCGCGCGGTTTGGGTGGCACGGCTCCGGTTTGGGCAACACGGTATCGGGGCCCAGCGCGCATGATGGCGCACATGCGCGGCGGGTCCGGAGACCCGCCGCGCAGCAACTCTCAAGAGACTCATCCGAGCCGCCTAGTCGAGTTTGATGCCGGGGTTGCGGAACCGCAGCGCGTCCATCGAGTGGTACGAGGCGTATTCGCTCGCGATCTCGCCTTCGGGTCCGGCGACCTGGAAGTGCGGCGCTAAGGGCACTGCGAGTTTGCCGACCTCGCCGGGTGCCAGGCGTTGCACGTTACGGCACGTGGTAAACTTGAGTTCGCTCGCGGGGATGATCTTCTCGGCATCCGGCGACGGATCGCCCTCGGCGAAAAGGATCACCTCGCCGTAGCGGCAGTGCCAGCCTTCCATCTTCGGCGGGATATCCTCGTGCTGGACGTGCCAATGCTCGGGTATCATCTGACCCGGCAGCAGAAAGATCTCGTGGCCGAGGTAACCGTACTTGCCTTCTTCCACCCACTCGTTGAGCCAGAAGACGCCGCCCATGCCGACGTCGGTGAAGCGGCCGACGGCAAAGTCCAGGACCCACAGGACTTCCTTGAGGCTCTCGTAGGCGGGGTAGCCGTGATACGCCATGAGGTCGTAATAGGCCTTCTTGGCGGCATCCTGGTCGAACGTGCCGTCGGCATCGTAGAACTCCTCGTTCTTAAATGCCCTGAGTTTCTTGTCCACCTTCGTCTCCGCACAGCCCGCGCCGGTTGCGGCCATGCCTGCCGCGGCGCCTGCCGCCAGGCCCGTCATCATCTGTCGCCTTGTGACATCCGCCATGATTCACGCGCTCCTTTCCGCCCGCCGGGCGCGGGGCCGCAGGCCCTGGTCCTCAGCGGGCTCAGTCTCGGTCCGGCTAGTTCTTGCCCTTCAGGTCCTGGTACATCTGGTAGGCCTTGTCGGGCTTTTCGAGGTTGTGGACGACGGTCCGCACGGCCCGGCTCATGGCCACGGGGTCCTCGGCCGCAAAGATGTTTCGGCCCATGTCCACGCCGAGGGCGCCTTGGTCGATGGCCTGGTAAGCCATCGTCAAGGCGTCGGGTTCGGGGATTTTCTTGCCGCCGGCGATGACGATCGGCACCGGGCACCCCGCCACCACCTCCTCAAACTTCTCGGCACAGAAGTAGGTCTTGACATAATGGGCGCCGAGTTCGGCGAGGACACGGCTGGCGAGCCCCAGGTACCGGGCGTCGCGCGCCATCTCCTTGCCGACGGCCGTCACACCGAGCGTGGCGATACCGTAACGGTTGCCCGCGTTGATGACCCGCGACAGGTTCTCCAGCGTCTGCCGCTCACACGCTCCGCCCACGTAGCACTGGACGGCCATGGCGGCGGCGCCCAGGCGAACGGCCTCTTCGATGTCCACGCCGATGCACTCGTCGCTCATGTCGTCCTTCAGAATGGTCGCCCCCGTGCTGACGCGAAGACAGACAGGCTTGCGGGTTTCGGGCGGGATACACGTCCGCAGAGCGCCGCGTGTGCACATGAGGCAGTCCACGTAGGGGATCAGCGGAACCACCGTCACGTCCATCCGCTCGAGGCCGGTCGTCGGCCCCATCAGGTACCCGTGGTCGAAGGCAAGCATGACGGTGCGGCCGGTCTCGGGATTGAAGATGCGGCTGAGGCGGTTCTTCATTCCCCAGTCGAGGGCGTTCGAGCCGCGGAGGAAGAAGCCCTCCGTGCTCATCGGAACGTCCACGTGGAAGTTCTTCTTGCTCCCCGGTTTCTCTTTCGATGGCATGCGGCTGGTCTCCTTGTGCCTTCGGGTTGAGTATTCACGCGGCAAGACGGCCGGTCAAGTATCCCACATCGTCGGTCAGCGTTCAACCATTTCGAGGACGGCCAAGTCGAAGAATCTCGTCTTTCTCGTCCTCTGAACCTCCACGGCAATCGTGTTCCTGCCCGTCCGGAGCCATCGGCGTGCTTTAGTACCACAACGCCACTTCGCCATTTCGCGCGGTGAGCCTGTCTACCCACCGCGCGTCAAAACCCATTTTCGCCGTTGCGCGGCGGGTCAGGAGACCCGCCGCGCGGGAAGTGGCGTTGTAGGATCAGTTGCCGCCGGAGGCCAAGCCGTCGGCGAAGCCCCGGAAAATGAGGCCGACCGACGTGGCCCCCGGGTCGGGCGTTCCGAGGGTGCGCCGGCCCAGGTTCTTGGCCTTGCCGAAGCGTGCCTGCATGTCCTTGGTGGAGGCGGCTGCCCGTTCAGCGGCATCGGCGGCCCTGTGGAGGGCCTCTGCGGGGCTGAGCCCCTCGTCGGCGGCCGCCCGCAGACCTTCGACGGCGGGAACGAGGGCGTCGATCATGGTCTTGTCGCCCGGTTCGGCCTTGGTCTGCTTCCTGACGGCTGCCAGCGCCGCCTCGAACGCATCGGCCAGGGCTGGGGCGTCGAGCGTTGCGTGATCGGCCGCGCCTTCGCCCATGCCCATGAAGAAGGTGCCGAACAGCGGGCCGGTGGATCCGCCGCCCGCGCTCAGGATGGCCCAGCCCACGTCGTTCAGGACGCTGGCGAGGTCGCGCGACCGGTTCTCGGCAACGGCCTTGGCGAGACAGGCCATGGCCCGCCTCATGGCGGTGCCGTGGTCGCCGTCGCCGATGGCGGCGTCGAATTTCGAGAGCGTCTGGTGCTCGGTCGTCACCTTCTCGGCGGCGCCGCGAAGCATCCTGACCATTTCGTCGTAACCGATCGTCTCAGCCATGGGCTCGCCCCATCTGTCCTGGGCTGCCGCGCGGCGGGCAGTCCTGCCCGCCGCGTCATCCCCCTGCCCTTCGCGCGATGGGCAGGACTGCCCACCGCGCGGCGTCGGCCCGCCTACCGGACGGTCATGGAGGGCGTGTCGCACGGCGCGTTCCACAGGTCGATCATCTCATCGGTGACGCGACCGATGTGCATCTGGAACCCGGCCATCTCCTGGACGGTCAGGTCTTCGGCGACACGGCTGCAGGCCACCTTGATGCCCTTCTCCGTGAGGACCTGGTGGACGCGGCGGAAGATGATGTAGAGTTCCATGAGGGTCGCCGCGCCGGAGCCGTTGATCATGACAAGAAGTTGCTCGCCGGCTTGGACACCCAGGTCCTGCAGGAGCATGGCGAGCATCGTGTCTGCGGTCTCGTCGGCGGTTTTGAGTTTGGTTCGGCCGGTGCCGGCCTCGCCGTGCTGGCCCATGCCGATCTCCATCTCGTCGTCGGCCAGTTCGAACATGGCCTCGCCCGTGGCGGGGTGTGTGGCGCTGGTGACGGCCACGGCCAAGGTGGCCATGTTCTTCTCGTAGGCCTCGCCGATGGCGTAGACCTCGTCGAGCGACTTGCCGGCCTCGGCGGCGGCGCCGACGAGTTTGTAGAGGGGGATGCACCCGACCAGGCCGCGGCGCTGGTCCGGCTCGGAGCGCGGGCCGCCGGCGATGTCTTCGTGCGTGAGCAGTTGCTTGACGTTCAGCCCCTCCTTCTCGGCCATTTCCATGGTCAGGTTGGCCGACAGGACGTCGCCGGGATGGTTCAGGACAACGAAGAGAACGCCGGCGCCGCGGTCGGCTGCTTTGAGGGCTTCGAGGCAGGCCGGCGCACCGGGCGCCGCGAAGATCTCGCCGGCCACGCTGATGTCGATCATGCCGAAGCCGACGAACCCGCTGAGGGCCGGCTCGTGACCGCTGCCGCCGAGCGTCACGATGCCGACCTTGCCCTCGCCCTTCGGCTTGACGCGGGTGACGCGGTTGTTCGCGACGACCTTGATCTTGCTCGCGTGCACGAGAGCGTAACCTTGAAGCAACTCGCTGACGAGGTCGTCGGGGTCGTTTATGAACTTTTTCATTGCCATCGGATGAGCCACCTTTCTGTCTTGTGCTTCTGGAGGAACCCGGTGGAGGTCTGTTGAGAATACGGCGCGGCCGGTCAGGCGTCCCCGCGGCGCGGATGCGCCGTTTCGCGCGACGGGTCGGGAGCCCCACGGCGCGGGACTCGGGGCGCTGTCGGCCGGCTCAGATCTCCTGCATCAGTTCAACGACGATATTGTCCTTGACGACGAACGCCACACGGAGGTTCGGCATGGGGTTGAAGGGTTCGAGCAGAACCTCTTCGCCCTCCATGGCCGCCCCCAGATCGTCCACCATGTAGGCAATGTGGGGGTTCGTTTTCATCGCGTCGGGCAGGGGACTGTCGGCGTCAAATCGGAGGTACTCGAAGTGGTACGGACTGGCCGCGGGGTCGGTGATGTGCACGCCACCATCTTCGAGATAGGTCTCATCCGGGTGCTCGATGTCCGTCGGAACGCCGACGTGATGGAATTGTGCCACGGCCGTCTCCTTCGTTCGCTCGCAGGGTCATCGGCGCAGTCCATCCACACGTTTCAGCGGCCGCGCCGGAACGGATACTCTCTCAGCGCGGCCGCCGGGCGTCAATAGTTATTTCACAGGGGTGCGGGCACCCAGGTCAGCACAACCCACTCTCAAGCACACCATGCAAGCGTAAGCAGAGGGGTCTTTCCATGCGAAGAAGTTTGGGGTATGATCGCGTAGGACGGTCAGCCGAGCGAGGCCCATCATGCGAACCAGACTGCGCAGGGCAATTCTCGTATTGGCGTCGGTTGCGGGCCTGACGGCGGGGGCTTGGTGCGTGTGGCAGTGGTCGTTCATGTGCACCCTTCCGCCCCAGGTACGAGTGCGGGCACCCTGGCACTTCCAGATCCCACGTGAGGGGCCACCGGAGTTGCAGCAAGCGATTGAGGCGCTCTACTCGCCGGAACCTGCCGCGCGGTATGAGGCTGCTGACACGCTTGGGGATCTGGGTCGCGAGGCAAAGCCCGCCCTGCCCTGGCTTCTGGCCATGCTGGCCGAGCCAAGTGTGCCTGACCGCTTCCGCCTCTTCCGGGAAGAACCGAAAGAGACCTCGCCCGGTCTCTGGGAAAAGACCTGCCGATGGTTAGGGCGCTTCCACACCAATCCCGAGGCGAGCGAAGAAGACTGGCGTGGCCTGACCCTGCAACCGGCACGCGGCGCGGTCTGGGCTATCATCGAGGTCGGGGAGGCGGCTGTGCCCTTCCTGCTGGTTGCCCTCGAAGATTCCGATCTCCGCGTCCGGGCCCTGGCGGCTCACGCACTGGGCATGATCGCTGATCTGCGGGCGGTTGTGCCGCTTCGTGAGGCGCTGACGAACGATGAGCCGCTCGTCCGCGTAGCCGCAGTCCAGGCCTTGGGCGGAATCCCCTGTGACGATGTCGTAGCCGCGCTGGCGGCGGCGCTCCGTGACCCTGAACAGTACGACGAGATCCGCAGGGACGCCGCCGAGCAGATCGCCGACTGGGGCGAGCACGCGCTTGTGCTGCTGGAGATCCTGCGTGAGGACGATGCGCTGGCCCGGGCCTGCGCTGCGCGGGCCCTGGCGTGGTGGCCGGACCTCGAGGACGAGCGCGTCCTGTCGGCCCTCACCGAGACCCTTAATGATGCCGACGCGCGTGTCGTAGCAATGGCCGCCAACTCGCTCGGTTGGCCGGGGAATGCTTCAGCGGTTCCCGCCTTGCTGTCCACTCTCCGACACGTGACCAGCGAGGTGCGCAAGCGCGCAGCGCGTGCGTTGGGCATCATCGGCGACGCCCGCGCCGTCGAGCCGCTCATCACAGCGCTTGAAGATGAGGAAGCGATGGTGCGGTGCGAGGCGGTCGAGGCGCTCCGTCGGCTGAAAGACCAACGGGCGGTCGGGCCCCTGTGCCGACTCGTCGAGAAGCCGGACCGTAGTACCATCTTGCCCGCGATCAGGGCCCTCGGCGAGATCGGCGGCGCACAGGCCACCAAGGCCCTCATGGGTGTGTTCCACTACGACGCACCGCCGGATTACGGCGGATACCCCGATGCCGACGAGCATCACGAGCGGCAGGTCCGGGACGCGACCGCCGAGGCCCTCTTTCGTATCGGCAACCCGTCGGCCATTCCCGCGCTGTTCGCAGCATGTGCATGTCGTGGCTATCTGCAGGACAACGCCAAGCAACTGGCGACGATGGGCCTGGCTGTCGTGCCCCATGCGATCGCGCGGCTCGACAGTGAGGACCCCAAAATTCGTCGCCTTGCCATGTGCGTCCTGGGACAGTTACCCGCGCCGGAGGCGCTCGAGCAACTGGCCAAGATTCTCCGTGGCGCTGAAGACGAGCGACAGTGCGAGGCAGCCATAGCCATCGGGAACACGGGCGACCCGCGCGCGTTCCGGCTGCTGATGGGCGTCGTGACCGATGCAGAACCCGTCACTGACTCGTTGCGGATGGCCGCCATCGAGGGCCTTGCCCGGCTGGGCGACGCACGGGCCGCCGAGCCACTCGTGCAGTTCCTCGATACGCCGGTACGGGAGCCTTTGGAGAAGCGCGGGAGCCTGCCCTCGCAGGTTGGCACCGTCTGGCTACCGGCCCTCTCGCGAGAGCCTGATCCTACGTACGCCCATAGCGTCTTCTTCCGCATCTATGTGGCGCGAGCGCTGCGCATGTTCGGTGACCCACGTGCCGTGCCGATGTATCTCGAACTGCTCGATGATCTTCTGACCTGGCCCCACGACATTTACGACCCGCGGAAGGACTTGCCGACGATGGGCACACCAGCCGTCGCGCCGCTGGCCCAGGCTCTGAAAGACGAGCGCGACTTCGCACGGACGATAGCCGCCAAGGCCCTTGCCAAAATGGGAGAGCCCTCAGGATACGAGGCTCTGAGGAAGGCCTTCCCTGATCTCTCGGCAGAGGACCAGGAGTCGATCGGCTGCGATTTCCAGAACGCTTACCACGTCGATGGCAGGGACGTACGCTGCGACGCAGCGGTTGACCTCTTCATGGATATGCTCGAAACCTCAAGGTACCGCGGCGCAAGGCAGCGGGCCGCCGAGGCGCTGAGGCTGTGCGGCGACCGGCGGGCGGTTCCACTCATGCGGCGCGTGGCCGAGGAGGATCCGTGCCTAATCGTGCAGCGTTGCGTCCGCCGCGAGGCTGAGGCGCTGGCGAATGGGCAACCGCCGGATGACTATCGGGCGTGGCAGTCTTACGACGACCCATTCGGCTTGGAGTGGCCCTCGAACAAGCCGTTGCCTAAAGAGTGCAATGATCCGCTGGACTTGTTCCCGTAGCTCTGAGGCGGCGCTGCGGCGTCCTGAACGCCTTGCCCCACAGGGATTTCAGTTGTCTTCCCCCAGGCAGAGCGGTACAGCGGCAACGGAGGAACTCGCGTCACGAAAGGGGCGTTCATGGCATGTAGACCAAGAGGTGCGCGAATGTGGCGGTTCGTGACCATTCTCGCAGCGTTGGCGGCTGCTGTGTTTGCGGCCGAGCCGCCGAACCCGCCGCCCGAGCGCTGGGAAGGCCAGGTTCGGGCATACGAAGCACAGGACGTCAAGTCGCCGCCGCCGCAGGGGGCTGTGCTTTTCGTCGGCAGTTCGTCGGTCCGCATGTGGAAAAGCATTCCGGAAGACTTCAAGCCGATGACCGCCATCGCGCGCGGCATCGGGGGAAGCCAGGTTTCCGACCAGATCCACTACGCCGAGCGTCTGGTCATCCGATACCGGCCCGCGCAGATCGTCTTTTACGCCGGCGACAACGACGTCTGGGCCGGGAAGACGCCCGCGCGGATCCTCACGGATTACAAGACGTTCGTGGCAAAGGTCCGAAAGGCCCTGCCGCACGTACCGATCCACTTCCTCGCCATCAAACCCAGCCCGCGCCGCGTGAAGGTCTGGCCGCAAGCCAAAGAGGCCAACCGCCTGATCCGCGAGTACGCCGGGACGGAGGCGAGCCTGACGTACATCGACGTGGCCACGCCGATGCTGGGCGCCGACGGCGCCCCCCGCACCGACATCTTCCTGAAGGACATGCTCCACATGAACCGCAAGGGATACGAGGTCTGGGCGCCGCTCGTCAAGGCAGCGCTCGAAGCGGGCGCGACGAAGGCGCGGGAGGGAAAGAAGCCGCCGAAGTGACCTCGGCCACGCGGCGTGCCGCGCGGCAAGCCCCATGCCGCACCGGCATCGCAGGCGGCGGGAACCGCACGGTTACACATCACCCTCGGCCGCCAGGGCGGCTTCGCCGTGCGTGACGCTCAGGGCTTCCTCGAGGGTGGTCCTTCCCTGGGTGGCCATCCGGACGCCTTCCTCTCGGAGCGTGAGGAATCCGCCCTCGCGCAGGCCGTCGCGCAACTCGTGGGTCGGCGCGGCCCGGTGGATCATCCGCCGCGTGCCGGGGGTGATCTCCATGACCTCGTAGATGCCGGCGCGGCCGCGGAACCCGGATTCATGGCATTTCTCGCATCCCTCGCCCCTGCGGAAGGTATGACCGGTTGCCGTGGCAAGTCCTGCGTCCTCGAGAACGTTCTCGGTCGGGGTATATGTCGTCGCGCAGTTCTCACAAACCAGCCTGGCCAACCGCTGGGCGACAACGCCGTTGAGGGCGCCGGAGAGCAGGTACGGTTCGATCCCCATGTCCAGTAGCCGCGCCACCGCACCCGGCGCGTCGTTGGTGTGGAGCGTGGCCAGGACCAAGTGCCCGGTCAGCGCGGCCTGGACGGCCACCCTGGCGGTCTCCTCGTCGCGGACCTCGCCCACGAGAATGACGTCCGGGTCCTGGCGCAGCATGCTCCGCAGGATTCGCGCGAAGGTCATGCCGATGGACGCCTGCACCTGCACCTGGTTGATCAGGTCGAGTTGGTACTCCACGGGGTCCTCGACGGTCAGAACGTTCAGTTCCGGGTTGCGGATGATGTCGAGCGCCGAGTAGAGGGTCGTGGTCTTGCCGCTGCCTGTCGGCCCCGTAACGAGGAGCAGCCCGTTGGGTTGCCGGAGCATCTTGCGGAAGGCCGCGAGGGGCTCCGTCCTGAACCCCAGCTCCTCCATGCGGCGGTGGAGGTTCTCTTTGTCCAGGATGCGGAGGACGACCTTCTCGCCGAGCAGCGTCGGCATGCTGGACACGCGGAGGTCAATCTCGCGCCGGTCGGCAACGATGCGCACGCGCCCCTCCTGGGGCAGACGCTTCTCGGCGATATTCATCTTGCCGATGACTTTGACACGAGACGTGATGGCGGCGTGCAGGCCCGTCGGCGGCTTCATGAGGTCACGGAGGCGGCCGTCAATCCGATACCGGATGCGCGTGCCACGCTGGGTGCCCTTCTTCTCGGGTTCGATGTGGATATCGCTGGCGCCGTCCCTGACGGCCGTCAGGAGAACCATGTTGACGAGGTCCACGACGGGGCTCTCTTCGCCCGTCTCGTCCAGGTCGGCCACCGGCCTCTGGTCCACCTTCTCCTGTTCGATGACCGACACGTCCATCCGGGCCAGGGAGGCGAGGAAGGCGCTCATGTCGGTCTCGCCGCCCGCGTACTTGTCGATGAACTCCAGCACGTTGGCTTCCAGCGCCAACACGGGGCGGATCCGGCACCCGGTCAGCAGCCTCAACTGGTCGGTGCCGGGCAGTGACTGCGGCTCGGCCATGGCCGTGGTCAGCGTGTCGCGGACGAGGAACATCGGGAGGGCCTTCAGCCGCTCGGCCTCCTTCTGTCCGATGAGGTCCAGCAGCGCCGGATCGATCAGGCCATGGCGAAGCAGGCAGCCCTTGACGCCCAGGTGCTCGGCCACCACGCGGACCACCACGGCCGGACCCACCACCCCCTGGTCCACAAGCACTTCGCCCAACTTGCGGCCGGTGAGCCCCTGCTCGTCGAGGGCGCCGGTCAACTGGTCGCGTGAGAGCATGCCCGCCCGGACCAGCACCTCGCCGACCGGCTCCTTGGGCTGCGCGGGCTCGGTCACAGGAAACTCCTCACGGCGGCGTTGACGTTGGCGAAGTACTCGAACTCCGGCGACAGTTCCGTCAGATCGAGCACCTGCCGAACGATCTCCGCCACGCCGCACAGTTTCAGCCGCCGGCCGGTGTGCAGGACGTGTTCGCCAGCGTCCACCAGGGCCTGGAGGCCTTTGCTGTCAACGTACTGCACGGCCGAGACGTCCACGACGCACCGGCCGCTGTTGCCGTCGGCCATCTCCACGACCCGGTCCCTGAACTCCTGGGCGTCGTCGCCCCTGAGCGGCCCTTCCGGCTTGAGAACCTTCACGGCACCGCGTTCGTACTCGCTGAATCTCACGCCACAACCACCTCCGCCGTGGTGGACGCCGCCGCGGCAAATGCACGGTCCCTTTCAAGGCGCAACTGCGCCAGTGACCGCCGCCGCGCCCATCAAAGCAACCGTATGCTAATCGCTTACCTTCTACGTTGCAAGACGCCGCATCGCAAGGACGACAAGTCTCGGCGAGAAGGACCCGTCGGTGTCACCTGCCCCAGCACGTCACCGTCCCATCCTTCATCGCCAGATACAGCCTGCCGTAGGCTGCCGCGAGGCCGTCGAAGACGGGCTGCGCCTCAAGCGGATATTCTCCCAGCGTCTTGCCGTCCGCGGCGGAGATGACCATCAGGACGGTCTCGCCGTCCTCGTTCGGGTTTCCTTCAAAGACCTTGACGGAGTCTTTCCATCCCGCGCCAAACAGCGCGTCGCCTGCAAGAACCATGGCACGGAACTGAACGAGCGTTTTGCTGTTCCATACGTGCTTGTTGCTGTTGAGGAGCCATCTCCTCCTGGAGGCTCCCCCAAGCGTGTTCTCCTGGGCAAAAAGCCTCGTTCCTATCGGAAACCCGTCTTTGGTGTACCGGGCGTACTTTTGATGCAGATGCCCGGTGTGCGTGGACGGCTGCATAGACTTGTCGTGTTTCAGAAACGTGTAGAATGTCTGGACACCATAGGCCATGCCGCCGTCGAACACCAGAAGTTTGCCGGCCGGACATATTCCCCCGCCGCCCAGGATCCAGTTCCACCGGTGGCCCCAGCAATCCTCGAGCAGGCCGGTATCTGCCACCAGGGCTCTCACCCCTCCGCCTTTGGCGGGCCGCAGCGACAAATCGTACCGCATGTGCCGCATGAAGATCTCTTGTCCGTCTGAAACAAGAACGTCCGGCAGGCCACCCGACTGACTCACGCCTTCCGTGCTGAACGTCGTCGTGCAGCGAACGGCTCCGGTCCGGGCGTCCAGACCGACCAACCGGATCCCGCCGTCCAGGTACGAGGACTGCCCGGCGGCAAAGTAGACCACTCCCCCGTGTACCAACACGCTGCCATGTATCGGCCAGGCCGACTCGAGCCTGTCGCGCACGACGGTGCGCCTGTCAAGAGGCGCGCCCCTGAAACGCCAAGCCAATTCACCGTCGGCGGCGCCCACGGCATAGACGCACCCATTGCGGCAGCCGAAGAAGGCGGTGCCGGATGAGATCGTGGGCGGCGAATCAACGCGGCCGTCGGCGACAAACCTCCACATCGTTTTTCCGCTGTCGGCGTCGAGACAGTAAAGGGTCTGACGGTCCACGGCGCTGACAAACAACCGGTTCTGCGCCACGACGACGCTGCTCAACCTGGCGCCGATGTCGGCCTGCCACTTCTTCTTGACATCGACAGGAACCTTTGTGCTCGCGCAGCCGCTACGGGTTATATCATGCCGATAGGTAGGCCACTCTTCAGGATGGGCATTCGGCACCGGCGCCGCCCAGGCCGAGGTTTTGGGCGTCTGCCGGTCTGGGGTCCGCCGCTCATTTCGGATGTCAGCCGCCCGATTTCGGACTTGTTTGTAGGCGGGCCCCTTGAGGAGCCTTTCAGCGGGTCCACTCTCGGGCCCTGCCTTCACCCGCTGTGCCGCCACCGCGTGAAATCCGTCGAACTTGATCCGTCCAAAACACTTGCAGGGATGCGGCGGCATGTAGACCAATCCATTGCAGGGCATGATGCCATACTGGCACACTCCCCTGAGCCACCAGTTGATGGTGTTGTCGTTGCCCTTAAGATCCACAAACTCCAGACCGCGCCGGCCGCTGATAAAATACCGCTGCGTCGCCTTGTTCCGGTAACAACGATGGTGATGCCCGCCCGGCCACACCTCCTTCTTGACCAACGTTTTTCTGACCTCGCCCGTGTAAAGGTCAAAGGCCAGAAACTCGTTACCCTTGCCCGGCACCTTTTGCTTATCCACGTGGACCGTTGCGGTAGTCGGAAACGTCCATACCAGGTCATCAATCACGAACAGGTCGCCCGGCGAGGCGAAGCCGGCGTATCCCGTGGTCTCCCAGAGTTTGCGGCCGTCCTTGACGGCAAAGACCGACAACCTGTCCAGCGACAAGCAGACAATCGTATCTGTATACTGAACTACGGTCGGCGCGTAGTTTCTCAGGAAAAGCCCCTTCGTGGGAAACGGCGCCCTCCAGCGTTCCTTGCCGCTGTGCAAATCGACGCAGTACAGATTCTGGTTATCGAGATAGAACGCCCTTGCGTTTCCGGCCGCCAGCGACAACGGGGCCAGGCGTGCAAGATTCTCACCCTCTATCCGCCAGAGTTCTTTTCCCGTATCCGCCTGATAGGCAACGATGCGTTTGGCCGCCTCGGGCCCTTCCTCATCGTAGAAATCCCAGTAGTTGCCGATTTTGGGCGCGTAACGGTTCCACAGACGGGGGTCGCCGATCACCGCGAGAAGGATGCCCTCGTGGCAGATGAACTCCTCGGCCTTCTCCGATCCTTTGTACGTCAGCAGCGTCTTACCGTCCGCCGCATCCAGGACCGTGACCGGCGCGTCGAGTCCGAGCGTGGCATAGACGCGGTCGCCGATCGAAACCAGCCGCCGCGGCAGTTGGGTCGGCCCGGAACGGAAATAATGCAGATGGGTGACCCAGGAGTCAATGTTGCGCTTCCACAGCAGCATCCCGTTGAAAGCGTCACGGGCAATGAGATGCCAGTTGGCGGGACGATGGATCAGCGACGTGAGCCCCTCGTCAAGGATGTAGAAGATGCGGCCGCCGCTGGAGGTCATGGCGCTGATGCTGGCCTGCGCGTCGTGGTCCCTGGTCCGCTTGGGCCCCGCCTGCCACTGGAGATGCTTCGGCGTGGCGATCCTGGTGTCTCCGGCCACCGCGTTGCCCGTGGCATCGTGAAGGAAGTGCGTCCACTCGTCGATATCGTCCGGCCACGGCTTGACGACCTTTGTCCATTTGCCGTCTTTCTTCGTGAAGACAACGCCGTTGGGACACAGGACGCGCATCACCTCTGCGTCGGAGACGCGGCCGGCCTCTTCCACCACCAACAGGTTTACCACGTTGTCGATGTAAGGCAGACGATCGCCCGACCACTGCTCCACAGACACTTGGCCGTACAGCCCCTGCTTGCTTATAGAGTCGCGCGCCTGCCGAACGTTCTTGGCGCTGGCGTCCAGGCCGTGAACCAGGTAACTGTCGCCTGCGTGCAGTGCAGCGGTCAGTTTCCCATCCCCACAGTCGACATGGACAACCAGGCCGCCCTTGACGCCCGTCGAACGGAGGATCTGTCGAGCCTGGTCCGCAGGATCAGCGGCCCACGCCGCCTGCGCGACCGCCACGAGGACGACGGCACACAGGCAAGCCGCTGAAAGGTTGTGCCTGGTCATGGTTGCCCTCTCCTTCCTTGCACGCTCCCGGCTGGTTCACGAAGGGAACCGCCGGCATGGTAACGTCGTGCGTCCTGCGGAACAAGAGCCGGCGGGACGGACGTGCTCATCGCGCCCGGCCCTGCGCGCCGGAACGCGAAGCCGTTACGATTATCCCAAACACGTCCGCGGGCGCGACGCCGTTGTCGGCTGCCACTTGCAGGAGGGTGCTCCGTTCGCTCGGTGCGCGATAGCCCGCGCGACGAAGGGCCGCCAGCGCGTCTTCAGGGGAGAGACCCAGGCGGCGAGCCACGTTGCCTACCGTGGCCCGTTGGGCACACGGCCAGGGCGCCCGACCAATCGACGAGGCATAGTCGTCCTTCAGGCCTTCGCTGAGCGCCGTCAGGGCCTCGAAGGGCTGCATTTCCATCGCGACGCCTGCGATGAGCACGGCGCCCACCAGGGCTGCCGCCGCCGTTGCCCAAACGCTCCCACACCGGGCGGCACGAGTGACACGCAGATATCCAACAAAGGCTTTCCAGTTGAGCGCCAGGTGCGCAGCCGTGGCCAGGGCGAAAAGGGCCGCGGCGTTCACGTGAAGGGCTTCCCATTGGTCTTTTGTCAAGCCAAGGGTACCCCAGGCCGTCCAGGCAGCGTCCTTGCAGCGTGGAGCGGCAAAGAGCACCACCCCGGAACCCAGAAGGACCAGAAAGAGCGCGGCGATCAGCCAGGATACGAAGGCCCTGCCGCCGTGTTCGCTTGTCCGCCTCTCATTAGATGCTTCCATGACATCATACCTTTCTCGGGGCCGTTCGGATTCACACGGCCTACCGCACCTGCCAAAGTTGCGGATCGGCGCCCCACAGAGGCTCCTTCCAGGCGTCATGGCCGAGCGGTACATCGGCCGGGGAAAGGGCATCCACGTGGCCATCGAGGAATACGCCCTGCGCACAGCCCTTGTGGCGAAAGGCGATTCCGCCCTCGACGCACCCCTGGTGGCCGACGACCAGGGGCGCGTCGCTGCTGGTTGCCGCGTCGCAGAACGCCAGCGTTCGGGAAGGCTGCTTGATGAGAGTATTCGGGCGCGCTGCTCTGGACCCGCCGCGCCTCGCCCCGAAACACGACGTGTTGGCAGCGTAACTTGAGCAGAGGGGCTTCGGCCGGCCGTCGCAGAACAGGTCCGGCTGCGTGTCGGCCGGGCAGGTCAACACCGAGGGTTCGCGCCAACCCGGCTCGACGGCCAGGAGCGTGAGGAAATCGGGGTTCTCCCACCAGTTGCCGGGCCCGCCTTTGCCCCAGGCATCTTCGGCGGTCGGGTACATACCCCCGTGCTGGTTTGCATAGGTGATGACGGCCAGGCCGATCTGTTTCAGGTTGCTCGCGCACGTCACGCGGTCTGCCACGGCATAGGCCGCGCCCACCGCTGGGAACAGCAGGCCCGCGAGGACCGCGAGGATCGACGCGAGGACCATCAGTTCGACGAGCGTGAACGCGCCGCGGCCGGCGGTTCGCCCACTCGGGGCTCTGCGCCTCATCACGGGGCTCCTTCCTGCACAGGTAGACCGATGGCAGAAGCGTCGCCCTCGCTCACCCCTGCCCCTCGGCCGGCCAAGTCACCGACGGCCGCGCCTTCGCGAAACCGCCAGGGCAACCGTCCCAAGCCCGACCAGCGCGATGGTCGCCGGTTCGGGCACGACCTCCAGGTACGGCCGCAGGCCCGTGTCCTGGTAGTCCCGGCTCCTGAACCGGGCGTGGTAACTGACCGCGCCGCTGCCGGGGTTCCCCTCGATCTCACTCGCGTCCTTGACGATCAGCCCGAGGTTCGCGTGCGTCCCGGCGACCCATTCGCGGACCAGGCCCGTCACGTTCCACGTCATCCAGGTGTCGGTGGAGTGGGGAACGGCGGCGGTCGCATAGACGGTCGAGGCAAAGTCGCCTCCGCCCGGCTGGTACGCGGGCACGCCAGTGTTGAAGGGGTCCCAGTACACGGGGCTGGCCTCCTGGTAATCATCGCGTGCCTGCCAGGTGGAGTTCATCTCGTCCCAGGAATTGGTGACGCGGTGGACGACGTAGGTGCGGCCGGCGGGGTCGTCGTGCGGCGCGCTCCAGTAGTAGAGCCCAAGCGTGGCGCTGGTGATCAGGCCGGGGTCCGCCTGGATGGCGGGCGGCAGCGACGCCAGATCGAACTGGAGAAGGGACCGGAAGTTCTTGGGTTCCTTCGTCTGGCCGCCCCACCATGAGGTTCGGACCCGGATCTCGGCGTCGGCGCCGCCGTTGACCGTGCAGCCGCTCGAACACGAGTTGATCCAGTTGTCGGCGGCGGGTTCGAGCACCGCCCCGCGTGCCGTCGCCGGCAACCATCCGGCGAGCGACATCGTTACCAGAATCAACAACCCTGTGTGAATTTCTGCCTGTCGCATCTCCATCCTTCCTTTCTAAGATACGGGTTCAAGGGTGCGACGCCCCGCGTTGTTGTGTTCCGGTTCGCCCATGGTCTAGTTGGCCTAATACAACAATGTTGGGGAGCCCCAACTTCTGCGACAAAAAAACGCTCTCTCTCCCCCCGTTCGCCTGGGGTAAAGGCCTTCGTTGCCTCATGCGTCGCCCTCGCTGTCGGTCCACCGACCTTCTCGAATGCGATCAGTCGGGCTTGACCTGGATTCGTGCGGCTTCCTCCTTCCGCAGAGCAAGATTGTAGCCCTTGAGCCTGACCTCCATCGGCCCCCCGTCCGGCGCGGCCTTAAGCACCCCGATGACTGTGCCGCGCACGACCCCCATCTCCACGATCCGCCGTCGGATCGCCCCGGTGCCGTGGACCTTGACGACGGCGCCCCGTTGACCGGCCCCAAGGGTATCAAGCGTGGGCACAGCACTCGCCGCCGCATGGCTCAGCACAAGGCACTGCCGGCAGTCCTTGCGTTTGTTGCCGTGTTCACACTTCCCCTCGAGGTATTGCGCCCATCCCTCGGGGCTTCCCGGGCACGCCTGAACGAATTCCATGAACTGGACCAGCCTGCTGATGACGGCCTGGTCCACGGCATGTTCCATGCGGCAGGCGTTTCCCTCGGCAACGTCTTCTTGGAGCAGCAGGACCTGCCTTAGAAAGGCGCTGATGGTCTTGTGCCGCCTCAGGACCTCGCCGGCGATTTTCCTTCCTTGCGGCGTCAGGGTGCTCGCCTCGTAAGGGGTATAATTGACAAGGCCCTTGTCCGCCAGATGTCTCAGCGCGCCGGTGACGGTCGATTTGTGGACACTGAGCCGCTTGGCGATGTCGCGCGCCCGGGCGATGCCCTTCTGGGCAACCAACTGGAGAATAGCCTCCAGGTAATCCTCGGACTGGGCACTCAACTCTGCGGAAACACCCATCATCAAGGCCTCTGTCGCTGCCCGAAAAGTTTGCCAATCCAAACTTTAGCACGACTTTACCGACTTGTCAACTCCAAACTCGTCCTTTTCTTGGGCTAACGCCGGTTGGCGACCGCCTCGCCTGAGCCCGTCGGGCGATGCCACCACAGCGCACGACCGGGAGCAGCCCCCACACGTCTCCCCCTTGCCGCTGAGGGTGCGCCACATGCGCCGGCCGACGAGCACCGTCATGGCCGCCACGATAACCACCACCAGTATCGTCTCTGCCGTGGCCATATCACCCCCCTGCCAATCCGAGGGCGCTGCCGATCTGATACACGAGCAAGGCGGCAAGGTAGGCGAGGCCGGTGAGTCCTGTCCACTGAAGGAGTGCCCATTTCCAGGAGCCGCTCTCAGTCCACATGACGGCGACCGTGGCCATGCAGGGGAATCCGAGCAGAGAGAAGATCATGATGGCGATGGCCTGGAGGGGGGTGTAGTTGCTCCTGAGCGCGGTCTGTAGCGGCTGGGCCTCGGCCTCATCCGTGTCGCCGAGCGAATAGACGATGCTCATCTGTGCGACGAAGACCTCCTTGGCGGCAAATGCGCCCATCATGGCCGTGTTGACCCGCCAATCGAATCCGAGCGGCCGGGTGACGGGCTCAAAGGCCTTGCCGACGCGGCCAGCAACCGAGTATTCGAGCGCCGCCGCCTGCCGCCCCTCGGCCGCCAGGTCCTCGGTCTCCCGGGGGTGCGGCTTGGGGTAACTGGTCAGCGCCCACAGGAGGATAGAGACGCCGAGGATGATCGTGCCTGCCTTGCGGACGTACATCCAGCCCCGCTGCCACGTGTGGATGAGTGTGCCCTTGACGGTGGGGGTGCGGTAGGGGGGCAGTTCCATGACGAACGGTTCGGCCTCGCCGCGAAGGAGTGTGGACTTGAGCAGTTTGGCCGCCAGCACCGCCACAGCCGCCCCCACGACGTACATCGTCCACAGGACCGGCCCTCGCCACTTCTCGATGAAGAATGCGGCCGTGAACATCATGTAAATCGGCAGGCGGGCGCTGCAACTCATCAGCGGCAGTATGAGCATCGTCGTGAGGCGGTCGCGCCGGCTCGCGAGGACTCGCGTCGCCATGATCGCCGGGATCGTACACCCGAAGCCGATGACCATCGGGATGAAACTCTGACCGTGCAGGCCGATCTTGTGCATCCACCGGTCCATGATAAACGCCGCCCGGGCCATGTACCCGGAATCCTCCAGCACCGCAATGGCCAGAAACAGAATCAGGATGTTCGGCAAAAAGACGATCACCGCACCGACGCCGCGGATGACACCGTGCACGAGGAGCGACCGCAGGGCGCTGTCGCTGCCGGCCGCCCACAGCCCCCCCACGGCCTGCCCCAACCACTGGAAGGCATAATCGATGGCGGCCATCGGGTACTCGCCCAGGCTGAACGTCCCCCAGAAGACCAGATACAGCAGGCCCAGGAAGATCGGCAGCCCCAGCACAGGATGCGTGATGACGGCATCGATCTGGTCGGACCGCGTGTGCCGGGCCTCAACCGTGCTGCGAACCGTCTCCTGACAGGCGCCGCTGATAAACCCGTACCGCCGGTCGGCGATGACGATCTCGGGCTCGTCGCCGAGGATTCTTCTGAGGTGGGCGATCGCCTCGTCAGCCGCCGCCAGGACAGCCGCCGCGCTCTCACACACCTGCTCGATGCGCTCGCGGATTCGCCGGTCGTTCTCGAGGAGTTTCAGAGCGACCCACCGCGGCTGCCGTGGCGCGAGACGCTCGGCCTCGGTCTCCAGGACGGCAGCCAGTTTGTCGACCTCTTTGTCGATCTCCGGGCCATACGTGATCGGCACCGGGCGCAGGTGGCGCGCCCCCGTTGCGACGGCGACGATGGCGTCGCGAATCTTGTCGATCCCTTGGCCGCGGTTGCCGACGGCCGGAATCAGGGGCACACCGCCCAGCAGGGCAGACAGTTGCTCGAGATCAAACACGTAGCCGCGAGCCGACGCCAGATCGCTCATGTTCAGCACGAGGACCAGCGGCAGACCCAACTCCATGAACTGCACCGCCAGAAACAGGTTGCGCTCGAGGTTCGAGCCGTCGAGGATGTCAACGACGACCCCGGGGTGCTCATCGATGACAAACTCGCGGGCCACCAGTTCGTCCGTCGCGTACGCCGTCAGGCTGTAGGTGCCGGGCAGGTCCACGATCTCAAGTCGTACGCCTCGGTGCCGGCAGACCCCAACCTTCTTTTCGACCGTGACGCCCGGGTAATTCCCGACGTGCTGCCGCGAGCCCGTCAGTGCGTTGAAGATCGTCGTCTTGCCGGAGTTGGGGTTTCCGGCCAGGGCGACCGTTACGGTTTGGCTGTTTCGGGCCAGGCGGGTCTCGCCCGGGGCTGGTGCGGCGGGTTTACTCGCGTCTGCCATGATCCGGCCCACCGCTGGGAACCACCATGACCTTCCGCGCCATTCCCCGGCCGAGAACGATGCGCAACTCGCCGGCCGCCAGAACGAACGGGCCGCGGCCGCCGTTGTGAACGACCCGGATGGCGACGCCCGCGCGAAGCCCCATAGCCGCCAAACGCGACCGCAGCCCCACGCCGCCCGCCACCGTGACCAACTGCGCCGACGCGCCGTCCGGCAGGGAGGCAAGCGACACGGCGCCAGGTTGGCCGGCGTGTCCGAAGCGTGTCACGTGTGTCGGCCCTCCAGAGAACCGTTGAGGCCCTCGGCATCGCGACGGAACTCCCGAAACGCCTCCGCCCAAGGACCATCGACGTCGGAACGCTGCTCCACGAAATGGACGAACCGCACCAACCGGTCGAGCACGTCGCCCTTGATGGCATGTTCCATCTTGCAACCGACCGCTTCGGCCTCCGCATCGGGTACGCCGAGGACCTCCATCAGGAACCGCTTCAGCACACGATGCTTCCGCAGGAGGGCCTTGCCCATGGTTTCGCCTGTCTCAGTCAGCGTCACGTATTGGTACGGCTCGTAGTTGACGAGGCCCCGTTCGGCCAGGGCCTGAACGCCACAGGTGACCGACGACTTGCCGACGCCGACATGGGCCGCAATCTCCTTCATCCGCGCCACACCGTGGCGCTGGACAAGCAGATAGACAGCCTCCAGGTAATCCTGAAGGCTCTCGCTGAGTCCGGCGGCTGACGTTGCCTGCGTCACGGCGGGAACCTCCCTCTTTGCCCGTGACAAAGGATTCTGCCCCCAAAAGTTCGCCACAGGCATCATAGTTCGCCGCGCCGAACTTGTCAAGCCCCTTTTTGGGCGGGAATTCGCCGGGACCGTTCACGGGTGCCCCTGCGCGCCCGCGCGGCCCGTACGTGCTTAGCCTCCTCTCGAAGCGATGTCATTTCGACCGAGCCCTCGCCAAAGGCGAGGGCGAGCGGAGAAATCTCGTCGTCTGGACACGGATAACGGCGAGATTCCTCGACTCGCTTCGCTCGCTCGGAATGACACGCTAAACACGTACTACGGGCCGTGTGGCACGTGGCCGGGAGGCCGGCTCCCAGCGCGTACGACCTTCGGCGGTGGTCTCGGCACCCGCCGCGCATAACGGCGCATGTGCGCGGCGGCTAGGCCGACCCGGCGCGCACCAATCTCACGCAGGTCAGCGCTTCGGGTCCACGGCCGGGGCTTCGCGGCTACCTCGCCCCCCGGCGGGGAGCATCCGTCTCATCCACCCGCTCCCTTAACCGCCATGCGCAAGCCGTACAGACTTTTGCTGGCCGTGATGAAGAGCGTCTTACGGTCTTTGCCGCCGAAGCAGACGTTGGCCGTCCAGCGTTCGGGGATCTGGATATGTTCGATCTTGTTACCGCTTGGGTCGAAGACGGTCACCCCGCGGCCGGTCAGGTAGACGTTGCCCGCCGAATCGATGGTCATGCCGTCGGAGCCCATCTTGCAGAAGAGTTTGCGGTCGGCGAGGGTCCCGTCCTCGTTGATGGCGTAGAGATATGTTGTGTTCGCGCCGATATCGGCCACGTAGAGTTGCTTGCCGTCGGGCGTTCCGATGATGCCGTTCGGCTGCTTCAGGTCGGTGGTCACGCGTCTGAAGATCTTGCGGTCGGCCGAAAGGTAGTAGACGCACTGTCCCTCCTGCTCCATCGGCCCGCGCTTCCAGTACGACCGCTTGTAGAACGGGTCGGTGAAATAGATGCCGCCGTCGGGCCGAACCCACACGTCGTTGGGGCCGTTGAGCAGCCTGTTCTTGAAATGCTTGACGAGAATGGTCACCCTGCCCGACGGATTGATCGACCACAATTGGTTGTTCTCGTCGGCGCAGGCCAGCAGGTTGCCGCTGCGATCGAAGTAGAGGCCGTTCGAGCATCCGCACGGCTGGAGGAACGTCGAGAGTTTGCCCTCGACGCTCCATTTCAGGATGCGGTCGTTCGGCTGATCGGTGAAGAAGACGTTGCCCTCGGCATCGGCGGCCGGCCCCTCGGTGAATTCGAACCCGCCGGCCAGTTTTTCAGGTTTCGCCCCCGGCGCGATGATGCCCTCCGCTGCGGCAGATCGCGTCAACCCGAACACAAGGACCAGCACCAGGACTCCAGCGGCTGTCAGTTTCATTGGTATCCCCTTGCCTTGTACGGACTCTCGAAAGCGGCTGCGGCTTCATCGTCTTTGCGTTCTTCTGGAAGAGGTCCAGCCAGCCCCACGTCATCGCATCGCGGATGGTGCCCGACTGGCGGCACTCCTCAGGCGTCTTGCCCCAGTAGAACCCGATCCAGCCCGACGCCACCTCGCGCGACCGGTCGATGAACCGCTCGAATTCCGGCCGGCCACATTTCAGGGGAAACGTCTCCTCGATGACGACCGGCTTGCCGACGGCGAATCCGCGCAACGTCTCCATCGCCTCGTCCACGCGTCCCCTCTCCGGATACAGGTGGACACTGATGAAGTCCAGTTCAGTCGCGATTCTCTCCGGCACGAAACCTGACGATAGACCCGGCCGGTCGAGGCTCCACGGCACGAGGCCGACCGTGACAAGGTGGCGGGGGTCGTGTTTCCGGATGGCGGCTTTCAGGCGGCGGACCCACGCCAACGCAACGGCCGGCCGCTCGCGATCTCCTGTCTCCAGGGCGATGAACTGAACGAAGTGCTTCCCCGCAAAAGCCCCGGCCAGCCAGTCGTCGCGCTTCCCGCGCCGGCCCGGAACGACCGGCTCGTTCATCAGGTCGTAGCAGAAAACGGCCGGGCTGCCGGCACATCGCCCGGCCACCGCTTCCCAGAAACGCGCCTGCACGTCCCAGCGGTCGCTCTCGGCCAGCGGATCGTACCACGGGGGAACGTCCTGCTTGTGGTAGCAGCCCAAGCCCGTCAGGTCCAGGTACAGACTCACCCGCTCGGCCAGGCCGAGGAGGCGGCTCAGTTGGTCAAGGGCGCGGTCGTTGACCCCATCGGGACCCTCCATGAACCGGCCAAGTTGCAGGTGCACCCGGACCACGTTGGCGCCCAACTGCTTCATCTCGTGGAAATCTTCCTCGATCCGTTGCCACTCGGCGTCCCAGTAGTCTTCGATGAGGCGGCCACCGTCGTCATGGTCGTAGTTGAAGCCCCACGGGACGAATGTTCTACCGGACGGTTCCAGCACGAAGCGTCGCCCGTCCTGGGAAACGCGCACCCACGGCATTTCGCCGGGCGGCGCCTGCCCCCGCATATCGCAGCCGGGGACGAGAAGAAGCAGGAGCGGCACGACCCACAGACGCGCCGGCGTTCGGATGGGTCGGCTCATTGCTATACCCCGCGTACTCTCCTTGCGCCGAATCGCGTTTCGGCGCCAACAGCGGCCCGCCGGTGCGGCGGGTCAGTCGCGCGCCACGGCCGTCAGGAGCCCCAGCCGCCACGGGATGTCGCCATACTTCTTGCCGGCCCTGGCCTTCTGTGTGACGCCCTGGATGAGGAACCGCAGGTTGGCCGGATCGACCGTGAGCGTCTCGTCGAATCCGGCGCGAAGCAGTTCGCCGTGGCTGATGTTGTCGGCCCACGGCGGGGCCGCCTGGCGAACGTTGACCTCACCCGCGAACGGCTGCTTCTCGGTGTCGGCCAGCGGCCGCCAGGCACCGTTTAGACGGTCGGCTGTGTAGGCCTTATAGTACCGGCGTCCGCCCCTGCCCTGGGCCTCGATGACGGCCAGGTAGTCGTCCCGACCTTTGAGCCGGTAGATGTGGGCGGCCTCGAAGATGTCGGCCTTCAGGGCGAGTTCACAATGGTCGAACCCTTCCGGGAACGTCTCGATGGGCGTCCACATCCGCCACAGGTGTCCGTCGAGGGACGTGAAGAAGAGGTACGCACGCTGCGCATCGCAGATGACCCAGAAATCGATCCAGCGGCGGACGCCCTTCGGGTTGACCTTCGGGAAGAACCATTTGCCCGGCGACCACGATGCGGGATCGCCCAGCGTCTCGGTCGTCGCGTAGGTCGGCTGCAGGCCCGGTTTGCGGTTCGGATCGGCCGACTGATACACAAGGTACCACGTCCTATGCCGCCGAAAGTAGAAGACCTGCGGCGCACAGAAGTAGCCGTCGTGGCAGCGGAGGATGCTCCGCGGCGCCTTGTCGGCGTCCTCCCACTTCGCGAACGAGACATACTCGATCTGGTGGGAGCGCGGCCGGCCGCGGAGCGTCATGAACAGGTGCCACTGGCCCTCGGCAAACACGATGGTCGGGTCCTTCACCGAGACGCACTCGCCTTCGGCCGGCTGAACCGGCGAAATGAGCGGCCGCGACAACGTCCACGCAAACGGCGGCTTCAGGTCGCCGAATGCGGCGGTTCCCCCAACCACGACGACCGCGAGGACAGCCGCCACAACCATCGCCGCCCCAACCATCCAACCCCGACAGGCGTGCTGAACCACGATCGCTCCTCCAGCCGACGCTGCGGCCCAATTATCGCGCGCCCCTCACGCCGCCGCCACGGTTTTCCCGTGGACGCTTCCCATCCACCGGCTGCCGAAGTAGACTCAAGACGGGTGGCACGGCCAGACTCCCCTTCGATGCGTTCAGGGACGTCTCCATCGAGGCGAGGCACTTGCGGGTGCGCTCCTCGTCGCGCGTGCCGTACCCGTAGATGCCCATGTAGCAGTAGCCGACGTGCGCGACCACCACGCGAGACTGCCCGCCTGGTACCGCAGCCAGATGTTGACCCACCGGTTGAGGTCGCCGGCTCACGGCAACCCTGCCGGGTCGGGCCGGCTCGGCTGGCTTGGCATCTTCAGGTCGATGCGTTTCAGGATGAGGTCGCCGCTCGGCCCCGGGGCCAGACAGATGTGCACGTCCCGCACAATCCACTGCCCGGGGGTCGGGGCGTCGGAGTTGAGCGGCAGGCGGATCTGGCCTTGGAGCCGCGGCTCGGTCATCGCCGCCCCCGTCATGGTCAACTTATGATTGACCCACCTGGCGCGGTCGTCGGCGACTTTCCCCGTGAGGCCGAGTTCGGCCTTGATCTCCTCATAGGGGAAGCGTTCGCGCGTGCCGTCGCTGATGCGCCAGGTCTTCAGCCCCCTCGGCAATTTCGAGTAGATGCCCTGCGCCTGCCCGGCGGCGAGCAGGTTGGGTGTGGAGGAGGTTTCAGAGAGCAGTTTCCATCTTCCTGCGGCGGACTTCCGGAGCACCCAGCACGCGGTCGGACGACGCGTCACGTCCTTGACGCCGCCCGGCCGGTCCCAGGCGACGGCCAGCGACCCGTCGACGATGCACAACTCGCCTTGCCACGTCCGCGCCGCACCCGACGGCATGCTTCGCGGCCGCGCATACGCCTCGGCGAGTCGGGCCTTGCCGACACGGACCTGGATCGCGCCGGCGGCGGCGTTCTTCCGCTGCTTCCAGAGGGCCGACAGGTATTGCTGCCGCGGCCCGTCATCACTCATGAACTCCTCGGCGAGCAGGGCCGCGAGGGCGGCGAAGTCGCCGCCGGCCACCGCCCGCCAGAACGCCTGGAACGCCTCGCGGGCGCCTTGCGGGATCATCTCGGTCCCGGATACGCGGACCGTCGCCCGTGGAATCGGCGTGGCCGGCGACGGCATCTCGGACCGCACGACCGGCCGCGCCACCGGCCGCGCCGCCGCCTTGTCGAGACGTTCACGCAGGTCCGCGAGGTACCGGCTCTGTGGGAACAGGCGCGCCAACTCCGCCAACACCTGGTGGCCTCGGTCGGCTTTCCCGGTGGCGGCGTAGACGGCGACCGTGGCCTTAAGCACCTCCTCTCGGAGGGCGAAATCCGGATACCGTGCCGCAAGCATCTCGCCCAGTCGCGCCGCCGCCGCAAAGTCCCCGGCGTCGCCGCGCGCCGTCATGATGGTGGCGTGAATCCACATCGCCCACGGCGCGTACCGGCTGGTCGGATGGTGCGAGTAGATGGTCTCCAGGGCCGGCTCAACCGTCTTGGGATCCGGCCGCCCGCCGACCAGCCAACGGGCGGCCTCGACGGTCCACCCTTTCCGTGCCGCAACGTCCGCGGCCGATGCGGCTTCGGCAACCGTGACGGCCATCGGCTTCTTATTCAGCGCACCGACGATAAAGATCTCGTACGGTCCCGGCTCGGTGAGGACGAACTCCTTGGGGGGCTTGGTCTCGCCCGGTTCCCATCCCAACACGAACGGCACTTTGCGGGAGTAGGTCTGGCCGGGTGCCAGGGGAATCATCAGGTCGCGGCGGATTCGCCGCACGATCCAGAACAGGCGCAGCCCCTTCTCGCCCGGTTGTCGGACGACAAAGAGCAGCGGCTGATCGTCGGGATACGTTACGCGCTCCGTGGACGTGTTGCGCCAACCGACCTCGAGGATAACCGGCTCGCACGACAGGACGTTGGGGGTCAGGACTCTGGCCTGCCACCGGACGGCCGCCGGCATCTCGGGCGGTTTCGGCTCCTCCTTCGCGGCGGCCGGATCGGTCGCGCCCGTCTTGGGCAGGGCCGGCGCAGCAGACGGAGCAGCGGGCGGCGCAGCGGACGGGGCAGCAAACGGGGCGGCGATCGCGCCGCTGGAGGCCGACACCAGAAGCGACGCGGCAACGACACCAAGGAGACCTGCCGGAACGTGCCTCATACGCCTCCCCCGGTACGGCCCCTGACCCCGGGCCGGTCGGTTCACGAGCCTTCGCTTAGCCGCGTGTAGTAGCGCTTGAGGTACTCCTCGTAGCCGCGCGGCATGGGCTTGTCGAGGGCATCGAGCACGTCTTTCTGGACTTCATTGGGCAGGGCCACGCTGGCGTCTTTGCGGATACGGACCTCGCCCGACAGGAGCATCTTGGTGCCTTTGAGGTTATCGAGGACGACGTCCTTTCGCCGGAGGGCGTTGCGGTAGCGGCCGGCGAGGATGTCGCGTTGGATCTTCCGCATGGCGTCGATGGCCTCGTTCAGCGAGAAGGAGTCGTAGTTGCGGACCTGGAGTGCGGCCTTGACGCCTTCGGCCTTGTTGCGAAGTTGGGCCTGCCGGCCGGCGAGGGTTCCCATCCGCCGCTGGACCTCGGGCGGGACGGGGCCTTCGAGGCCTTCGCTGCCTGAACCGGAGATCTTCCCGCCGCCCGTTGCGCCGGTCGGCGCCTCGGGGCTGGTATCCTTGACCTCGCCCTTGGAGAAGGCATCGGGCGACAGGCGTGTGGGAGTCCGGCGTCCGCCTTTGCCGGTGGCGGTCTCCTCGACGAACTCACCCGATGCCTTGCCGGTGCGACCTTCGCCGCTGCGACCGCTGATCTCGCTCGTGTTCGGCAACCGGTTGCCGGTAACGCCCTTGGCGGCGAAACTGGAGATGGGGCCGTCCATGGCGTCCCATCCGGCGCCCTTGTCGATGGAGTCGCCAGCGTTGGCGGTCACGTCCTCCATCTCCTCGAAGAGGTCTTCCTCCTCTTCCAGGAGGTCGCCGACGAGGTCTTCGAGTTGTTCGGGCAGTTCGGCGTGGGGGATTTCGTAGTCGCCGGTAAAGTCTTCCTGGCTCCAGCGGTCGCGGTCGGGCGTGTCGGGCAACCACCGTTCGAGATTCTCGGCGATCTCTTCGGCCCCCTCCATGCCGAGTTCTTCGAGCGGGACGGCGATGTCAGCCGCCTTCTTCGAGAGGGCGTCGGCGGCCATTTCGACGTCGGTCTTGACCTCGATGAGTTCCTTGCAGAGGCTCGGGTTCGACGCATCGACCTCCGGCACCTTTGAGAAATCGGCGATGGCCTCGGTCAGGAACTTGTCCCACTGGTCCTCGATGGCCTCGAGTTTCTCAAGTTCCCGCTGGTCGGTTTCGGTGTAATCGTCAACGGGTCGTTTGGCGAGTTCCTTGGACGCCTCGATGACCTTCTTCTGCTCGTCCACGAACTCCTTCAGACGGTCGCGCAGGGCCTTGAGTTTGTCGAGCACGTCGTCGGGCAGGTCCGAGGGGTCGAGGCGGTTCTGTTCCTCCTTGACCGCGTCGGCAAGCCTGGCCGTGATGTCGAGAATGCGCCGCAGCACCGCGATGATGGTATCCTGGTCCCTGGCGAGAGCCGCAGCGAGTTGGGGCACGGTCGCCAGGCGCGAGGCGTCCTGGATATCGGCAATCGCCTTGGCCTTCGTCATGGCGGCGGCCATCTCATTGGCGGTCAGCATCTGAAGAGTCTCGCGAATGGCCATCGTCTCGGCGTCGAACGCGACCTCCTTGACGACCCGTAGCGTCGCTTCGCGGATCGACCGCTGGGCCTGTCCGAGGGTGAAGCCTCCGGATCGTGCCTCGGCCAGGGCCTTGAGTTGGGCGAGCCCGCCCGTGGCGATTCGGGCCTGCTCCTGACTCTTGAGGATTTCGCGGAGGCGTTCGTAGAGGCGTGAGAGTTGGTCGAGTTTCTGCTCGGCGGCCACCTTCTTGTCTTCGAGGATGATCTTGTACTTGGCGGTCGTCGCCCGGTTCGGCCCCTTGGGCGTCGCGCCACCCTGGTACGTCCGCCGGTCGAGGGCCTCGGCCCAGTAGATGATGGTCTGGCCGATGCGGTACTCGGCCGGGTCGATGCGCACGCAAGAGTCGATGACCGCCTCTTTCGGGTTGGCGAATGTCTTCCACGTGGCGAGAACGGCGGGCTCGGCCGCGCCCTCGGTCTGGGCCAAGAGGCGGACCTCGCCGAGTCCGTACCGGTCGGCGCCTTTGAGACTCATCTTGACGCTGTCGCCGAGGCCGGCCACCACGTCGCGGGCCGGAACCGTGAACTGCACGACGGGCGGTTGATCTTCGAGGGCAAAGATCCGGTACACCACGGCGGCCCCGTTCGGCGCCGCCCCGCCCAGGTGAATCTGGTACGTGTCATCGGCCAAGACGGTGAACCGGGTGGACGCGGTGCGGCCGCTCTCGCCGGGGAGACACTTGAGCGTCTGCCCGCTGCCGAACAACAGGCTGCTTGCCTCGACAGGCGAAGAGGCGCGGATCACCATCTCGACGGTCGTTCCGGTGAGGCAGCGCATCTCGCCGCCGTTGTTCTCGACGCGTTGCGGCTCCAGGCCCGTGTACTCGGGGTAGTGGTAGGTAACGTCAATCTGCTCGATGAGCGGCGGCTCTTTCAGCGCGACCTTGAACTGCGGGCTCTCCGTGCCGCCCACCGTCAGACGGTACGCGAACGGCTGGAGGACCTGCGGCACGCGATACGCAAAGCGGTTGAGCGTACCCGACGCAAGGGCCAGGGCGTTGCGGCCGGTGTGGCCGTCCGTCACGCCGCAGATCTCGATGGCGCCCTCGTAGCGTTTGCCCTTGGGGTCGGAGATGACAGCCTCGATGGTCAGCGGTTCGCCCTTGATCCACGACACGCTGCCCGGCGTGATGGAGCGGAACTGCACGTCGCCGACCGACGCCACGCGCGTCAGCGGCATCAGGATCTGAAGCCCCGCCGACGAGAATCGACCGTACGCCAAAACCACGAACGCCGCGAGCAGCAGCATCGCCAGGCCGGCCGCAAGCCCCCACCGTTTGGCCCGACGTTCGCTGACGGCCGCCATCAGGTCCACGCCCCTGGCGCCGCTGGCCGCCTCGTCGATGGCCCGTTCCACCAGAACCCCCGACCAGTCGTCGGCCCGCTCGGCCAGCAGGATGGTGTTGATGAGGCTGTTGCCCAGTTCGGGGAGCCGGACCTCCAAAAAGCGGGCCACCTCCTTGTCGTTCGGGTCATACCGGATGGGGATAACGAAGCACCGCCAGAAGGCGACGACGGCCGTCCCGGCGCCGGTGAGCAGAAGGATCAGCCGGCCGGCCGGCCCGAAACGCAGGTACCCCTGCGCCAGGGTCAGCACCAGCACCATGCCGCACAGGACGGTGATCAGCGTGAACAGCCCTTCGAGGACGCCGAGCGACCGGATCCTCGCCCGGATTCGCTCCACCCGGCCGAGCACCTCGAAATACGGACGATAGTCGGTAAGAGTCGTCATGGCTCCAGACCCTCTGCAACCACCCTATTGTACGTCTGACCCGCACAGCAGCGCAGCCCTATGGCCGGATGGTGACCTTGGTCGCACCGATGACGACCATGTCGTAGAGTTCTTCGACGTCCTTGTTGTGCAGGCGAATGCAGCCTTCGGATACGCTGCGGCCGACGCTGTCGGGTTCGATCGTGCCGTGGATTCCATAATGGTTGCCGATGTCGATCCACCGCGTCCCGAGCGGATTGTCGGGTGCCCCGGCCGCGCGGAACTCCGACTTCGGCTTGTGCTGCGGTTGGTACGGCGGATTTTGGACCTTGCTCTTGACGATGAACACTCCATCGGGCGTCGAGTCCGCTGCTCCGATGCCGACCAGATACGTCCGCAGGCAGACGTCGCCGAGCCAGACCCGCAGTTCCTTGCGGCCCTTCAGGATCTCTATGTGGATCGGCCCCTGGATAACCTTGAGCGTCTGGCCGGCCACGATGCTCGTTGTGGACAGGCGGTTTACCTTCATGACGAGTTCGTACGGGATGCAGTGCCGCTCGCCGATGCTGGTGAGCGTGTCGCCTGAAGCCACGTGGTACCCCTTGGAGTAGGTATCGTCAGGATGCCGGCGTGACGACAACTGCAACTTGTCGGCCAGGTTCTTGATGGCCTCGCGGACCTCGGCGGCCTTGAGCCCGACGACCCCCGCGCGGACGGCCTGGCTGAGCCGTTTCTGTGCGGCGACCGGGCGGTCGCGCACCATCGCGAGGCCTTCGTCGGCCGCTTGGGCCCCGGCGCCGGCCGAGTCAGTCTGCTGCTCGTCCCCTGCGGCAAGCGCAGGCGGTTTCGCCGCGTCGGGCGGCTGCGTTTCGGCAGGCACGGGCGGTTTCGCCGCGTCGGGCGGCTTGGGCTCGGCAGGAGGCTGGGGGGGCGGTCCCAGTTCCTCGGTCGTGCTCGGCGTCTCGACGGTGACCGACGGCGCCGGCAGGTTGGACGTCGCTTCCGGCACGTCCAACAGATGCGCAACCAGCGCGGTGACTCCCACCAGGACCGCCGCCACCGCGACCGTCACAGCGACACGCCCGAACGTCGTCATGCCAGAGGCACTCCTTCCTGGGTCAAACTCATCACGCACGGGGCAAGCCGCGCGGCTAACACGTCACAACATTATGGGCCCGCGCCGCGGCTAACGCCCGAAGGCGAGAATCTCGTCGTCGGTCACGACCATGTCGATCGGCTGGTCGTGGTCGGCGACGGGCACCTCGTCGAGCACCTGCTCGCGGAAGCCGATGGCGATCCGCGTTGCCCGCAGGCCGGCCTGGGCCAGAAAGCGGTCGTAGAACCCGCCGCCCTTGCCAAGACGGTTCCCCCGCCGGTCCACCGCCCGACACGGCAGCAGGACCACGTCGATCTCACCGGGCGGCATCACCGGGGCACCCGGAACGCCCAGGATGCCGAGCGGCCCCGGGCACACGGCCGGGTGAGTGCTCGCTTCGGCTACGTCCGCCTCCCCGAGGAGTACGGCCACCATGTTCAGCCGGTCACGCGCAGCGTCGCCGGCGTCCGTAGCGGGCTCGATCCGGGGAATTGTCACTCGTTTCCCCTGGCGCCACGCCCAGCGGATGAGCGGCCAGGTGTCGATCTCGGTGGGCAGCGACAGAAAGGCCATCAGCGTCCGGGCCTCGGCCACGTCGGGCACGCCGGCCAGGTTCCCGGCCACCGCCGCGCTCGCCTCCCGCCGCCGGCCGGGCGTGAGTCGCGCCACCGCCTCGGCCACGTCCCGGCGAGTCTGCCGCTTTGCCACAGTTACGCAATCGGGGTCTGCAGCCATCGCGCCGAATGTACCGGATCTCGGGCCCGGTGTCCAGCGCCGCCCGTGATCGGCCGGCAGAGTCACAGGCCGAAGAAACTCGGCTCGCCCTTCTTCGGACCCTTATGGTGCGGGCGTCCGGTATGCGTTGACGGCGGCGCCGTAGCGGGACGCGGGCCCAGGCTCGGTCCCCAGGTCCATCCGAACGGTCTGAGATAAACCGGTTGCCGGCCTTTGAGTGTGACCGTGCCCTCGGCCAGCCCCGCCAGGACGATCCAGTCGCCCTCGACGGGTCCGGCGTCCTTGGGGTCCGCCTTCTCGCCGAGCGCTGCCCGGAGCCGGTCCGACCGGACAACCAGGTCCGTGGCCGACTTGTGAGGCGCCAGCAGCGTGTACGTGCCGTCCGGTCCCTTGACGTCCTTGCGCAGTTGGGCGTAGACGACGACACCGCGCGGGAACGTCCCGCCGGGCTTCGACAGGTCAACCTTGGCCTGGGCAATGAGATCGTCGCGATAGTGGCGACCGATCTTTCCGAGTGCGTCGAGAAGGCTCCGGCCGTTGGCGATGGCGGCCACCCTGGCCTTCTCGGGTGTGGCAGGCGAGGCCAGCAGCCGCGTCGCCCCCTCGGCCATGCGGGCGAAGTAGGCGTAGAGCCCTTTGCCGCAGACCACGCCTTCCCCCTGACACGCGGTGCAGACCTTGGTGACGTTTTCGTAGATGGGCTGCGAGAGGCCGCCGAAGCGGTTGTAGCCGACGACTTTCCGGACAACGACCTTGCCGCTGCCTTTGCATTGCCGGCATCGGCTGCGTGTCTTGACCGCCCGCACGGCTGCCGCGAACCCCTGCGGGGTAGTCGGCTTGCCGGCGAGGTCCTGGACGACGGTGGGCCAGATCGGCTTGGGGAGATGCGAGAGCGGCTTCAGTTGTGCCCCGGCCGTCAGCAGCGCGGCCCGCAGAAGCGGGGCCGGCACCGCGAGGGTCTTCTCGGAACCCAGGACGTCGACGAGGATACCCGCCACACGTCCCCCGCCGTCGATGATCGGGGCGCCGGGCGCGATCTCATGCGTCGGATTGAGGAAGACCAGGAACCTCAGCGGGCCTGCGGGCACCGCGATCTGCAGTCGTTCGGCAAGGGCGGCGCCGGAAACGCCGTTCGTCAGTTGGCCGATGGTCAGGTCGAGTTGCCGTCCCCATTTCCACCCGAGGGCCACGGCCGGCGTGCGGTCCTCATCCGTCGGCGTCTCGGTTGAGAGCGTCAGGCCACCGGCGTCTTCCCTTGGCTTCGCCACGTGGATAGCCACCAGACTGATGGCAGGGTCGGCCATGCCGAACTCGCGGCAGACGGTCGTGGTGCCGTCCTGAAACCGGAGGGTCACCTGCGTCACGCCCGGCTGCGCCACCGAGGCCAGATCGGTCACGACGAACTTGCCGTTTCCGAACAGAAAGCCGGTGGCGTAGGCCGCCGGCAGGCCGAGCGGACCCTCGGCCGTCACCAGACACACCTGCGGGCCGGCCGCCGTGCGGACCGCAACGGGGCTGACCGGTTCGGCGGCGCGCGCAGACGGTCGGCTCCACGCCGCGAGGGCAACAGCGCACAACGCCGCCAGCAGGATCCGTTTCCGCCAAAGCACGTTCACACCCTTATCTCGGCCGGTTGCACGTCGGGTCTGTAGTTGTACGACTGCACGGGGCCGGCGTCTTGATCGCCGGCCGTCCGGGACCGCACATCATATCCATCGCACACCGGGCGCCACAAGTCCACGACGAATCCTGTCTGGACGGCCCGGCGGGGTGGAACTATAATAGGGTGGCCGGCGGCTGCGACCTGCACCGATGAAGTGAGCGTGCCATGACGGACAACCCACAGACGGTCGTGCCTCCCCCGGCGCCCGCGAGAATAGACGTGGCCCGGATGCTGAAGGTCTGGGGGCTGCTGGCCGTCGCCATGACGGTGGCCGCCTTGGCCTGTTGGGCCGCCTCGGTTCACATGATCGAGAAGCGTCCACCGCCCCAAGGCGAGGTTCTGCCGGACGCCTCGGCCATCCAGACGCTCATCTGGCCCGCCGGTATGGCGCCGAACCGGACATGGCAGTACATCGTGGTCCACCACACGGCCACGCCGTCGGCAACGCTCAATGCCATTAAACACAACCACATTGGCAAGGGGTTCGAGGGAGTCGGCTACCACTTCGTCATCAACAACGGCCGCGCGCCGGGCACCGCCGATGGCAAGATTACCCCGACCGAGCGATGGATCGAGCAGCGCCCGGGCGCTCACGCCAAGGTGTCGCACCATCCTGAGTTCAACCGGGAGGGGATCGGCATCTGCCTGGTCGGCAATTTTGAGTTGGCGCCGCCGACCCCTGCCCAGATGGCCTCTCTCGAGATGCTCGTGCTGGCCCTCGGCAACCGTTACGACATCGGGCCCGGCAACGTCGTCGGCCACGGCGAACTCAAGAACACGAAGTGTCCCGGACGCCTGTTCCCGCTGGAGGCGTTCCTGATGGATTTGAGGGCGGTCCGTCTGAAACGTCACCTTCAGACGCGGCCGGGCCGTTAGTACTACGACGCTACGTTCCGCGCGGCGGCCTTCCCAGGCCGCCGCGAACGCAGTTTATGCCTGTTCCTGGTGGCCTGGGAAGGCCACCAGGCGGACAAGAAGGCGAAGTAGCGTTGTAGGATTAGGCGTAGTGCGCTGCTTTGGGCGCGGCGGCCTTCGCAGGGCGCGGCGAATGGTCGTGGCGATGCTTCCCGGTGGCCGCGGAAGGCAACCAGGCGGGCACACAAGGCCACGTAGCGTGGTGGTTCCAGCAGCCGCACGCTGTGCCGAGGAGTACCGCGGTGACGCAGCCCCAGGACGGTCAGAACGATTGGGACATCCACCTCGGCAACGCCCACCCGGGTATCGGCCAGATCGTGGACCGCATGGACCGCGCGGCGATCCTGATGCGGCGCGACCCGTTGCGGCGCGGCAACATTGTCCGTCTTCCCGAGAAGGGCGACATGGTGGTCCTGGGCGACCTGCACGGCGACCGCGACAATTTCGACCAAGTCGTCGAGTGGTCGGCACTCCACCTGCACAAGGACCGCTACCTGATTCTCCAGGAACTGATCCACGGCGGGCCGACGGACGAGGGGGGCGGCGAGGTGAGTTTCCGGCTGCTCGAGGAGGCAGCGGCTCTGAAGTGCCGGCACAAATCGCAGGTCCAGATGGTGCTGTCGAACCACGACCTGTGTGAAATCCTCGGGTCCATCGTCTCGAAGGGCGGCCGCAACGTCACCTCGCCCTTCTGGAAAGGCATTGAGAACGCCTACGGCCCGGCCTGGCCGGAGGTCCACGGGGCGTACCGGCGGTTCCTGTCGGCCCTGCCGCTTGCCGTCCGGACGCCGACCGGCGTCCTCATCAGCCACTCCACGCCTCAGGGCGACGCCCTGCCGCACTTCGACTACACCGTCTTCGAGCGGTCGCTGACGATGGACGATTACCTGCCGGGCGGCAGCGTCTACGCCCTGGTCTGGGGACGCAATCACGATCAGGCGGCCGCCGACGAGTTCGCCAGGAGCGTCGACGCCGAGATTCTCGTCACGGGCCATCAGAGCGCCATGCCGGGGATCAAGACGCCGACGTCGCGACACATTATCCTGACCTCCGACGGGCCGCTCGGCCGGTTCCTCAACCTGCGGCTCAACGTGCACGCGCCGTACAGCGTGGTCCTGCGACAGGCAACCAAGGTCCGGTCGCTCAGGTGAGACCGGCTTCAGACGGGGTGGCTTCGGAATGCTCAAACGGGAAACGGGCGCCGTCGTGCGAATCGAGGGCGGCAAGGCGGCCGGCGGCGTCACGGCCCGCGCGTCGTCGCCACACACGCTTGCGCCTGAAATTGTCGGTCTTGCTTGACATGAATCGCCGATGGTGGTATTGAATCCCGGCCCCGGGGGCTTCGGCAGATGCGACTGACGCCGAGGGCGGGGCATGTGACGGGGGTGGGGGAAACGGCATCCCGCTTGACCGCCGCTTCGTGCGGGTCGGCGCTTGGGATGACCGCCGCTGTCATCCGGACACTCCCAAAACCCCGGCGCACCGCCAAGCCACGCCGCACGAACAGGCCGAAACGTCCCTCAAGGTGACCCCGGCAGAAGACGATTATTATAGGATAAGCCCAGCGCATCAACGGAGGCCGACATGGCCGAATCCATCGAATCGTTCGTCGCCAAACTCCAGCAGGAGGGCGTCCAGGCCGGCAAGGACGCCGCCGACAGGCTCCTTGCCGACACCAATGACAAGGCCGAGCGCATCGTCGCCGAGGCCGAGGCCAATGCCCGCAGGATTGTCGAGGCCGCCGAAGCCGAGGCAGCCAGCGCCCTGGAGAAATCCAAGACCGACCTCCAGTTGGCGGCCCGGGACACCACGCTGCGTCTGCGCGACGCCCTGACGCAGGCGGTCCGTGCCACCCTCGCTGCCGGGGCGGAACCTCACCTGGGCGATCCCGAATTCCTCAAACACCTGCTGCACGACATCGTCATGCAGTACGTCCAGGCCGACCTCGACGGTCGCATCCTCATGAAGATTAACGTGGCGCCCGACATGCAACACCAATTGACCCAGTGGGCGCTCGCCCATCTGCACGAGAAGGCGGAGAGCGGCGACGTGTCGATCGACCTGAAAGGAACGCTCGCCGAAGCCGGGTTCGAGTACGAGATTGAAGGCGCCAACATCGAGGTTACGCTCGCCTCGGTGGTCGAGGCGCTTTCGGAACTTGTGAATCCGAGTCTCCGCGAGATGCTCAACCGGGCCGTGACGCAACCCACGGCGTAGGACGCCGAGATGGCATCAGAGAACTACTACCTGGCCAGCGCGCTGCCGTCTCTGGCGGACCTGGGTTCTGAGCCGCCGCTCTCGCTCGCCGCCTTGCGGGAACAGGTCAGCCACGGTGCCACGGCGCGAACGTTGGTTGACGCGATCTTGCTCGGCGACGATCTTCTCCAGCGCGACGCCGCACTGACCGGCGAAAGCCGGGACGCCGAACCGGCCTTGCTGACCGCCGCCCAGGTCCGCGACGAGAAGCCGCTACCGGCGTACCTCGCCCCGGCCAAGGGCGATGAGACGGTGCCAATCGCATCCGACGCCGTCTGGGAAGCCTACTTTCGCCATGCGGATGCCGTGGCGCGCCGGCGGGGGAGCAGGTTCCTCGCGGCGTGGGTCGGCCACGAGGTTGCCCTGCGCAACGCCCTGGCGGCCAGGCGGGCCGAGACGCTCAACCTCGACCCGGACGACTACCGCGTCGCGCCGGAACTCGGCGACGCCGAAGAGGACTTCGCAGATCTGCTAGGCCACTGGGCCGGCGCCAAGAACCCGCTCGAGGGCACGCGCATCCTGGACACGGCCCGTTGGCGGTGGCTGAACGAGCACGACGCGTGGTTCTCTTTCAGCGACGACGAACTGGCCGCCTACGCCGCCAGACTCATGCTCCTCATCCGATGGCACCGCCTCAGCAAGCCCGCGGCCGAGGAACCGTGATCGCGACAAACCGTCTATTCACCCCCCGCTGAATACGCCGGGGGCGTCGCCAGGCAACGAGCAAGAGGACAAGAATCTTGAACGGACGAATCGTAGCCGTCTTCGGAAACATGGTCATCGCCGAGACCACCGGCCGGGTCGTGCAGAACTCCGTCGGCTACTGTTGTCGCGGCGACGGGGCCAGGCTCCTTTCGGAGGTGATTCGCATCCGCGGCCGGCTGGCCGACCTCCAGGTGTTCGAGGAGACGCGCGGCCTGAAGGTCGGCGACGTGGTCGAGTTCCGGGAGGAGATGCTCTCGGTCACCCTCGGTCCCGGCCTGCTCGGGCAGGTCTACGACGGTCTCCAGAACCCGTTGTACCAACTCGCCGAGCAGGAAGGCTTCTTCCTGAAGCCCGGCGTCTACATCGACGCTCTGGCGACAGACAAGACGTGGCCGTTCACACCCAAGGTCGAGGCGGGCGCGACCGTTCGGGCGGCCGATACGCTGGGCACGGTCCCTGAAGGCCTCTTCGAGCATCAGATCATGGCGCCGTTCAATGCGACGGGCGACCTGAAAGTCGCCCGCATCGCCGACCCCGGCGACTACACAATCGAAGACGAGATCGCCGTCCTCGCGGACGAGGCGGGTAGCGAACATCCCGTCACCATGACGCAAACGTGGCCCGTGAAGCGTGCCCTGAACGTCTCCCGGCGCCGCCTCATGCCCTCCGAGCCGCTCGTCACCCAGGTCCGGATCATCGATTCGATGTTCCCGGTCGTCCGGGGCGGCACGTACTGCATTCCCGGCCCGTTCGGCGCCGGCAAGACCGTGCTCCAGCAGATCACGTCGCGGTACGCCCAGGTAGACATCGTGATTGTTGCGGCCTGCGGCGAGCGGGCGGGCGAAGTGGTCGAGACGATCCGCGAGTTCCCCGAACTCCAGGACCCGCGCACCGGCCGATCGCTCATGGAACGGACTATCATCATCTGCAACACCAGCGCCATGCCCGTGGCCGCACGAGAGGCGTCGGTCTACACCGCCACCACGCTGGCCGAGTACTACCGGCAGATGGGCCTGAACGTGCTGCTGCTGGCCGACTCGACCAGCCGCTGGGCCCAGGCGCTGCGCGAGGTCTCGGGCCGCCTGGAAGAGATCCCCGGCGAAGAAGCCTTTCCGGCGTACCTCGAGAGCCGCATCGCCAGTTTCTACGAGCGTGCCGGCGCGGTTGAACTGACCGACGGCCGCATCGGCTCCGTCACGATCGGCGGAACCGTCAGCCCGGCGGGTGGCAACTTCGAGGAACCCGTCACGCAGGGCACCCTGAAGGTCGTCGGTGCGTTCCACGGTCTGAGCCAGGCCCGGGCCGATGCCCGCCGCTACCCCGCCATCGACCCGCTCGACTCGTGGTCCAAGTACGCTGGCATCATCGACGCCGAGAAGACCACCCGCGTCAGCCGCCTGCTGCGCCACGGCAACGACGTGAAGCAGATGATGGCGGTCGTCGGCGAGGAAGGCACAAGCATCGACGATTTTCTCGTCATGCTGAAGGCCGAGTTCTTCGACAACGTGTACCTTCAGCAAAACGCCTTCGACCCGGTGGACGCCGCCACGTCGGCCGAGCGGCAGCAGTGCGTCTTCGACAAGATCCTGGAGTTCATCGACCTCGACTTCGAGTTCGACGACAAGGACACGGCCCGTCGCAGCCTCGTCAAGGGCCAGGACCTCTACCGCAACTGGAACTTCGCCGCCATGGACAGCGAGGAGTTCCGCCAGATCGAGGCCGAGATCGACCGGTTCCTCGCCACGAAAGGCGTCGACGCACCGCAGAAGGCGGAGGGAACATCGACCGAACAGGACGCCGACGCGGAACTCCAGGCTGTCGCGAATGACGAATGAACAATGATAAATGCCAAATGCCGCATGCGCGGAAGAACACGAAACAGACAGGACCGGCCGGCAACAGGGCCTGCGCGGCGAAGCCACCCTTGAGCATTTGGCCTTCGACATTCGACGGACTGGCTTTGTCGAGGTCGCAGAGGAATCGAACGCTATGAGAAAGTACTACGATCAGATCACGCGGATCAGCGGCAACGTCGTCACCGTCAGCGCCGAGGGCATCGGATACGATGAACTGGCGGTCGTGACGGGCAAGTCGGGTACGTCGCTCGCCTCGGTGATCCGCCTCGAGACCGACCAGGTTTCGCTCCAGGTCTTCGGCGGCACGCAAGGCGTCTCGACGGGCGACCGCGTCCGGTTCCTCGGTCGGCCGATGCAGGTGGCCTTCGCCGACGGTCTGCTCGGGCGCATCTTCGACGGTGCCGGCCGCCCCCGCGACGGCCGGCCCGAGGTGGAAGCCGAGCCGGTGGACATCGGCGGACCGGCCGTCAACCCCACCAAGCGTCGGCGGCCCGATCAGATGATCCGGACCGGCATCCCGATGATCGACATTTTCAACTCGCTCGTCGAGTCGCAGAAACTGCCCATCTTCTCCGTTCCCGGCGAGCCGTACAACGAACTCCTCGCCCGCGTGGGGCTCCAGGCCAACGCCGACGTCATCATCCTGGGCGGGATGGGCCTGCGCCACGACGACTACCTCCAGTTCCGCCGCGCCTTCGAGGAGGGCGGCGTCCTCGGCCGCACCATCCTGTTCATCCACACGGCGGCCGACCCGGTCGTCGAGTGCCTGCTGGTGCCCGACATGTGCCTGGCGGTGGGCGAGAGTTTCGCCCTGCAGGGCAAGCGCGTGCTGACGCTCCTGACGGACATGACCGCCTTCGCCGACGCCCTCAAAGAGATCGCCATCACGATGGAACAGATCCCGTCGAACCGCGGCTATCCCGGCGACCTCTACACGCAACTTGCCCGCCGCTACGAGAAGGCCGTCGACTTCGACGGCGCCGGCAGCATGACCGTCCTCGCGTGCACCACCATGCCGGGCGACGACGTGACGCACCCTGTGCCCGACAACACCGGCTACATCACCGAAGGCCAGTTCTACCTGCGGAACAAGTGGATCGAACCGTTCGGCAGCCTGTCGCGCCTCAAACAGCAGGTCAACGGCGACACCCGCGACGACCATCGGGCCATCATGAACGCGTGCATCCAACTGTACGCCCTCTGCCGCGAGAGCCGTGAAAAACGCGACATGGGCTTCGAGATGTCCGCCTGGGACGGCAAACTCCTCAAGTACGGCGAACGCTTCGAGCAGCAGATCATGGACTTGGCCGTCAATATCCCGCTCGAAGAGGCCCTCGACCGGTGCTGGGCCATTCTGGCCGACTGCTTCGACCCGGCCGAGACCGGCATCCGCCGGACGATTATCGAAAACCACTGGCCGAAGCAGCCTGCGGCTGCCTGATTGCGGATTTGGGATTTCGGATTAGCGCCAATCCGAAATCCGCAATCCGAAATCCGAAATCGTGTGACCATGGTACAACGTAAACTCAAACTGACGCGCCCGGAACTTAAGCGACAGCGCGAAGCGCTCGCGCGGTTCGAGCGGTACCTGCCCATGCTGAAACTGAAGCAGCAGCAGTTGCAGGCAACCGTCCGCGACGTGACGAAGAAACGGCACGCCGCCCGTGACGCCGCCGATGCCGCACGCCGCACCTTCGACGCCTACCGGGCGGTTCTGGCCGATCGGGCCGGCGTCGACGTCGAGACGGCCGCCCGGCCGCAGGAGATCCGAACCACCACCGCCAACGTCGCGGGCGTGACCATCCCGGTCCTCGAAGACGTGGTCTTTCCGCAGCCGACGTACAGCCTGTTCTCGACCCCCGCGTGGGTGGACCGGGCCCTGCTCGACCTCCGGGAAGTCAACCGCCGCCAGGCCGAACGCGACGTCCTCGATCAACAGTACGACCGCCTGCACCGGGAACTGGTGAAGATCATCCAGCGAGTCAACCTCTTCGATAAGGTCAAGATACCCTCGGCCCGCGAGAACATTCGCCGCATCCGCATTCACCTGGGCGACGAGATGACGGCTGCCGTCGGACGGGCCAAGATCGCCAAGGGCAAGATCAGCGAGTCGGAATCCGCCGCCGACCCGCGCGAAGTCCTCGTCCCCGCCGCCGGCCTCACCGAGGAGGCCGCCGAGCCATGATCGTCACCATGAGCAAGATCTACGTCGTGGCTCGAAAGGCCGACCGCGATCGGCTCCTCGCGACCTTGCGCGACCTCGGCGTCGTCCACCTCAAACCCGTCGACGCCGCCCGCGCCGTGGCCGACGCCGAGACGACCGCCGCCCTCGACCGTTTCGGCCGGGCCATTCAGATTCTCGAAGGCACGCCGGCGGCGGGCGAGGCGCCCGACATCTCACCGGCCGACGCCGCCGCCGACGTCCTCGGCATCCAGCGCAACGCCGCCGAACGGACCGCCCGTCTCACCGCGCTGTACCGGCAACTGGAGCAACTCGCCCCCTGGGGCGACGTGCGGTTGGAGCAGTTCGCCGCCCTCCGCGAGGCCGGCATCGACCTCGCCTTCTTCGCCCTCCCGCCTGCCGACCTCGGCGCCATCCAGGCCGAATGCGTTGACCCGATCGCCCCGTGGCACGGCAAACGCGTCCTGGTGGCCGTCATCCGGCGCGGCGGCGAAGCCGAGATGCCCGACAGCGCCGAGCCCGTTCCGCTGCCGGCGCGCGACCGGCCGTCGATCCGGGCCGAAGCCAAAGAGGTTGACGCGGCCCTGAAGGCCGACGCCGTGCGGCTGGCCGCCCTCGCGCACCTGGTCGGCGCGCTCCACCGCGAGCGTGCGAGGCTGAAGGAACAGATCGAGTGGACGGTCGCCACCCGAAGCGCGTTGGACGACGACCGTCTCTACGCCCTCCAGGGCTGGGTGCCCGAGGAGAAGGTGGCGGCCCTTGCCTCGGATCTCGCCGGCGCCGGCGTCGAGGCGGGCGTCGAAACCGCCCCCATCGCCGACGACGACGAGCCCCCCACCCTCATCAAGTACCCGCGCTGGGCCAAGCCCATGAAGGGTCTCTTTGAGGTCCTCGGCACGGTGCCCGGCTACCGCGAGTTCGACGTAGCCGCCGCCTTCATGATCGCCCTGCCCATCTTCTCGGCCATCATGATCTCCGACGCGGGGTACGGCCTGTTGTATCTTGTGCCGCCGGCCCTGCTCTACAAGAAGATGAAGGCGGCCGGTGCCGGACTGCTGGGTCAACTGGTCCTGGTTATCGGCATCCTGTCGCTGGTCTGGGGCATCCTGACGGCCAGTTTCTTCGGATTCAACATCAGCGGCTGGATGGGCCTGGATCGCCCCCTTGTCACCGTCAACACGCTGAAGCAGAACATGGATTTCCTGATGCGGGTGAGTTTCATCCTGGCGGCGATCCATCTCAGCGCCGCTCATTTGTGGCGGGCCAAGGACAACTTCCCCAAACCCAGGTTCCTCGGCGAGATCGGATGGGCCGTCTTCCTATGGGGCATGTACGGCGTCGTGAAGATGCTGCTACTCGAAGACCCGTTCACCGGCACGGCGTACCCGTACCTGTTGATCGTCGGCGGGCCGATGACGGTTCTTTTTTCCGCGACAACCTGGGGACCGCTCACCCCGCTCGCCGTGCTGGGCAAACTCGGCGCCGGTGTGGCCGGCTTCCCCCTCTCGGCGCTCGGAACGCTGGGTGACACGATCAGTTACGTCCGGCTGATGGCCCTCGCCGTGGCCAGCACCGCCCTGGCCGTCGCGTTCAACGACATGGCCGCCGGTCTCCCGTTTCCGGCGGGCATCCCGGTTCTGGTGATCGGTCACGGCATGAACGTTGCCCTGTCGGTGGTGGCGTTGCTGGCACACGGCGTGCGGCTGAACATGCTGGAGTTCTCAAATAACCTGGGCATGCAATGGA